>CAMHCD010000009.1 GCA_946183545.1 uncultured Clostridia bacterium
ATTATTTTCTGTAGTAATTATAAGGCTGGCTCTTTTTCACTTTTGAGCCAGCCCCTTTTTTTAATGATCCCTGCTGTAAGCGAGCATGCACATTACAGCGACGCCGAAAAACGCGCCGATGAATATGCCGATGATAATGCCGAGCCACATAAAATTTGACCTCCCCTACCGATTTTGACATTTATTATATTCATTCTATGCCATAATAGCAGTGTGGTGATGGTATGCGTACTGTTTATATTGACGTTCTGATAACCGTCAATCTGTTCATTGATTTTTTTCTGATACTGTGTGTCAAGCTACTGCTTCATCTGCGTGCCGGCTTGCTGCGTATGATCCTGGGAGCGGCAGCAGGGGGATTGCTCAGCCTGACCGCGCTCCTGCCTGCCCTGCCTTTTTTACTGAACCTTGCGGCTGACGCGGCGCTTTCGGCTCCGATCGTACTGATCGCTTTCGGACGCTGCAAATGGCAAACGTTTATAAGAAGGGTGGGCGTGTTCTTTTTATGCTCCTTTGTGTTTTGCGGTGTGATGGTGGCGCTGTACACCGCGCTGCACCCAAAAGGAATGGCGATATATAATAATGTCGTCTATTTTAATATATCCCCGCTTTTGCTGATTATGCTTACTTTGGCGTGTTACGGAGTAATAAAACTGTTTGACCGCTTTTCAAAGTCAGAGGTCACCAAACGCGTCTGCGATATAAAGGTGTACGGCAGCAGCGGCAGCACATCATTTGCGGCGCTTGCGGATACCGGCTGTCAGGTGCGGGAGCCTTTTTCCGGTTATTATGTTATCATCGCCGAAAAAGAGCTCCTAAAAGAACTTATCCTTCAACAGCAGGGCTTTAGAGTGATACCCTATCACACGCTGAGCGGCAGCGGTATCGTGCGCGGATATCTGCCTCAAAAGGTAATTATCGACGGCAGGGAGGCTGCGCAGCCTTTGTATATCGGAATTTGCGAAAACGTGCTAAAGGGCAATGTACGCGCCATTATTCCATATGAACTGATTTCTGTGTGAGGTGTCCCATGAATCTTTTCCAAAAACTAAAACGATTTTTGACCCGAGACAACAACGTATTTTACATCAACGGCAGCGAGACTCTGCCTCCTCCCCTGTCAAAGCAGGAGGAAACGGAGGTGCTGCAGCGGATAGCGGAGGGTGATGAAAGCGCGCGCGAGCCGCTTATAGTCCATAACCTGCGGTTGGTGGTGTACATCGCCAAGAAGTTTGAATCACCGGGCGCGAGTACGGAGGATCTGATCTCCATCGGAACAATTGGGCTTATAAAGGCGGTCAACACCTTCTCCCCCGAAAAAAACATCAAGCTCGCAACCTACGCTTCGCGCTGCGTCGAAAACGAGATCCTTATGTTTCTGCGCAAATCCTCTCAGCTAAAAAACGAGGTGAGCATCGACGAGCCGCTCAACACCGACCGCGACGGCAACGAGCTGCTGCTCTGCGACATTTTAGGCAGCGACCCGGACGAGATCAACAGCAACCTCGAAAGCGAGCTGGAAAGGAACCTTGTGCTGCGCGAAGTGAGCAGACTCAGCCCCCGCGAGTGTGATATAATGGAGCTGCGCTTCGGCTTGAACGGCAAAAAGGAGCACACCCAAAAACAAGTAGCCGAAAAGCTGGGCATATCTCAGTCATACATATCACGGCTGGAAAAGAAGATCATAGGTCAGCTCCGCGAGGAGTTGAAAAAAGCGGTATAAATCATCAATCATCTATAAACAATGTCGGTCGGGCAGACAGGTTATGTCATATGCCCGACCGACATTGTAATTTATTGATTCATTTCCGTCGCTTCAACGGTCGCTTCGGTATTCGGCTGTGTGGTAGCTTCGCTGTCGCCGACAAAGCCGTCGCTGTCGTCCACGGTGCCGTTGTTTGTTTCTTCCATGGCGCTGTTTGCCTCAGACGCCGCCTGAGACACGCCGTCGCCTACATCGTCTGCTACCCTGCCTGCGCCCGAAACCGCGTCAGAAGCGACCTGGGACGCCGTAGAAACGGCATTCTCTCCGCAGCCTGCACAGGACAAGGCTGCGATCATTGAAAGCGCGCCGATAATAATAAACTTTTTCATATAGTTTCATCCTCAAAAAAATAATGACGTCGAAAACCGACGTCATTATTATGTGAAGATTTTTTTGAATTATTATTTTTTGTCTGCCTTATACTCATCCGAGAACTTCATCTGCTCAAGTGTGCAGTCCTTGCCCTCAAGAATTGTTCTTACGCTGTCGCTGCCCAGCAGGTGGGTTACGTCAACCGCAAAGAAAGCGTCCTTCTTGCCCTTAAGACAATCCTCGACCTTGGAGGCGATAGCCTTGTTGCGGTCGGTGCACAGTGCCTTTGTGTACTCCTCAACCAGCTTTTTGTCTTCGCCGTCGTTAGCCTTGAACTGAGCCATGAACAGCTCCTCGCACTTCTTCTCGTCGCCGGCAGCCCATGCTTCGTAACGATCCTGGATATTCTTGGTGAACTTATCCTGATCCTTAAAGAAGATGCCCATCTCCATGTTTACCAGATCGTCGGAAAAGTTTTCGTATGTGGTGTGGTACTCAATGGGATCCTCAGCCTCAACGATCTCCATCTTCTTTTCAGCGATGTATTCGCTGAGCAGCTTATCCATATTGAAGTTTGAGGTGATATCAACGATATTGCCCTGAGCGGTATCAGTTACCTTCTTAAGCCAATAGCCTGCCTTAAAGGAATCGTAAGCGGCAGGATTGTTGTTGTTTTGAGCCAAAAACTGAGAAGCCTTGCTGTACATGTCGGAGGAGAGGTGATTGTTGACTTTGTCTTTGTCTTTGTATACCCACTGTTGTCTGACTTCGTTGACCTTCTGGTTGTCGAGCTGGAACGCATTGTTATCGATCTCAACACCGTAGATGTCGCAGGAGTCGATGCAGGACTTAACTTTTTCGAGCATCGCAACGCTGTGTCCGTTGCCGGTGTTTGTGGTAGCGAACAGATATACAGTTGGACCGTCGCCCTTTGTTACCTTCCATACCATTGGGTGAACTTCTTTATATAGCTTTTCAACGTCGATAGTGGTGGGAGTTGCAGTGGAGGGCACCTGTACTGCATTGGTGCCGGTTGATTTCTTTTTTTGACCGCAACCGGTCAGAGCGGCTGTGGCAATAAGCAGCATAGCCATCAGCAACGCAGAGGTTCTTTTTACATGGTTCATGTTGTTTCATTACCTTTCTTTTGATTTGTTAAATTATTATCCAGCGTCACGTGCGGATACGGAATAGTGATACCGTTTTCGTCAAAGGCGAGCTTGACCTGCTCCTGCAAATAGAAGTACACAGGAAAATAATTATCGGGATGCGCCCATGCAAATACAGTTATACCCACGCCACTGTCCTGATGTGAGCTTATATACACCTTCGGCTCGGGGTCGTGCAAAATCAGGTCGTTTTTGGCTATCACGTCAAAAATGACGCTTTTGACCTTTGCGAGGTTATCCTCATAGCTGACGCTGAAATTGCATCCGACACGGCGGTATTCGCCGGACGAGCAGTTGGTGACATTGTTAGATGTAAGACGTGAATTCGGGATATTCACGGTTTTGTTTTCAAATGTCGTGACGGTAGTGTAAAAGATACGGATACTTTTTACATATCCCTCCACTCCCTCGATTTCGATCAAATCGCCTGCGGTAAAGGGTTTGCTTAACAGTATTATCATTCCGCTGACAAAGTTTTTCAGTGTGTCCTGAAGCGCAAGTCCCGCGGTTATTGCCGCGGCTCCGAGGGTCGCTATGATCGAATCAAGCTTTACTCCTATGGTACCGAGCGCGGTAACAGCTACGATGCCGTAAAGCAGCACGCGCAAAATGGAAAACAAAAAGGTTTTTACCGTGTGATCCATCTTGGATTTCAAAAGCGCCTTTTTCAAAAAATGAAGCAGCAGCTTGACGAGAAAAATGCCTACGACGATGACGATCAAAAAGACAAGAATATTATCCCGTATATTCTCAAGCATCTTATCCCATTGATTCATAACCCATCCCCTTTTTATGTGAATACAAAGCGGTCAGCAGCGTCAGTCTCCGATGATTTTTTCATTCAGCAGTTCGCCGTTGCTCCAGAGGCGCACCACAACGTTTCCGTCCTCATCGAACGACAGGCTCCTGCCGTTGCGCTTTCCGTCCACGTAGGTACAGACGTCAACAAAATTGCCGTCCTTGTCAAAACGCGCTCCAAAGCCCTGAGGAGCGTTGTTGCTCCATCCGCCGGCGTGCATCGTGCCGTCGCTCAGGCGGTAGCCTACGCCAGCGCCGCTGCGAGAACCGTTTTCCCAGTTGCCCACATAGTTGACACTGCCCTCTTTGTAGTAGCAAATGCCGAACCCGTGGCGCTTGCCGGCTTCATAATCGCCCTCGTAAGAGGTGATGCCCTTGTCGGACACCGTTCTGCCCCTGCCGGTACGGCGGTTTTCGCTGTCGAGCTCCCCGTAGTAGCGGTAAGTGCCGGACGGAGTTTGGGTAACTGCGTCGGGCTCCCTCTCACGGGCAGGCTCAAACGAGGCATGTTCCTCGTGCGGCATCGCGGCGGAGCTGACTCCGAACGCCTCTGCCATCTCCTGAGCCGCTTCGTCAACGGACTCCGGAGGTTCTTTGGCAACAGCGTGCCTGACCTTGGTGGGCTCGGGCTGTTGCTCCGGCTGACCGGGCTGTTCTTCCCCGGGTTCCGCAATCGGTTCGGGTTCTTCTTTTGGAAAAGCTTCGGTTTGGTCGGTATGGTTTGCGATCTCACCGAAGATGTTTTTATTTGTTTTATGAGCTTCAAATAATATGCTTTCTATCTTATCATAAGCCGAGTAAGACGACTTGCCGTCGTTCTCTATCTCGGGAGCAGGCGCTCCCTGAGGCTTCATGCCCTGCACGTCCGTTTCGGTGAGGTACGGCGCGTTGTCGAGCACATCGGTAACGGTTGTGTAAATGTTGGGGGTGAACGCTTTTATATCAAAGCGAAAACCCTTTTTTGCGTTTTCCGCCTCCTGTACGTAATCCTCGGGACGGAACCTCTCGTCATACCAAATCATGCCGAAGTTAGCGTAAACCAGCGAGCGGCATTTTGATTTGGGTTGAGTGGTCGAAGGAAACAGATAACGCTTGCGAATGCTTCCGTTGTCACGGTAAGCTTTATACTTAAGGATCACCACGCCGTCGTACAGCTGCGGAGAAAGCACCGCCCTAAGAGCGTTTGCGGAATCCGCTCCGTAATACTCGGTGCGCAGCCATGTGTGGCTGTAGTCAAAAAACTGGCGCTTTGTTACAACGCCGTTCGGGTCGTAGGAAAGCACACAGTAAATATTGTCGCCCTCACGCTTGACGGTCTGATAGGGCTGATTATTATAGATAGCCTTCCACGAAAGAGGCTCGCCGTCCTTTAGCGAATACGACAGGTTGAGCGGTTTTCCGTCGAACGAAAGCTCGGTTTTTTCCGCCTGAGGCAAATGGTGCGCGTTAAAAAAATTAGCTCGCACGCCTGCCAACGCGTCGTTTTTGAAGTCGAGCGGCTCAAAATCCGATACCAGCGCCGAATAAATGAGCAAATCGCGCGAGATTCGTTTTAAATCGGATTGCATGGTTTATAATTCCTTTCAGGAAATATAAGTGATAAATCAAGAAAATCAAGGGCGAACATCGTCCGCCCCTAATGATGTTGCGTAAAGTACCGGATGATCAGATGGAAATTGTCATGGCGATCTTGTACAGGTCTCTGTCAAACACACGCTTCATGTTGAGCGCCTCGGTGATGTCGAGGTCGGTGATTTTGCCGTCACGCATAACGACAACGCGGTTACCTATGCCCTTGTTGAGCAGTTCAACCGCCCTGTAGCCCATTTCGCTGGCAACAACACGGTCGCGCACAGACGGCGAACCGCCGCGCTGAACATGACCTAAGATGGTAGCTCTTGCTTCGATACCGAGTCTCTGCTCAATGTATTTAGCGATATCGTTGACCTTATGCGTCTTGCTGACGCCCTCGGCAACAACGATGATAAAGTGCTTTTTGCCTGTTTTCTGGGTATTAACGATTCGTGTTATAACGTCGCGCTCAAGGTTGAACTCCACCTCGGGCACCAAAATAGCGGTAGCGCCGGTGGCAATACCCGTTTGCAGAGCTATATCACCGCAGCGTCTGCCCATTACCTCTACAATGGAGCAACGGTCGTGAGACTGCGCGGTGTCGCGGATACGGTCGACCATTTCAAGCGCGGTATTCATTGCGGTGTCATAGCCTACTGTATATTCCGAACAAGCGATATCGTTGTCGATCGTGCCGGGCACACCGATGCAGTTGACGCCCGCGTTTGTCAGCGCTCTTGCGCCCTGGAAAGAACCGTCGCCGCCGATAACGACAACGCCGCTGATACCCTTGCTTCTGCAAAATTCAGCCGCACGCTTTTGCGCCTCGGGCTTTTTGAACTCCTCGCTTCTTGCGGTATACAGCATTGTACCGCCGTTGCCGATGATGTCGGAAACGCTGCGCAGGGTCATCTCCTTGATATCCTCATTGAGTAAGCCGTTGTAACCGCGGTAGATACCGAAAACGCGCATACCCATATTGATGCCTGAACGTACCACAGCACGCACTGCGGCGTTCATGCCGGGAGCATCGCCGCCGCTGGTCAGCACGGCAATAGACCTTTGCTTATCCTTTTTTTCTGCAACCTTGGGTTTGGTTTCTTCCGCAATGGTTTTAAGTAAAATATCTGACATAGCGACTCCTCCGTTATATATTATGATCTGCTAATCTAAAGCTAATTATAATACAAATGTAAGGTATTTACAAGAGAATTTTTAAAGAAATTCAAAATTCTTACAAAATTACAGTGTACAAATGACTGTTTCTTGACAATTGACGGTTTAGGTATTATTATAATAGTTAAGATTTTTCCAAATTTGAACATATCAGGAGATTACTATGACAAAACTATATTTGGCTATTCCGTGTTATAATGAAGAAGAAGTACTTAGAGACTCCGCCTCAAAGCTGGCAGATAAATTTGACGCTATGATGGCAACAGGCAAGATCTCAGCAGACAGCAAGATCGTTTTTATCGACGACGGCTCCAAGGACAGGACCTGGGAGATCATAACTCAGCTGCACGGCGAAAACCCCGTGTTCCAGGGCATAAAGCTCAGCCGCAACAGAGGTCACCAAAACGCCCTGCTGTGCGGACTTATGACGCTTAAAGACAAAGCCGACGCGGTTATATCCATCGACGCTGACCTTCAGGACGACATCAACGTATTTGACGATATGGTCGAAAAGTATGAGAACGGCTGCGACGTAGTTTACGGTGTGCGCTCCAAGCGTGAGACCGATACCTTCTTTAAGCGCTTTACCGCAGAAGCCTTCTACAAGATCCTCGAGAAGATGGGCGCAAAGGTCATCTTTAACCACGCGGACTACCGCCTGATGAGCAAAAGAGCTCTGGAAGCTTTTTCTCACTACAAGGAAACAAACATCTTCCTGCGCGGCATGGTTCCGCTGATCGGCTACAAGTCCGACATCGTAACCTACGAACGCAGCGAGCGTCTTGCAGGCGAAAGCAAATATCCGCTCAAAAAGATGCTGGCGCTTGCGTGGGAGGGCATTACTTCCCTCAGCATACAGCCCATTCGCCTTATCACCTGGCTCGGACTTATAATCTTCCTTATCAGTCTTGCCATGATTATTTACTCTATCATTCGCTTCTTTATCGGTGCTACCGTCAGCGGTTGGGCAAGCACCCTGTGCTCTATTTGGGCTCTGGGCGGTCTGCAGCTGCTCGCCATCGGTATTATCGGCGAATACATCGGCAAGATCTACCTCGAAACCAAACGCCGTCCGCGCTTTATCGTTGATGAGTTTTTAGAGGACTGATTACGAAATTAAAAAAATGTTTTGGCAGGCTCATAACTCGAACCCGAGATCATGAGCCTGTCTTTTTTCTATTCCTTGCATCATCTTAAAAATCTTGACAAAAATCATTGTGCTTTGAGATTTTTTGTGATATGATAACTATGTATGTAAACAATTGTGCCAAAAAGGAGAATGCCAATGATTACAAAAAAATTGGAACACCGCAACACTACGATGGATTTGATACGTATTATTGCGGCGTTCTCGGTACTATCGGTTCACTTTTTCCTGCATAACGGATTTTACAGCGAGACTGTAACCGGGATGGGCCCCATAGAGGGAGTCATCAATTACTTTACCACCCAAGACGCCTCCGCGCTGCACGGTCCGGTCATGTTTGTGATGGTGACTATGCGAACGCTGTTTTCCGTTTGCGTCCCGCTGTTTTTGATACTCACAGGCTACCTTATGAGCCAAAAGCAGCTGAGCAAGGGCTACTACAAGGGTATACGCAAGACGCTTATAATCTTTGTTATCGCCTCTGTTCTGTGTATGTTTTACAAGTCGATACACGAAAACGACGCTGCTCTCGCCGCGTTTTCCAACATGCAGTTTTCCGAAATGTTCGCCGCCATTGAAAGCAAGGGCGGTTACGGAATAAAGGAATACCTGCTTAGTATCTTCGACTTTACCGGTGCTAACTACTCGTGGTACATCGAGATGTACATAGGTCTGTTCCTTATTGCGCCGTTCCTTAATCTGGCGTATAACAAGCTTGGCTCACAAAAGCACAAGCAGATTTTGGTGGGCACCTCTGTATTCATCGCGATATTGCCGAGTATCTTCAACGCGTTTAATTTTACCTCCGCCGACTGGTGGACTAATCCGACAATCAACGACTCCTTCAACAAGATACTGCCCGCGTTTTGGATGGGCATCTATCCTATCACCTACTACTTTACGGGCTGCTATATCCGCGAATACGGTCTAAAGCTCCGCACACGCTCAATGGTGTGTGTGTTCGCGGTTTCACTGCTGCTGTTTTCCGCGTTCAACTGGTTCCGCAGCTACGGCACTACATTTAAATCGGGCACTTACGTTTACTGGTACGGAATCGAGCCATATTTCCTTTCTGTAATGCTCTTCACCATGCTCAGCCGCATAAAGTCGGACAATTGGGCTATCGGCTCGCGTATTTTTCTGTGGCGGCTGTCAGATCTGGCGCTGGGCATCTACCTGATGTCGTATGTGTTCGACGAGCTGATTTACGAGGTGCTCAGGAAAAACGTACCCGTAATGGTAGACAGACTTCCGTTCTACTTTGTTACTGTCCCGCTGTCGTTCATACTCGCGGCTATCACCTCGTTTTTGATGAACAAGCTGACTCAGTTAATTTTATTTCTTTATGAGAAATTTAAATTATTTGTCAAAGAGCAGCGCGAAAACCCGAACGGGCATTTGCGGCAGGATATCATCTTCTATGCCGCCTTTGCAGTAATGCTTATCATTGTTTGGCTGCTGACCAAAAACTACTTCAGCGGCTCGCTGACCCTAATTTTGCTGCTTGCGGGTATATGTATTTGGGCGTATGAATCGCTTAAATCAAAGCAGCTCAAGAACAACCCGAGCCTGCAGACCACCGGCAAAAAGCTGTTCTGGCAGGATTATCTGTTCTTTGCGCTAATGGCAGGCGGAATACTGTTTGCACTGTGGAAGACCGTTTACGGATTCGGCGGCTCGGACGAACCGTTCTATCTGACTATCCCCCGCCGTCTGCTCCAAGGCGACGCGATGTTCACCGACGAATGGCACCTGTCGCAGATGTCGAGCTTCCTGCTTATGCCGTTTGTCTGGGCTTACACAACGTTCACCGGCTCCACAGAGGGCATTATCCTGGCGGCTCGCGTGTTCTATGTTATCATCCATGCCGCTGCATCCATACTGATCTACAGCAGGCTGCGCAAATACGGCGTGATCGCCGCTATAGGCTCCTTCCTGTTCTTTATCTACACCCCCTACAACATCATGGCGCTCAGCTACGATTCAATGGGCGTGGGATTGCTGACACTTGGCGGTGTGCTGCTGGCTACTGCCGACTATGACAAAAAGCTGCAGCTTATTTTCAGCGGTCTGTGTCTTGCGGGCGCAGTGCTCTGCAACCCGTATTTGGCTTCTCTCTATGTGCTGTATGCAGTTTGCGTGCTGATTCATATTCTTTTAAAGAAAAAAGAAAGCAAGATCGTATTTAAGAGTAAGATGTTTGCTCCAAAAACATTCCTGTTTTTCAGCATCGGTATATTTGCGCTGGCTGCAGTATTCCTGATCTTCCTGCTGACAAGAACAAGCGTGGGCGATATCTTAAACAATCTGCCCGAAATGCTCAAGGATCCGGAGCATCCGCATATTCCAATGACAAAGAAGTTCACCACCTTCTTCAGCTCCATATTCAATCACAATACGCTCTTCCGTTATGCGGTTTACGCGTACGGCGCAATGCTGCTGGCTATGGTGTTCGACAAAAAAAGAAGGCTGCACCGCTCGATGTATTTGGTGATAACCGCGGGAATCGTGCTGTTCCATCAGATCATTCTGCTGCCGGAGCTCGGCAAGTCAACCTACAACGCCATTATGTTCCCGCCGATGTTCTTCGGTGTTACCGCGTATATACTGTCCAAAGAAAAACCGCGCACCTTCTTTGCAGGTCTTTTTGTTCCGGGTATTATATATGCCTTCTGCATCCACTGCACCTCAAACCAGTACTTCTATGTAATCTCCATGGCTATGGCGGTTGCTAACGTTGCTTCTTATGTATTCCTGTCACAATTAGTCAGGGAAATGCGTCAGGAGCCCGACGACTTCACCTATGTGCTCGGAGTAAAGCGCGTCTGTATTGCGCTGCTGGCGCTCACACTCACCACCCAGGCTTTGTTCCAAATCGGCTCAAAGAAACATCATGTATTCTGGGAGAGCGAGCCTGCCGCACTGACCGCCAAAATCGAAGACGGCGCTGCAGCAGGTATCTATACAAACGATGCGCGCAAATCGGAGGTAGAAAACTACTACCTCGATTTGCAGAGCTACGGTGAGATGCGCCCCGGCAATATTCTGTTTATGACAGAGGACACATGGCTGTATCTTGACGTTAGTGATTATGACTTTACCTTCGGCACCTTCTCGGCATGGCTGTCCGGAGAAAACGATACCACGCTTCAACGTCTGAACACCTTCTACGGTATGAATCCCCAAAAGCTTCCCGAGTATGTGTATGTTCCGAAGGATTCAAAATGGAACATCCCCGACCTGCTCCAAAAGGCACGGGAAAGCGGCTACTCAGTGGAGGAAACCGAGATCAGCTACAGGTTTGAAAAGAAAATCGTAGCGCAGCAACAGTAAACATCATATAAACAATATGGGCAGACAGGGTTAGGTTTCTAACGCTGTCTGCTTTTTATTCCCATTGGAATTTGTAATACGCTCTCAATTTTCAAATATATCTTGTATTTTCCGCCATTTTGTGTTATATTGATAGAGGATAACCTTTATACTATTCTAAATGAGGTGATTTTTGTATGGACACTATGGAGCTTTACAAACAATGGTGTGAAAAAGCGGTTGACGACGCCGACTTAGTCAAGGAATTGGCGGATGTCAACGGCAACGAAAGCGAGATCTACGAGCGCTTTTACACCGCGCTGCAATTCGGCACCGCGGGCTTGAGGGGTATTTTGGGCGCAGGCACCAACCGCATGAACATTTACGTGGTGCGTCAGGCGACACAGGGCTTGGCTAACTATGTGCTCAACAAATATGGCAAGGGCGCTGTTGCTATCTCACACGACAGCCGCATCAAGGCGGATCTGTTTATGAACGAGGCAGCGCGTGTGCTTGCCGCCAACGGTATCAAAACTTACATCACAACCGAGCTGCAGCCCACCCCCGTGCTGTCTTATCTGGTACGGTATTTTAAATGTCAGGCAGGCATTATGGTCACCGCCAGCCACAACCCGGCAATGTACAACGGCTATAAGGCATACGGCGAGGACGGCTGCCAGATGACCGACGCTGCCGCTTCGGCTGTGTATGAGGAAATCACCAAGCTCGATATGTTTGACGATGTTAAGATCATGGACTTTGACGAGGCAATCAACGCCGGCTTGATCGAATATGTGGACGACAGCGTATACGACAGCTATCTCGGCAAGGTGCTTGAGCAGCAGGTTAACCCCGGTATCTGCAAGGGCGCCGGCTTAAAGGTAGTCTACACACCGCTCAACGGCTGCGGCAACAAGCTTGTGCGCCGTGTGCTTAAGGAGATCGGCGTTGATGACGCAGTCATCGTCAAGGAGCAGGAGCTGCCCGACGGCAACTTCCCCACCTGCCCCTATCCGAATCCCGAAATCAAGGAAGCGCTTGCCAAAGGATTGGAGTTGTGTGAAAAGGAACAGCCCGATCTTTTGCTTGCCACCGACCCCGACGCCGACAGAGTGGGCATTGCCGTAAAGGATTACGACGGCAGCTACCGCCTGATCACGGGCAACGAGGACGGCGTTATGCTGACCAACTACATTCTCTCCTGCAAAAAGGAGAGCGGCAAGCTTCCCGAAAACCCCGTTGTGGTCAAGACTATCGTTTCCACTCCGCTTATCAACAAGCTTTGCGACAAGTACGGCTGCGAGCTCAAAAACGTGCTGACAGGCTTTAAATACATCGGCGAGGTCATCCTCAACCTTGAAAAGAAAGGCGAGGAAAACCGCTATCTGTTCGGCTTTGAGGAAAGCTACGGATATCTTTCCGGCACCTACGTACGCGACAAGGACGCTGTTGTAGCCTCCATGCTCGTGTGCGAAATGGCTGCGTACTATAAAAAGCAGAACAAGTCGCTCGCAGAGGTCATCGACGGTCTGTATGAGGAGTTCGGCTACTTCCTCAACCGCACCTTTGCCTTTGAGTTTGAGGGCGCGGCAGGTATGGAGCAGATGAAGAACCTGATGGCGAACATCCGCAAGCAACCGCCGCAGGAGATAGCAGGCTGCAAGCTTGTTAAAATAAGCGACTATCAGCTCAAATGTTATTGCGTTGCACTTAGAGGGCGACAACTGCGTTATCGTCCGTCCCAGCGGCACTGAGCCCAAGATCAAGCTCTATATCACCGCCGTTGGCAAGGATAAAGCGGACGCGGAGGAAACCTGCGACAAGCTTGTTAACGACGCAAAAAAGATTTTTGATCTGTAATATTGTTTCATAATATAACGCCGGCTCGCAAACGCGGGTCGGCGTTTTAACATATACAAATAACAAAATACTATTTTTTTACAAAAACAAAAGTCATTCCGAGTGACAAAATATGCCCGGAATGACTTTATCTTATTATTTTATTGCGGTCAGTTTATTTTTACTATCTTTTCAAGGTCGATATAATCTGTGACCATAGCGCCGTGATCCTTGACCAGACGATCCTTCCAGCGGCTTCTGCCGACTACTGTTTTGGAGTTGTCGCCGACCTCCCAGTTGAAGTTGCCTTCGACGGTGTGGATGTAAGTGACCTTGCCGTTTTTATCCTTGTCTACGTACTCGATATAACCGACGTGAGTTCTGCCGTCCGAGTAGGGGTATTTTTGGAAAGAGGTCATAAAGATATCGCCCGGCTTTGCCTCGTAGGTCGTGCTGAAGGTATTATGCCAGCCGCCGTACTTACGCGCCTCGTTTGCGATATCACTTACATGCCAGCGCGGCGGAATAAGATATGTGTATTTGGAGTTGTTCTCGCAGAAAATATCGGTAGCTCCCCAGCCAAACACCGCACACCATTGGGTGCCGTAGCCGAGTCCAAAGTTACCGCGCCTGTTGACATGGTCGATATAGCGGCGGTTGTTGTTGCCCACCTGCTGACCGAGGAATGCGATCATCTCCTCACGCAGCTTGCGGTGAGATTCAGGCATATTGGACGCGGTGACTGCTATCTTCCACTTAGATTTGCTCATGGCGCTGGTATAGCGCGTAGCCTTTGAGTTGAGCGCACGGACGATATAGGTGTACTTAACGCCGGATACGAGCTTTTTATCGGTATATGAGTCGGCAGTGGTGTCGCCGAGCGTGACCCAACTGTCGCTTCCCTGCTTGCGGTATACGCGGTAGCGCTCCGCATAGAGGTTATTGTTCCAGTTGATGTTGAACACTGTGTTATCTCTTGTAATAGATTTGATAGTGGGCGGAGCCACATATTTATTCTTCCATCCGTTGGTATTATAGTCGCTTACAAACTGTCCCTGATTGTTTTCATATCTGAGGGTATATGTCCAGTCCGCACCGTTTTTCAGGTTCTTGTGAATGTAAGAATTGTTTGTGGTCTTGGCAAGCTTGCGCCACTTGTTGGTTTCGTCCTTATAGAACACGCGGTAAACAACGCCGGACTTTGCGTTCCAGCTCAGCGCAGCGCCGCCGTCAACATTCTCGATCTTCTGAATGACGGGTGTATACACAAACTGATGAGTATAGCCTTCCTTATTGTAGGCGCTTATGAAATTGCCGTCTGCGCCGATAGCGCGAACGGTATATGTATAGGTGGTGTAGCTGTTGCTGATTTTATGCACAAAGCTGAGACAGGTGGAGTTGCCCAGACCCTTCCATGTGTTTTCGCTCTTGAAGAACACACGGTACTTGACTGCACCCGGATATTTGGTATAGCCGATTTTAACGCCTTCCTCGCGGTTTTCAAGCAGGTTGACCTTGGGGTAGTCCTCCCCATCCGCAACCGCGTCCTGAGCCTGTGCGCCCACATTAACAGCAGTTGCCTGCATCTGATCCTCAACGGGAGCGGCAAACGCGGTTTGCAGAGAACCGAAGAGCGTTGCGGCTGCCATTACAACAGCCAGCATTACACCGATTGGTTTTTTCATATAATCTCTCCTAATAATTATTTTTTATATATTATAGGAAAAATTCGACAAATTAGCAAGTCTTTTTTTAATTATAAATTATCTGTAATAAATTAATTCCAAAAGCGAAAAAAGGGACGGCAAACGCTGCCGTCCCTCAGTGTCCTAACATAAATTTAACTGTACTTTGGACTCAACTCCGTCAATAGAATTGTTTTGGGATTGAAGTTAGGTATTACATTGGACTAATCTCCGTCCTTAAAGATACCTAAAAAAAGCTTAAACATACATGGGACTAATCTCCGTTCAATCTGAAAACATCTAATCTGATGAAAAATATCCGTCGATAAATATCGAAAAAATTATACTCTCATTGGACTATCCACCGTTTTTCGTCAAATTGTTGTAAGACTTTTTAATATTAAATTGTAAGAAAATCCGAATCCCGATTTCTTACCAAATTCACTGAGCCGTTTATTCAGGTACGCGTCATCCATCATCTATATAAATACATGAAAGCAATTTGTTTGTTCCTCTACCTTAACTACTCAAAGGAGGACGCCTACACATGAATGCGAATCATAACGAAAAAGATAAATATGTTTTATAACACTGAAATAGTATGTTGCTTCAACAAAATAAACTTAATCAGCTTTATCGGCAAGCACCGGGAATGATACATTGGGGGGTAAGCTCCGCAGATAGTCTTTAATCTGTGGTCTGTAAGAAATCTTAACTTTCATATTAAAGACCTCCTTGTCTTTTCTTTGTCTATATTATATACTGTTTTTTTAACATTGTCAACACTTTTTATAAAAATATTTTAAATTTTATTTTTTAAAAATCCCTTGAAGAATCAAAAAATATGTGATATAATAAAAAAGGTGGCTGCTCAAAAAGCAGCCTTAAACAAAACAGATCAATATAGCACCTGAGCTAAGCTTAAGGTGTTTTTTTATACCCACATTAATGCCGTAGGGCGCTTTTGTCCGTCTATCTTAACGATGCCGATACCGGCAAGTCTGTTCAACTGTGGATCCGGCAAATCCCTATACCCTATACAATAAAAAAGAGAGCCGGCGGCTCTCCTTTAAATCTGCATTTTACTTTTCTCTGCCGAGCAGGTAATCTACGGACACCTCCAGGATATCCGCCAGAGCAACGAGTTCGACATCGGTAACAAAACGAATTTGACCCTCCAGCTTGGAAAGACCCGAAGCGTTCATATCTACACCGTTGACCTGAAGCTGAGCCAGCAATTCCTTTTGCTTCATACCCTTTTGCTTTCTGACCAATTCCACACGGTTACCCACAAGGTTCCTGTCTCCGAGTTCCTGCTTTCTTAATCTCATTTTTTACTCTCTCCATATCCGTTATATTTCCTTCTGAGAATTCCTGAAAAATATTCTAATAAAATATTCTTCAAAAAAATTCTTCAAAAACATTATGGGACTATTATAATACGTTTTAAGAAAAAAAACAAGTGTTTTTTGTAAATAAATTTAAAAAAATGAAATTTTTTCGCAAAAAGAATTACAAACAGGCAACTCTTTGTTTATTATGCTTTGTTTTATATAAATATATATTGAGTTTATGTAAATATTTTACATTAAAAATCGTGCTGTTAAAACTTGTTAAGTCTGTTAAAACTAAAACTATTTGTTGTGGAAGATTGTCAACTATGTTGAACAACAGGGTTTTTGCCGAATTTACTACAAAATATTACAGAGATGTTACAGAAAATCCGACTTACACAACGCCTCCCGACTATCAAAAAACCGCCTCCCGACCGGGAAGCGGTTAAGTTTTTATTCAACCGAGAAGGTTCCGTCCTCGATCTGTTTGAGCATTGCTACACGGTTATCGTGCCTGCCACCCTCCTCGGGAGTGTTGAGGAATATATCGGTGAACCTTACCGCGTCCTCCTCGCTGATAACTCTGCCGCCCATACACAGGATATTTGCGTGGTTGTGACGGCGCGTCATCTCTGCGCCGAAGTCGTTATTGACCACGGCAGCGCGAACGCCCTTGACCTTGTTAGCCGCCATAGAAATACCGATTCCGGTACCGCAGCAAAGTATACCCAGCTCGCAGTCTCCCTCGGTAACAGCCTTGGCTACCTTATACGCGTAGATAGGATAATCTACGCTGTCCTCGCTAAAGGTACCGAATTCCTTATAAGCGATACCTTTTTCGTCCAAATACTTTTTTACGGCGCAAATCAAGTTGTAGCCGCCGTGATCACATCCAAGTGCTATCATTGTTGAACCCCCATTCGTTTATTAAGCTCACGCTGTGCCTGCGGCAAGCGCAGGTAAACGGGCATTAACTGTTCGTCTGTCAAAAGCACCTCACCCTGACTTATGCGCTCAAACGCCGCCAGAGCCACCGAAGAAGCGGTTTGTGTTCTGATATTGCACGGTGCCAAACTCACGTTTGGAAGCGATTCACGCAGGAAAGCGTAGGTGATCTCCGCGCCGTCTCCGATGAGCAGTACCGGTTCCTCCGCAAACTTTTGCAGTTCAGTTTGCAAATCGCTTAACGCCAGTGCACGGTCGTCGCACAGGCGCTCTACCCTGCCGCTATTTACGCGGAACAGCGCGTTATATACCTGTGAGCAGCGCGCGTCCATGACAGCGCACACGACGCCGTTGAACCCCGGCGCGTTATACGCCATGCTCTCAAGTGTAGATACAGCCGCGCACGGCAGACTGTTTTCAAACGCCAGCCCCTTGACCGCCGCAACGCCGATACGCACGCCCGTAAACGAACCGGGTCCCGCGTTGACGGCAATGGCTTCGATCTCACTGAGCGGAGTCTGCGCGTTTTTGCACAGCTGCTCAACCATAGGCATAAGCGTTTGGCTGTGCGTCAGCGAGGTGTTTATAAAAAACTCGCCTATGATACGATCCTCCTGCGCAATACAGACGGAAGCCGCCTTAGCGGAGGTATCTATCGCAAGGATTTTCACTGTATATCAAGACCTTCAATTTCAAATATGCGTTGGTTGTCGTGTTCGCCTTTACTGATCGTTATCGAGATATGATCCTCGGGCAGAGCGCCCTCGATGTTCTCACTCCACTCGATGACCAGAATACCGGTATCGAGATAATCAAAAAAGCCGGTGGAGTACAAATCCTCCCAGGTAGTAACACGGTACATGTCAAAGTGATAAACGGTAAACCTGCCGTTATAGGTATTAACAAGAGCAAAGGTTGGGCTCTGCACTCCGTCAGTAACGCCGAGCTCAGCCGCCAGACCGCGTGTAAAAGCGGTTTTGCCCATACCTAAGCCGCCGAAGAGCGCTATCACCTCGGTGCCCTTAAGAGCACGGGCGACCCTCTTCCCTATCTGCTCGGTTTCCGCCGCACTGTCTGAGATAAGCTTCATCAGAACAGACCCGCGATCTTTCCGTTTTCGTCAACGTCGATGTTGTGGGCGGCAGGAGCCTTTGGCAAGCCGGGCATAGTCATTATGTCACCGGTGTAAACGACCACAAAGCCTGCGCCGTTTGACAGCGAAACATTGCGCACCGTGATGTCAAAATCCTTGGGAGCGCCAAGCAGCGCCGGGTTATCGGACAGTGAATACTGAGTTTTTGCGATGCACACGGGCAGCTTGTCCGCTCCGAGCTTTGTGACCTCGGCTATCGCCTTTTCCGCAGCGGTGGTGTAGTTTACGCCGGACGCGCCGTAGATGGTTTTTGCGATAGTCTCGATCTTCTCCTTTACGGTCAGGTCAAGCGGATAGATCGGAGCAAAATCGGAAGGCTTTTCGCACGCCTCCACTACCTTTTCCGCAAGCTCTATTCCGCCGTCGCCGCCCTTGCCGAACACCTCGGACAAGGCAAAATCCGCGCCGTTTGACTTACAGTATTCTTCGATGTACGCAAGCTCCGCGTCGGAATCGGTGCCGAAACGGTTGATGGCTACCACGACGGGAACATTGTATTTCCTCATATTATTGATATGTACGCCGAGGTTGACGATACCCTTTTTAAGCCGACCTCTGCCTTGGGAACTCCTCCGTTGTATTTAAGCGCACGGCAGGTGGCTACAACAACTATAGCGTTCGGCTTTAAACCGGCATAGCGGCATTTGATGTCCAAAAACTTTTCCGCGCCAAGGTCGGAGCCAAAGCCCGCCTCGGTGATGCAGTAATCGGCAAGCTTAAGCGCAAGCTTGGTAGCTCTAACGCTGTTGCAGCCGTGGGCGATATTTGCAAAGGGACCGCCGTGCATAACCGCAGGAGTGCCCTCCAGAGTCTGTACCAGATTGGGCTTGATAGCGTCCTTAAGCAGCGCGGTCATTGCGCCGTCTGCCTTAAGGTCGCGCGCATAGACGGGTTCGCCGTCATAGCTGTAAGCTACAAGGATATTTCCGAGTCTTAGCTTCAAGTCCTGAATATCGGAGGCAAGGCACAGGATAGCCATTACCTCGGAAGCGACTGTAATGATGAAGTGATCCTCGCGCGGAACGCCGTTGACCTTGCCGCCGAGACCTACTATGATATTGCGCAGCGCTCTGTCATTCATATCAAGGCAGCGCTTTATAAGGATCCTGCGCGGGTCTATGCCGAGCGAGTTGCCCTGCTGCATATGGTTGTCAAGCATTGCGCAGCACAGGTTGTTTGCTGAAGTGATAGCGTGCATGTCGCCCGTAAAATGCAGGTTTATATCCTCCATGGGAAGCACCTGAGCGTAACCGCCGCCTGCGGCGCCGCCCTTTACGCCGAACACCGGACCGAGTGACGGCTCTCTGAGCGCGATAATAGCTTTTTTACCGATTTTAGCCATAGCCTGACCCAAGCCGGCAGTGGTGGTGGTTTTGCCCTCGCCTGCGGGTGTTGGGTTGATTGCGGTCACAAGAATAAGCTTACCGTCGGGCTTTGACTGCAAACGCGCGCTGAGCTCGTCCGAAAGCTTTGCTTTATATTTTCCGTAAAACTCCAGCTCGTCCTCGGAAATACCGATTTGAGCCGCTACGTCCTTAATAGGCAGCAGTTTAGCCTGCTGCGCGATTTGAATGTCGGATAACATAGAAATTACCTCCGGGATTTAATGAATAATTTACACAGTGCCTTTCGAGAGATTAGAGTTTAGAGTTTAGAGTTAAGCTATGGTCGTGCGGACAGCACGGCGCAATGGAAAACAACGGACTCCCGACTGTATTCATAAAATACGTTCGGAACCAAAAGGATCCTGCAAAACAAAAAACCTTCTTCCCTACCGCGATCTTAACTCTCAACTCTCTACTCCTACCCGTCAGCCTGATACATTATAACAAAAATAAAGAATTACATTATTCTCTATTGATATTATGGAAGAAATTTAATATAATAATTTACGAACATGCAATTCTAACACATTATTGTGAGGCGTTATATTTGGGTAAAAGTTCTATTGCTGACTTTTTCAAAAGAACCGACACGTACCTGTGGCTGCTGACTATAGCGGCTGTGGTATACAGCTTTTTGCTGATTTCCAGCATGCAGCGTGCCGGCGACTATAACTATTTGCGGTCGCAGATAGCAGCCGTACTGCTCGGTGCCGGAGGCGCTCTGCTGATTGCCGGAGCGGACTACCGCTTTATCCTAAAAAAATGGTACATTGCCGCGGCTATCGGGCTGATACTGGCGCTGCTTGTGTTTTTATTCGGCGTTAACGTCAGCGGCACCGACGACACCGCTTGGATAAAGCTGCCCGGCGGATTTACCGTGCAGCCGTCCGAGTTTATTAAGATCTGCTTTATAATTACCTTTTCAAAGCATCTTTCCTACTTAAACGAAAAAAACAGAATACAAAGCTTTGCCGGCGTATTGGCTTTAACGGTACACGCAATGATACCGATGCTGCTGATACACATGCAGGGTGACGACGGCACGGTGCTTATATTTGGCTTTATATTTTTGATAATGTCGTACATTGCCGGCGTGCAGCTGCGTTACTTTGCGATTTTGGGCGGAATGCTGCTTGTCGGCATACCGGTAATTTGGAATTTCTTTTTGAACGACGAGCATCGCAACCGGTTTTTGGCTCTGTTTGATTTGGACGGCAACGCCATGACCAACTACGGCTGGCAGCAGTTTCAGGGAAAAATAAGCATGGCGAGCGGCGGACTGACCGGAGCGGGACTGTTCAACGGCTCCCGCGTTGAATACGGTATCGTCCCCGAGCAGGAAAATGACTTTATCTTTACCGTAGCCGGAGAGGAGCTCGGTTTTATCGGCTGCATTATCCTGATGGGTATTCTGTTTGGGATCACGATAAGGCTTATTATTGACGCGCGCAACGCAAATGAAAACGACGGGCGTTATCTGTGCACGGGAGTTTTTGCGACCATAGCCGCGCAGACTATAATAAACCTCGGCATGGTGCTGGGCTTTTTGCCTGTTATCGGCATCACTCTTCCGCTGTTCAGCGCAGGCGGAACTTCAGCGCTGAGCACGATGATCTGCATAGGACTGGTACAAAGCGTCTGCAACCACAATGACGACGATATGGACAAAGCTATGCTGAATCGGAAAAGCAGGAACAGAGCAAGGATAAGAATGTAAATAAATGTATAAGTAACAAACCGCGTCACTGCTGTTAAGGCAAATGACGCGGTTGATTTGTTTTATTCAATTAACTCCGCTTTTCCAAGTACAACGCTGCCCCAAGTGCTCTGCCAGCGCAGGGCGGTGTCGTCGTTCATTATTTTGCGGAACATCAGGCCACCGCATATCTCAATATCCTCATACGATGAGGTGTCTGTCAAGCGGTTATAAAAAACATAGCGCGTATAGTAACGTCCGCGGGCAAACGGCGTAATGTCAAGCTCCAGCCGCTGCGAGTGCTCCTCGCCTTTTTTGCCGCTGTAAAAATTCTCGATCAAAAACGAGGTCACGGGGTAGCGTCTGCTGTCGTAAACCTCGACGCGCAGACACAGGTTATTGACGTCGGCGTTATTGACCCATCCGAGCTCAAGCTGCATTTTTTCTCCGTCAGCAAACAGATTGGTAGTCCTGCCGTTATACTTTACGTTTTTCAGACATATATCGTTGCGGCGCACAGGCTCCTTGAACTTTTCGTCCGTGTATTCAAAGCTGAAAAACTCGTCGCGGTCGCCGCCTAAGTAGTAGCGGATAGCTTCGTCTACGCTGCCGTCATAGATTTTTTTGCCCTTTTCAAGCACGACACAGCGCGAACACAGATCCTGGATGGTGTTCATATTGTGCGACACATAAAGCACTGTGCGGTCTTCCTCCACGGCAAGACTGCGCATTTTTTGTATACACTTCTTTTGAAAGCGCATATCGCCTACAGCCAGCACCTCGTCCATTATCATTATCTCCGCGTCCAGATGAGCGGCAACAGAGAACGCGAGCTTGACGAACATACCCGACGAATAGCGCTTTACGGGAGTGTCGATGAACTTTTCACATTCGGAAAATTCAATTATATCGTCCATTTTGGCAGAGACCTCTTCGCGGCTCATGCCTAAGATCGCGCCGTTTAGATACACATTCTCGCGACCCGTAAGCTCAGGATGAAAGCCGGTGCCTACCTCGAGCATACTGGCTATCCTGCCGCGGTACTGAATAGTTCCGTCCGAAGGCGACGTTATGCGCGACAACAGCTTTAGAAAAGTGGATTTACCTGCGCCGTTAGCGCCGATAATGCCCACGCGCTCTCCGCGCATGATCTCAATATTCATATCGTCGAGAGCCAAAAAGGTCTCGCCCTTTTCATATTCGCTCGCACCGATACGGCGGTTGGGGTCTTCCCTGCCGCGCTTTTTGGCATACCAGCTCTGCACGTCTCGCCGCAGCGTACCGCTGCCGATGACTCCGAGCCGGTATTCCTTGCTGAGATGTTCGGTTTTTATCACACAATTCTTATCCATGCTTACACCGTATCAATAAAGTTCTTTTCCACCCGATTAAAGACCAAAATACCCAAAAACAGCAGTACGGCTGTGACCGCCATGCTTAACAGCAAATAGAACCACTCTATGCTGCCGCTGCCCATAAATGCGTAACGGTAGGATTCAACAATAGGCGCAACGGGGTTGAGCAGCATTAGCCAGCGGAAATCCTCGGGTACCTTTGAGATGGGATATACCACGGGGGTAATGTACATCAACAGCGAAACACCGAAGGACACCAGTATATTGAGGTCGCGGTACTTGGTGGTGATGGATGAGATTATAAGGCCCATTGCCGTACCGAGCAGCGCCGTCTGCAAAATCAGCAGCGGAGTCAACGCAATAAACCAATTTGGGTGAACATTCGCGCCGCAAACCGTGTAGATGATGACCAAGATGACAAACACTCCGGTTTGAAGCATAAAGTTGACCAGATTGTACAGTATTCCCGACACGGGCATGATAAGCCGCGGAAAATATACCTTGCCGAATATCCGCGCGTTGCCCAAAAACGTTGAGGAGGCGCGGTTAAGGCAATTGGAGAAGAAGCTCCACAAAGTATTGCCGGACATATAAAACAAGAACTGCGGCACACCGTCGGTGCCGATGCCCGCAATAACGCCGAAGATAACGGTAAAAACAATAGTTGACAGCAGCGGATTGATGATGATCCAGATGGGTCCGAGCACGGTCTGCTTATAGGCGTTCACCAAGTCGCGCTTTACAAACAGCAGCGCCAGATCGCGGTACTCCCAAATCTCCTTTAAATTGATGTTAAGCCACGCGCGGTTGGCGGTGACGGTCGTGATTTTATCGTATTGTGATTCCTGCATGCAGCACACTCCGAAAATTAATTCTATACTAATATATCATAAAGTAAGGTGAGTGTCAATTTTAAGGTTGATTTATTCCGTAAATAGTGTTATACTAAAGGGAATAAAAATGAAAGGAAGTATTATTTTGATGCAAACTAAAACATCTGTCAAATTATTCAGTCTTGTTCTGGCTTTAATGCTGATGGTTTCCTGTCTGGCAGGCTGCGGCAAATCCGAGTCAAGCTCTCAGGCTGAGACCGCTGCCGAAGCAACGACTGTTGCTCCCGCGGCAACGAGCGATTCCGCTTTTGAATACACAGGCAGAAAAACCGGTATCGTTATTGATGTGGATTCTTACGGCACTATTGAAGCAGACCTTTACGATGATCTGGCGCCCCTTACCGTTGAAAACATCAAAAGACTTATTAATGATAAATTCTATGACGGTCTTACCTTCCACAGGATCATCAAGGACTTTATGATCCAGGGCGGCGACCCCAAGGGTGACGGCACCGGCGGCGCTCCCGACAAGGTCAAGGGCGAGTTCGCGCAGAACGGCGTTGAAAACAACCTCAGCCACACCAGAGGCGTGCTCTCCATGGCAAGATCGCAGGATCCCGACAGCGCAAGCTCACAGTTCTTTATCGTACACAAGGACAGCACCTACCTTGACGGTCAGTACGCCGCGTTCGGCAAGGTGACCAAGGGCATGGAAGTAGTTGACGAGATCGCGGAGAAAACTCCCGTTACCGACGGCAACGGCACGGTTCTTAAATCCAACCAGCCTGTTATCAAATCCATCCGCCTGAAATAATAATTCTATAAAAGAATTTAAGGTTGACGTTTCACCGAAGCGTCAACCTTTTTTCTTTAACAATGTTTGCCTGTTGCAATTAGATTGTCTATATCCTCATATGCGTTTTCGATCCGCTCGGTGTGGTAGCCCCAGTAGCCGTCGTAGATTTCCTGCGTGATACCGCGCTCATCCCACTGTTTCAGCACATCGCCTGTCGGCAGGTTTTTGTAGGCAGCGTAATGCTCCAACAGATAGATAAAAAACCACATCTCTTCTTCTATCGGATTAAGCATAGTTACTCACCTCGAATATAGATGGAATTACGCGGATCGCCCGTCACCATCTCGCTTTCCCAAATATCAAACACGCCTGCGGCGCCAAACGCCGTCATGCCGTTTTCCGCATCCTCCAACATGGCGTGCGTATGGGATCCCACAAAGCTGCGCAAGGCGTCCATACGGGTATAACCGTATTTTTCCATAATCAAATCAGTCACCGCATGGTCGTAGAACTGTAAGCTTGTCGGACTTTGTTTTGTCATACCTTGATCGTCTCCTTCCACGCAACGGCGGCAAGCGCCTTTTCCGTTTTCAGTGCCCACTGATCTTGAAACCGCATAGGCAGCAGCAGCTCAAGCGCAATATGCTCGGGATAGGTACCTGCGATATATTGGTTTATCACATCAACGGTTCTGTCATCCGCGATAGGTCCGGATATAACATCCGCTTGAATATCAGGGAGTTGGAGTCTTCTGTATGCAACGACCGTTTGCAACCAAGCGCTGTCCGCTGATTCAAAGCACAGGGTCAAAAGCGAGTTCCACAGCGCGTCATCCGTTTCAAAAACCGATACCGTAGGTTCACCGATCTTTCGGAGGTGAACAACGCGGTTTGCCCACTTTTTTGCCTGCTGCAAATCGGTGGTAGTATAAAAACCGCTTCCGAAATCCAACGAACTGCGCGAGTATTGCAGGGAAGGTTGTTTTATTTCAAGATTGCTTCCATGGTACAAAATCATAGCTTTCACCTTCCCGTATGAATTATTATTATTCTACCGTTTTATCCGTCAAAAGTCAATACGGTCAATCATCAAAACCGCATAGTCAGCGAAATCCGGTTTTTCTTGGTATCGACGGAAAGGATTTTTACATTTACAACGTCGCCGACCTTAAGCACCTCGGAGGGATGCTTGATGTATTTGTCGCAGATCTGAGAGATATGCACCAAACCGTCCTGATGCACGCCGATGTCAACAAACGCGCCGAAATCGATTACATTGCGCACAGTGCCCTTTAGCTCCATGCCCTCTTTCAGATCCTTGATATCAAGAACGTCCGAACGGAGCATAGGCGCCGGCATCTCGTCACGGGGGTCGCGTCCGGGCTTTGACAGCTCCTTGACTATATCGTCGAGCGTAGGCAAACCGATGCCGAGCTGAGCCGCAAGGGTCTTTGTGCCCTTTGCCTTGACGCGGTTGGGCAGGTCGGCGAATTTGGCGGTTTTTATTTCTTTTTCGGAATATTCAACAAGAGTGAGCAGCTCCTTTGCGCTTTTGTAGCTTTCGGGGTGAACGCCGGTATTGTCAAGCGGATTTCTGCTTTCGGGAACACGCAAAAATCCCGCGCACTGCTCAAACGCCTTAGGACCCAGTTTCGGGACCTTTTTTAATTCTGCACGAGAACTAAACGCGCCGTTTTCCTCTCTGTACGCCACGATGTTTTTGCAGACCGCTGCATTAAGTCCCGACACACGAAGCAACAGCGCCGGTGACGCGGTGTTAAGGTCAGCGCCGACGGAATTTACACAGTCCTCTACCACGCCGTCAAGCGCCTCTCCAAGCCTCTTTTGGGGCATATCGTGCTGATACTGACCGACTCCGATCGCCTTAGGCTCGATCTTGACAAGCTCGGCGAGGGGATCCTGCAATCGTCTGGCTATTGAAACCGCGCTGCGCAGGGTAAGGTCAAGCTCAGGCAGCTCGGCGGCGGCAAGCTTTGACGCGGAATACACCGAAGCGCCTGCCTCGCTGACTACCATATAGTACACAGGACGACCAACCTCCTTGATAGCGTCGGCGGCAAACATTTCTGTTTCCTTGCTTGCGGTGCCGTTGCCGATAGAGATCATATCGACGTGATGCTTATTTATCAAATACAACAGCTTTTGCTTTGACTCCTGAGCCTTGCGCTCGCTGTGAGTGGGGTAAATAACGGCGGTGTCGAG
>CAMHCD010000010.1 GCA_946183545.1 uncultured Clostridia bacterium
ATGGATTTGTCATTCTCTACCTCCTGCTGTCCAAAAATCACGACATTCTGCTTTGCGGGAAAGCCGTACAGCATCATATTATCAAATATTCCTTTAAAATCGGTCAAGCTCAACAGGCTGTAAGCGTCATACGCTCGCGCAAGGCACTGGTTGAGCACAGCGCTCATTTGCTCCTTTATGTCAACCGCCTGCTTTGCGGCAAATGGATTGAAACATCCGTCTTGTATGTCGTCCTCATAATCGTCGGCAGCGTCTATCAGGTATACCCATCTGCCGATATGATATCCGAATTCACCGAGCACTCGCCGCTCGTTATCGTCCTTTGCTTCAAGCGAAATAACTTCGGACAACAGCTGCGCGGTAGGATGCGCCGCTTGGTCTATGCCTGCGCTGTTTTCCTCAGCCTCGTTTTGCAGGCTCATCATCTTGTCAACAGCTTCGTCAAGCTGCGGATAATTTACCGCCGCCTTTTTTCTCCAATGGCGGAACAGGGGCTTTAAAACGCGAGATATAATTCTTTTAAAGAATTTACTATCCTTAATATCATCAAGGAGCTTATAATATACCAAAATAACCGAAAACGCTGCCGCCTTACTTAAGCTGTCGTCGCGGCTGCGTGCGTATTTGCATTTTTTCATTGGGTTAAATCGGCATCTGCCGTCGTCAAAGCCCGTGCATCCGCGCGACAGCGATAACAGCAGCATGGCGTAAAAGGTACAGTCGTAGCTTAGAGTAAAGCGGGTCAAGAAGGAATAGTCCTTACCCATTTGCTTGCACAGACCGCAGTAAACCGCTTTGTACGCGTCGTATTCACGAACCAGCAGCTCGCTTTTTTGAATCTGTAAATACCCAAACACAAAACTGCCCCTTATACTATACTTAATTACATTATACAATAAATCTTACAAATTTGCAATAGTTTCAAGTAAGGTTTTTCTTTTTTGGAATTATTTTGCATTTTTGCTGTGATACAGTATATTTACGGGTTATTTATCGAATACGACAATCATACGAAAGAATGAGTTTATGAACGCATATGATTTTGACAACACCGTCTTTTACGGAGATTCCACCGCGCGGTTCTACCGTTTTTCACTGAGGCGGCATCCTAAGATATTGTTTAAAGCTCCCTCCCTGCTGCGGGCGTTCGTTCGTTTTTATATCGCAAAAAAGGGCAGCAAAACCGAGTTCAAGCAGACTATGTACCGCTTTTTGACCTGTATTCCGGACATTGACAGCGAGGTGGAGGTTTTTTGGGAGCGTAACGCGGCGCGTATAAAGCCGTTCTATTTAAAGCAAAAGCGCAGCGACGACGTGATAATCTCAGCTTCTCCTGAGTTTTTGCTCTCCCCTGTCTGCCGAAGGCTAAAGGTCGGCTGTCTGATAGCGTCCGACGTTGACAAGCACACAGGAGTTTACACAGGCGTAAACTGCCACGGCAAGGAAAAGGTACGTCGGTTCTGCGAGCATTTCGGTAAAGTTGAACCGGACGAGTTCTACTCCGACAGCCACAGTGATGACCCGATGGCTGAGATATCCAAAAAAGCGTATATGGTAAAAAAGGATAAGATTACACCGTGGGAAAAGTCCTGACGGCAACAAAGAGCCTTCCGGTTACGGCAGGCTCTTTGTGTATAAAGATATCAGCGGCAGTGACAGTCAAACGGAGCTGCGTCCGAGTCGCTGTCAACGGAGCTGGGCGGGAAAAAGGAATCGGCAGGGAAATCAATTTTTCCAAATGCCTCACACGGATCGTCGGTCTGACCGTCGCATTCCTTGCGCGGTACGCAAAAGTCATACGACGGCATCATCAGCTGCACATTGCGCGACAGTTGGGTGATCGTAAACACACCGATAGTCACCTGAACCTGCTGTGCGGCAGGCGCGACCAAGTCGGCTCCGAAGAACTCGGTGACGTTTTCGGGGATGAACGGCAGGATAACCGGCGTGGTGACGGGCGCCAAAGCGGACGCAAGCGCCATCGGACTGGAGATCTGTACCGTAGCGCGAGGCATGGTGACGGGATAGCCGTTGCAGCAATCGAGCTCGGTTGTATCGATCTCGGGCTCTGTGTCGCTTGAAAACACCTTTACACATGCATCGCTGCCGTAAAGCACCACACGCTTGGTATGGGTAGCAAGGCCGTTGATCTGCGTAGGAACGGTCGAGGTACCGGCGTAAACCTCACAGCATACGTTGAAGTAATAGATGATGTCCACAGCGTAGTAGCCGCGGTGGAAGGCGACGGAGTCAACGTCCACCGTCGCGGTGATAACGCTGATTTTGTTGACGCGCACCGAGGTAGCGGCGTCAATCAGCTCTTGGTTCTCGGCAGTGTAAAACACCGTCAAATCCCTTAAACAATCCTTTGCGCCGCAGCTGTCATATATACGCGGCACATCTAAGCACACAGGCTCGGTTTCCATGGCGTTATTTGCCTCGGCGGTGTTGGAAGCCGATTCAATGGGAACATCCGACATAAAAAAACCTCCATTAAGTATTTACAGATAATCATTCGTCTGTACAATACATTGTATGGAGGTTTTTATTATTGGTTACTTTTGATTATCAGAAGCAGAATTCCTTAAGATAATCCTTGAACAATGTGTTGAGGGTCTCGGAATCGGAGCTTGCGTAGTTGCTGTAGGCTGCGTACAATTCGGATTCGTCGGTGGAATAGGTCACCGTTGCGCTGTATGCGCCTATACGGGAGCTTATACTGATCCGGTCTCCGTTGATCTGCACGCCGTAGCCGTAGCCGTTTTTATATGCAGTGTGCATCTTAAGGAGCGAATCACTGTTGATAAACCGTTCGTCAAACAAGCCTTCTACATAACGGATCGTGTCGGAAATGTTGGAAATAAAGCCGAGAGCCGCATAACCAACGCCGGCATATGTGAGCTTAACGTCCTGTTTGCTGTTATCGTCGTAGCCCGTAGCAAGGCTGTTTGGAGCGCGGAAGCCGGAGCTGTTCATCCCCAGCGGCTTTAGGATGTTTTCATCGATATATGATGAGTATGATGTGCCGCTCGCCTTTTCGATGATCTCGCCGAGCAAAAAGTAATTGCTGTCGGAATAAGCGTAGGTCTTGCCGGGCTTTCCCTTTGACTTTTGCGAGAGGATCCAGCTGAGGATGATCGACTTGTTTTTCTTTTCGGAATTCTTCTTGTCGATCTTCTTGTCGAGGTCATCCGTTAACGTCAGTAACGGATTGGGATCTTTGCTGACTTCCGTGTAGCTCGGGATGCCTGAGGTCATAGTCAGCAGGTTTTTAACGGTAACGTCTTTGCCGCATGTGCAATCCTTGAAGTACTTGCCGAGCTTATCGTCAATGCTGAGCTTTTTTTCTTCGTTCAGCTTCAATACTGCCGCGGCGGTCAGGTGCTTTGTGAGCGAACCGGTATAGAAGCAGGTGTGCAGCGAATTCTTTTTTCGCTGTACCTCGTCCGACGAACCTGAGCTGTGACTGAATTCAAGATCGTTGCCTATCTTAAGATATACCGCGCCCTGATAATTATTTTCAGAGATTATATCGCCCAGCTTGGAGTAAATAACATCCGATTTTTGCTTGATAGCAAGATAGTTATATCGCCGCTGCTCCTGCCTACTGTCGTCTGTAGACGGCTTGGTTGCGGGGGCTGTTGTGACGGGCGCTGTTGTAGGCTCGGCGGTAGCGGTGGGTTTTGTGGCAGGCTGTGAGGAGGATTCCTCCTTGCCGCAGCCGGAAAACAGGCAAAGCACGCCAAGCAGCGCACATATCGTACCTTTTATCAAACGCATCAATTCACCTTCTTACAGTTTTTCCATTTTACAAAAGTTTGCCATAAGCTTTTTGGTGCCGGCTTTTTCAAACGCTATTTCAAGAAGAGTATCGTTACCCATTTTGGAAGCGCTCATAACAAGACCCTTGCCAAACAGCTTATGAAGCACGGTGTCGCCGACGTTATAGGTAACGCCCGAACGCACGGCAGGCTTTTGATAGGAGTTGAATTTGCCGGCAGCTCCTATATTCACGCCGCTTGCGGTACCCTGCGCAAAGCCGCTTGAAAACGCGGCGCGCTTGTTTTCGTCCCCTGTTTTTTCAAGCAGAGAATCGGGGATCTCGCTGACAAAGCGCGACTCCTTGTTATAGCTTGTGGAGCCGAACAGCATACGCGAGCGGGTTTTGGTGAGATAAAGCTTTTGCTTTGCGCGCGTGATGCCGACATAGGCAAGGCGGCGCTCCTCGTTGATCTCGTCGGGATTCATCATGGAAACGATGGACGGGAACAAGCCGTCCTCCATGCCGGTTATGAACACCACCGGGAACTCCAGACCCTTTGCGCTGTGGAGCGTCATCATAACGCAGGTATCCGCTCCGGCGTCGTAGTTGTCGATATCGGTCATGAGCGATATCTCCTCCAAAAAGGCTGAAAGGTCGGCTTCCTCGCCGTAGTCCTCCTCAAACTTGATTATATTGGAGGCTAATTCCTCGATGTTCTCAATACGGACGTCGGCGTTTTCCTTTTCGGTACGCAGGTAGTTTTCATATTCTGTGTGCTCTAAAATAAGATTGTATAATTCCGCTAAAGAATAATCTTCGCTCTGTTCCGCTTCAAGCAAGCCGTCTATAAGGGTAACGAACCCTTTAAGCTTTGCGGCGGCGCGTGACAGCTGCGGATATCCGTCAGCTTCTTTAATAACAGAGTAAATGCTCTCACCCAGTCCCGCGGCGATGTCGGCGGCAACCTCGACGGTGCGCTGTCCGATACCGCGCTTGGGTACGTTTATGATACGTGACAGACGAACATCGTCGTGAGGGTTGTTTATCACCTGAAGATAGGCGATCATATCGCGTATTTCCTCGCGGTCATAAAAGCGGTGACCGCCGATAATACGGTGCGGTATTCCGCTGCGCGACAGCGCCTGCTCAACGGCATTTGACTGGGCGTTGGTGCGGTACAGCACGGCAAAGTCGGAATACTTACGGCCGTCGGAAACGCCGTCCATGATCGTCTTGGCTATAAACCGCGCTTCCTCGCGTTCATCAGATGCGGTGTGGAGCTCGATTTTTTCGCCCTGAGGATTCTGAGTCCACAGGGTTTTGCCCTTACGCACGGTGTTGTTTGAAATCACCGCATTGGCGGCGTTCAGGATATTTTGCGTGCTGCGGTAGTTTTGTTCCAAACGGATAATCTTGGCTCCCTTAAAGGTGTTTTCAAATGAAAGGATGTTTTCGATAGTCGCTCCGCGGAACTTATAGATACTCTGATCGTCGTCGCCCACAACGCAGATATTGCCGTATTTTTCGGCAAGCATCGAAACAAAGCGGTACTGCACGCGGTTGGTGTCCTGATACTCATCTACCATGATGTATTTGAACTGGTTTTGATAGAAGCCCAAAATTTCGGGGCACTGCTCAAACAGCTCCACGGTTTTGCACAGCAGGTCGTCAAAATCCATAGCGTCGGCGGTTTTCAAACGTGCCTGATACACCTCATAAACCTTTGCTATTGACGCCTTGCGAGAATCGAACTCGGCTTTTTGCAGCATTTCCTTTGGCGTCATCATTTGATCCTTAGCCTTGGATATCTCGGACAAAATGCTCTTTACGGGCAGCGTCTTTTCGTCGATATGCAGCTGCTTTACCACGTCCTTGCACAGTTTCTTCTGGTCGTCGGTGGAGTATACCGTAAAGTGTGAGCTGTATCCGAGACGGTCGCCGTAGCGACGAAGGATACGCGCGCAGGTAGAGTGGAAGGTCGCTGCCCAAATATCCGCTCCGCCCTCGGGAACAGCGTTACAAATGCGCTCCTTGAGCTCCCCTGCCGCCTTATTTGTAAAGGTGATGGCAAGGATATTCCACGGGTTGCACAGCCCGGACTGCAAGATATAAGCGATGCGGTTTACAAGCACCGTTGTTTTGCCGGAGCCCGCGCCCGCAAGGATCAGCAAAGGTCCTTCGGTGGAAAAAACCGCCTGCTGCTGCATTGCGTTCATATGGGAAAAGTTTTGTTTTATATCGCTTTGAGTCATGTTTTCCGCCTTATACACTATAATATACAAAAAGGGCGAACAACGTCCGCCCTCGTTGGTTTTCTATTATTTTACTTGTTGGTTGAAGGTATTGAGGATGTCCGCCGCGTTGTCGGCAACGATCATGGTAACGAAGTTGTTTTCATTAGTTACCTTGCATGCTTCAGCCATTGCCTTTTTCTCGGGAGTGTAGCTGCCGTACATATTAACGATGGAGGTCAAACGCGCCTGCAAAGCCTTTTCAACATTTGCCGCAGCGTCCTTATCCTTGGCTTCTACAAGAACGATTTCAACAGGAGCGTTGGTGTCGCCGTTGATCTCAGCCGCAAACTGCTTAACGTCGTCATTGTTGACCTGATAATACTTATTGAGGTCGTCGATTGATTTGAGCGAAAGCTTGTACTCGGTGTTGATAGTCTTCATTACCTCGTCGAGCTTAACTTCCTTTGCGCCGCAGCCTGCAAACGCAGCCAGACACATAACCATAGCCAAAGCCAGTGCGATTACTTTTTTCATATTTCTTCCTCCGTATTTTGTAATTTCCTCTTTATTATAGTATATATTTTATGGTTGTCAATATTTATTATAATATTGTAATTATTCACCGTCGGTATCCGATTCCGGCTCTTGCGCGGTCTTTTTGCCGCGTTTTTTTACGATGACCACACCGGCGCAGAGTACAGCCGCAACAAGTACGGGAGCAATGAACCAAAGAAAACTGCCCGGATTTGATTTTGACTGCGCTTTTGATGAGGTGGCTGTCTGAGCGGGCTCGTCAAGCGGTTTTTCCGCCTTTTCATCCGCGAATTTTTTGCCGCAGTATTCGCAGACGTAATAGTCCTCGCCGTCGATCTTTTTGAGCTTATGTCCTAAGGCGGGCTTGGTGACGGGCTTATCGATCTCCTTTTCGCCCTTTTCATCCGCAAACAGCTTGCCGCAATCCTCACATATATAATACGCGTCCACACCGTCGGAGGTGCAGGTCGGAACGGTTCTGTTCACCTTTTTGAGCTTATGCGTATGCTTATTTCCCGACAGGTCTACCTTAGCTCCGGACAACTCTGTTTTGACGGCTTGAAGATCCTTATCGTAGACCTCCGCGTTTTTAATCGAAACCTCATACACCTTTGCCTGTGCCGCATCAGTCACCTCAAAGTTAAGCGTAAACGCTGTTCCGGTACCCGTGAAGTTTTCGGAGCCGTTAAACACGCCGAAGCCTATTTTATATTCGCCGCTGTTTTCGGGCTTTAAGCTTTTTGATTGGCTCGGAGCTATTGCGGTGTAAGCTATATCATTTAGCTTAAGAGCCGACTTATCCCACTTTACGGTAACAAAGCCGTAGCTGTAGCCGGGGTTTTCAAGGAACCGAACAGGCACGCTTACGGTCTCGCCCGTCTTTTTTTCGGCGTACGCGCTGTAGGCGGAAAGCGAAAGCTTCATACCTACCGGCGCGGCTTTACTGCCTGATGAGGCTTGACCGCTGCCCTGAGAGGAGCTGCTTTGCTTGTCGGTTTTCGCCTTGCTGCTTTGCTGCTCAGATTTTTTTGCTTGGGTGGTTTTTTCCTTCTGTGCCGGTTTGCCGTCATTTTTAAGCGTAACCTTGGCATTGGAGGCGGTCGCCTTGATGGGATTTATATCTACGTCATAAATCTCGGGCTCATGCAGCTTAACTTCATAGTCTCCGGCAGCCGCGCCCTTTTGCACCGAAAACACCAGCGTAAACGCCGTGCCGTCGCCGCGGAAAGGATCGAGCGTCAGCATGTCGCCGAACGATACCTTATAATATCCCTCGGTGTCCAGCGGAGCGGCTGACGCCTGTTTGGGGGCGAGATCGGTGTATTTAACATCTGTTAGCTTCATCGCCGTTTGGTTCCAGCTGACCGAAATATAGCCGTAGCCGTAGCCGGGATTGCCGGAAAAGCTTACCGGCACCTCAACATTAGAACCCTCCGAAACGGACGCGGTAACACTTTTTGCCGCAAGCTTCATCTCCCCTGCCGCCGAAACGGAAAACGGAAGCAGTGACGCTATTGTGATGACCGCCAACGCTGCGGCTAATATACGCTTTATCATATTATACCTTCCTTCTAAGCTATATGATGTCATTATACACCAAACAAAACCGAAACGCAAGGAGTAATATAACGCAACCGAGGCTGACCTTTCGGTCAGCCCCATTGTTTTTGTCAGCTGTGCCAGCTGCCGTTTTCGTAAATTTGTCCTCCATGGACGTCGAGATCAGGCGTTTTGCCGCTGTCGTCGCCCTTGGTAAAGATAACGTGAGTCGCGCCGCTCGGGATAGACGCGCTGTAAAGGCTGCCGCCCTCACTTTGCATATCGTTGCCCGGCCACGACATCATTTGCAGATTGTCGTCGCTCCAGAAGTACGCCTTTACGGGACTCCAGTTATCGTTGTTGCGGAAGTACACCTTGCCGCTGTCGAAACTGTTGACGGACGATGTAGGCGTTGTGCTGCCGCCGGAATAATTGACCCAGCTGCCGCCGGCGTACATCTTGCCTGCCTGCAAGTCAAGGTCAGGCGTTTTGCCGCTGTCGTCGCCCTTGGTAAAGATGACATGAGTTGCGCCGCTCGGGATCGTCGCGCTGTAGACGTTGCCGCCCTCGCTCTGCATATCATTGCCCGGCCATGACATCATTTGTAAGTTGGAATCACTCCAGAAATACGCCTTAACAGGGCTCCAGTTTGCGTCGTTGCGGAAATACACCTTGCTGTCTACAGGAACCGGATCGGTCGGGATCACCGTAGTTCCCGGAACATCCATCCAGCTTCCGTCCTTATACATCTTTCCTGCCTGCAAATCAAGGTCAGGGGTCTTGCCGCTGTCGTCGCCCTTGGTAAAGATAACGTGATTAGCGCCGTTCGGAATACTTGCGCTGTACAGACCGCCGCCCTCGCTTTGCATATCGTTGCCCGGCCATGACATCATTTGTAAGTTAGAATCACTCCAGAAGTACGCCTTGACGGGGCTCCAGTTGGCTGTGTTCATAAAGTACACCTTATCGGAGGATACGGGAACCGACGTAGGCGGCGTTGTTGGTTTTTCGCCAAGGTAATTACCGCAGTTACCCGACTGCTTATAATTGGTTGCCAGAAAATGCTGTACGGCTGTAGCGTCCTTGATAGTAACGTAACCGTCGCCGTTTGTGTCCGCCGCAAGCTTGCCGTTGCCGGTCAAAAGTCTCATCGCAGCAACGTGATACTGGATGCGCGTCGCATCGCTGATTTTGATAGTCTTGTCCAAATCAGCGTCGCCGATCAGGATTTTTTCGGAGGGCGGTACCGTGACAGGCGCGGTTGTGGGTTTGGGCGTAGTAACAGGCGCTGTGGTCGGTCTCGGAGTAGTGGGATTATTGTTTCCCGGATTATATGGCTCGAGCTTATTGTTACGGAAAATAACGGTCTCACCGTTCAGCTGCATACCCGGTTCCATGTCGGCGGGATATCGGTTGGTAGTCGCCGTTTCGCTTTCGGTAAAGATCACCAGCGCATTTTCATAGCCCTCGGGAACATCGATGTAACGGTAGCCTGTAGCGGAATCGGTCTGCATCTGGATTCCCGGCCATACCGCGACACGCGTACTTTCATCTTTATAGATGTATGCGTAAACGTTTGACCATTTGTACTGCGAGGTGTCGAACCAGATCTGCTGAACCGCAGAGGGATCCACCTTTGTGTAGGAATAGGTTTCAACGTCGGAGGTACCGGCGCTGCTGCTTGCCTTGACGCTGACCTTGGTAACGGTGCCATATGCCTTGCCTGCGCCTATAGTGATCTGCTGACCGTTTGTGTAGCTTTGGTATGAGCCGTTATCGACAGAATACTGACCGGAGGTAGCGTTGTCATAGTTCAGGGTAAGTGTCAGCGTATCGGTTTTGTAGTTTTTTGAGCCAGGGGTGACGGACGCGGTGGGACCCTTGGGCTTGGGATTGTAAACGACCGCTATACCTGTGGAGCCGATCTGACCCTTGATTTGACCGCCGGATACCGTAAATGTATTTCCGGTCACTTCGTCGGTATAGGTACCGCTTGCCATTTTGTTTGCTTTGAGGCTTACGCTTGCGCTGCTGCCGCCGAGGTTTGTGATAACAACGCCGCTTGTGCCGCGCTCGTTATATACTATGGAACCGCTTGCGGACAGATACTCGGACTGACCTACAAAGTAGTTCTTGAAGTGGTTGACCGCCGCGACCTCCTTGTCGCCCCATGCGGTAACGCTTGCGGTACCGATGGAATCGTTGTAATTGCGGGGACGGGCAAGATACATGCCCTGCGCCTCTCCGCGTGAGCCGACGACCGCCCATGTCTTTTTCATGGTAGTGTCGCTCTGACCGCGGGATTTATTATCCGCGTATGTATCGTGCGATTCGTTCCAAAGCACGGCTCTTTTTGCCGAAGGAGCCGAGCCGTCGTCATATGTAAAATCGGTTCTTTTTGCGCCGTTGGCGTCACCGCTGTTGACCTTGTTGCGGATATCATTGGACACGGTGTTGCAGGTAATGCTCATCATGTTGGTGTACTGATTTACAATACCCTGACCGCCGCCGGTGGCGTCGAGGATCTCGCCGTAATAGTAGGGCGTGATCCCTTTTGTGCTCTTTGCGTAGCTGGTGGTGGAATTGAGCAGGTTTGTCCAGAAGTTACTGCTCGCTCCTTCATAGTCGTTGGGAACCTCGATGTGCTTTGCGCCGTCAAAACGGAAGCCGTCAACGCCGCAGTCGATGCACTCATTCATGAACCTGATCTCATAGTTCTGGATCTTGGAGTTGCCCGTGTTCAAATCGGGAAGACCGCCCATACAGTTGTGCGTGATATCCCAGCGACTGCCCCAGTTTTGGGTGTTCTGATAAATGGAATGCCAGCAGCTGCCGTCATTGCGAATATCCGAAGGGATGGTGTCGGACAAAGTGTTGTCGCACTTGTTAGCCATATGGTTCAAAACCGCGTCAACTACGACCTTTACTCCATACTTATGTGCTTCGTCACACATCGCCTTGAAATCGGACTTGGTGCCCAAAGCGTTCTGGGAATTGGTGTCGATGTAAAAGTTTGAGGGCTGATAGTAGACCCACCAGCTGCCCTGCATCGTTTTGTTTCGGGTGCTCTCTTTAATGGTCTGGATCGGCGTCGTCTGAACAGCTGAAAATCCCTGTTCGGCGATTTTTTTCATGTTGTTCTTGATGCCGCTGTAGCTCCAGTTCCACGCCTGCAGAATCTGACCGTCCTTTAAGTCCTTGACAAGACCGTAATCAGCCGCGACAGGCTCGTCCGCTTTGGCGGAGACATCCGCGCTGCCGGAATCGGCAGCGGTTGCGGCAAAGCTGCCTACCGCAACGCATGACAGCAGCATGCTGAACGCCACTCCTATGCTTGTAATCCTTTTTTTCAATTTCATCACTCCTAAATAAAATCACCATGATCTCATATCGAAAGCCCGATCAGAGATCAAAAAAAGCTTGATCACTCTTGTACAATTTAATAATAACAAAAAAACACTTCTCATTCAATCTACACTATTAACAATGAATGGCATTTCTTTTTGTATACTATGACAATATATGATTTTATATTTGCAATTTAGAATTATTCTTCTTTACAGCTTTTCCCGTTTAAATTGCCGAAAACATTATTAAAAACCCGGCACAGTATGACCAACGCGGAATAGACAAGAAATAATTTAAGATTTTCACCGACAAAATCTACAAATCCATTGAAAAATCATAATATTAATGGTATAATATGCATTATGATGGATAAAGTATGTAGTGACTGATATCAGCTGTTCGGAGGACAATATGATTTACGTGATTTCCGATTTACACGGCTATCCATTTGAACGGTTCCTTGAACTATTGGAAAAGGCGGCGTTCTCCGCAGAAGACACACTGTATGTACTCGGTGATGTTATTGACCGCGGAGACGACGGCGTGCGGTACTTGCTTTGGATGCAGCAGCAGAAAAACGCTGTGCTTATCATGGGCAATCACGAGGATATGATGCTCAAATGCGATTTTCTGTTTGAGCCCACGGCAAAAGAGCTGATGGGAAAGCTCGACTATGAGCAGCGCGTCAACCTTGCTGTTTGGATGTCAAACGGTGCGGAACCGACCGTTCGCGGACTTTTTGAGCTCGGTTACGAGCAACGCAAAGCGATTTATGACTATATCACCGAAGCGCCGCTGTATTTGGAGATCACCGCAGGCGGCAAGGATTTTGTTCTTGTCCACAGCGGACTTCGTGATTTTTGCTCATCCAAGGAGCTTGACCGGTATTCCGATATCGATTTGCTGTGGCACCGTCCTCCGTTAAGCGAACGATACTACGATGATAAAACCGTTGTATTCGGTCATACTCCTACATGGGCTTACGGCGATGAGTATGAGGGCAGTATCATTATAACGGACACTTGGATAGATATCGACGCCGGCGCCGGAAAGGGTCTGCCGCCCGTACTGCTGCGACTTGACGATATGACACAGTTTATGCTATAATATGAAACAAATCATTTTTTGATACTTTAATAATCTTGCTGTCAACTAATGATTATATGAGGATTTTGTGTTGAAGGAGGTGTGATGATTTGAGTTTTACGATCGACAATCATGTGTTGAAGAAGTATTCCGGTAAGGATAAAAACGTAACTATACCGGACGGTATTACGGAAATCGGCGACGAAGCGTTCAGCCGCAACACAAGCGGCTTTAAAACCGTAGTTATTCCAAGCAGCGTCACAAAAATCGACTGGCGCGCCTTCAGCAACACCAAGATAACAAAAATGTCCCTGCCAAACGGCATAACCGAAATCGGTAACAACGCGTTTCAGGGTTGTCATAACCTAAAACAAATCATCCTCCCCGACAGCTTGGAGGAGCTCGGCTTCGGCGCATTTGAGGAATGTGAGAGCTTAACTAAAATCAATTTGCCCAAGGGCTTGACCGCTATCCACAGCGATACATTTTTGGCTTGCTTCGGACTTGAAAAGGTGTCTCTTCCCGAAGGCATCACCGAAATCGACTACAAGGCGTTCTACCGCTGTAAAAGCCTTAGAGAGATCATCCTGCCAAACACTCTTGAAAAGCTCGGCACACTGGCGTTCGGATTGTGTGAAAACGCAAGAAAGCTACATCTTCCCGAAAGCCTGAGAGTGATCGGTGAATTTTCCTTTTGGTGCTGCAAGGGTCTGGATCGCGTCGAAATACCCGAGGGTGTCACCACTATCGAGCCGGCAGCCTTCTGCTCATGCACGGGATTAAAGAGCGTCACTCTTCCCTCTACGATCACATGTATCAAAGACCGCGCGTTCTGCGGCTGCGAAAGACTGAAAAGCATTGAGTTTCCGGAAGGACTGAACAAAATCGACAGCGAGCTGATGAGCGGCTGTACAAGCCTTGAAAGCGTGACTATCCCCGAATCCGTAAGGAGCATTGAGCTTTGGGCGTTTGTTGATTGTCCCAACCTTAAAGAGATCACTATCCCCTATAACGTAACAAAAATCGGAGAATGTGCTCTTGGCTATTACATTGACACACACGGCAACCGCGGTTTGCCAGGCATGCCCTACCCGATAGACGGCGGCTTTACAATAAAAGGCTACGCGTATACCGAGGCGGAGCGTTACGCAAACGACAACGGCTTCCGTTTTGTTGAATTGAATTAAATGTTTAAGGCGATGCCGGGTGGCTTTTCACCCGGCGTTTTTTTTACCGCCGATTTTTTGCAAGACGAGGCGAAGGTCGTCTTGCAAGGACGACAACGAAGTGTTGCGGAAATCAGACCGCAAAGATTGTCTGATTTTTATTAGATATCAGTATTACTTCATAAAAATATCAAAGACAGTCGATTATATTTGTTGACACTGTTTTTTCTTTATGCTATAATTACATTATCTTATTATCGAAAGGATTGGTTCAATATGTCGATTCTAATCATCTTCTTAGGCGTACTACTGACGATCGGTGGCTTCTGCTGTCTGTTTACGCCGATTTCAACCACATTCGGTATCATGTATTTCTTCATGATCCTCCTGTTCGTTTCGGGTATATCCATGATCATCGAAAGCATAGCGACTAAACGCTTTGGACTTGATTTTGTCTTTGGTATACTCTCGCTTATTGCAGGCGGATTCATTGTTTTCTCACCCAACCTTTCATTTGTCACCGAATTGATCCTGCTTTATATTATGGCAGGCTGGCTGGTTCTGCGCGGAATCGTAGGCTTGGTTTATTCGGTAAAAGCAAAGCAGCTCATAGGTGGCGGCGGAGTTTTTGTGATTTCTCTGCTTATCGCCATTCTTGTTATCTGCGCAGGTATTTATTCATTCGTTCATCCGGCGTTCTTTGCAGGCTTCCTCGGCATTCTTGCAAGCTGCTTCTTTATCGTTGAAGGCATAGACATGATCGTATCCGGAGTTATCGGCAGAAAAATCGAAAGAACTCTTTTATAATACAGCAGCTCTAAGTGACCTCCGATTGGTTTTGCGCCGAAAGGAGGCCATTTTTTTAAATTAAGGATTGATGAGATGAAAATGAAATCAAAGATCAACAAAATACTCGGCGGCAAAGTTTTTACGGCTGCTGTTATCGGCTTTGTGTTTCTGTCGCTTGTTTTTTTGATCGTGCAATGCGTCCCGTTTTTTTCTACTGACTTTACGAATAATAAAATGAACGTAATGCTTGAAGGTAAATACTCTGTTGACGGCGGAGAATGGCAAAGCATAGACACACAAAAAAGCATAGACGATCATTTTCATAATATAAAGGTCAGGGGAAAGCTTAACGAAACGGCTGCCTCCTTTGAGATCTTAGCGATTTCCTCAAGAGACGTATGGTACACCCTGCGATCTGCCGACGGAACGTACGAAATAAGTAACCGCCGGGCATTGCCGGACATTCCCGAGGAATACTTTCCGCCTGAGTCAAAGCTCATAAACACGCCCGGATTTGAGGTATTTGAAATCTCGACCGAAATGTTACCGGAGACTATCAAAAGCGGAAAGCAGGATTTGATCTTAGAGGTCAATTATCCGTATAATATGGCGACGCAAAGCTTTTCGAGCTGCTTCGGCGTATGGCTGTGCGAACACGACGGACTTTACAATCAATTGTTCTTCAAGTCTTTGCCCACTGTATTACCCTTTGTATTGGTTTGCTTTTTCGGGCTGTTCTTCTTCCCTGTTTCCGGATTTGTACTCGGCAAAATCAACTACAGATATCTTTGCTTCGGCGTGCTGTGCTTCTTCTGGGGGCTGTATATGATCGTACAGTCGCTCGCAGATTTTCTGAACATTTGGATAAATGACACTACGATTTGCCTTATGGTGGTCAGGCTGACGAGTTATCTGTTTATCACTACGATATTCCTATACCTTAAATCGAGCATGCAAAAGTCTGCTACAAGAGCGGTGGCGAATTGTATCATTGCGGCGTTTTTCCTGACAGTGATAGGAGTCACAGCGCTTCAATTGACATATTCAAGCGATTTAACTACCACATCGCCGGGCATGTTTATTCTGATAGCCGTTTGCGCCGTGATTATGATAGTACTGCTTTGTATCGAAACCCGCGGCAACCGCAACGCAATGTTGTTTTTGATCTCATGGATACCGCTTATACTTTCACTTGCGCTTGACATTATCGACCAGTACATCCACCTTTCGGGCTCTCATTTTTTCAATTACGGTTTGGCTGTTACAATGGCATATCAAATCGTCCGGCTGATCTTTGATTTGCGAACACAGTACAAGGAAGCGATTCGCTATCAGCAAATGCAAAAGGAATTGTACGAAGCAAAGGTAAGCATTATGGTCAGTCAAATCAGGCCGCACTTTATGTACAACGCGCTGTCGTCGATTGCAATACTGTGCAAGCTCGATCCCGACACCGCTTACAAAGCGACAGTCGCTTTTTCGGACTATCTGCGCGGCAATATGGATTCGCTGAAGCAAACTACCCCAGTACCGTTTGAAAAGGAACTTGAGCACCTTAAAAAGTATCTGTATATCGAAAAGCTGCGCTTTGACGACCAGCTGAATATCGAATATGACATTCAGACAACCGATTTTAAAATACCTCTGCTGTCCATCCAGCCGTTGGTCGAAAACGCTGTAAAGCACGGCGTCGGAATGAAGGAAGACGGCGGCACGGTAAAAATCTCCACCCGCGAGACCGACACAGCCTATGAGGTAACAGTCGAGGATGACGGCGTAGGCTTTGACCCGAACGAAAAGAAGGAAGACGGACGGTCTCACGTCGGCATGGAAAACACAAAAAAACGTCTCCGCGATATGTGCAACGCGGAGGTCATCATAACAAGCGCCGTAGGCAAAGGCACAACGGCAAAGGTGATAATACCAAAAAAGGAGGAGAATGACGAATGAGGATATTATGCGTAGACGACGAACCGTTGATGCTCAAAATGCTTGAAATGGCAATCAGAGAGGCACGCCCCGATGCAGACATTACCGCGCACAAAAAGCAGGCGGATCTGTTGGAGGACGCCAAAAAGAACGGCTGCGACATTGCGTTTCTGGATATTCACATGCGCGGCATGAACGGCGTGGAGCTTGCAAAAGAGCTGAAAACGGTAAACCCGAAGATGAACATTATATTTGTTACGGGCTTTTCGGAATACGCCGGCGAAGCAATGAGCTTGCACGCTTCCGGATATATAATGAAACCTGTTACAAAGGAGAAGATCGAAAACGAGCTGTCTGATCTCCGCTTCCCCATCGTACCCAAGAAGGACGCAAAGCTGCGCGTTCAGTGCTTCGGCAACTTTGATGTATTCACTCCCGACGGCGCTCACGTCCGTTTTGAGCGCAGCAAGTCAAAGGAGGTATTTGCGTACCTTGTCCACCGCCACGGAAGCTCTTGCACAACGCGAGAGATATTCGCCGCGATATTTGAGGACGAGCCGTATGACAAAAAGCTTCAAAACCTTTTGCAAACCTACATCTACGCAATGATAAAGAGCCTTAAAGCCGTAGGCGCAGAGGACGCTGTCGTACGCAGCTACAACGCCCTTGCGGTAAATCCCGATGTGCTCGACTGCGACTACTACCGGTTCCAGGAGCTGGACGCAGGCGCGGTAAACGCTTATCAGTGCGAATACATGAGCCAATACTACTGGGCTGATTTTTTATACAATGATTATTAAACCAAACGCGATTCCGCCCTCCCGTTGTTATTCGGGAGGGCGAAATTAATAATATAAAAATTCACGAATCAAAGAACTGTCTGCCGTCATCCGTAACGAGCCTTTCAGTGCGCGGATATTCAAAAATCTCAGGCTTGTCCTTGTTCTCTTCAAGGTAACGGACGAATTCGTCGGCATACCATTTTGCCATTTGCAGGTTGTGCATAAGGTAATTTCCGCAGTTCTCGGGCAACGTACCCGGAACCTCCTGCGCGTCGTTTACCGATTTAAAGGCATTGAGCACGAGGTAATAAACATCCTGCGGAGTGCGGCTGCCTTTCATGATAAGGTAAAAACCCGTAAGACATCCCATGGGACCCCAGTAGACGATCTCGTCCTTCCAGCAGGGATCGTTGCGAAGATAGGTAGCGATAAGGTGCTCAAGAGAATGCATCGCCGCTACATCGATCACCGGCTCCCTGTTCGGTCTTTTAAGCCTGACGTCATATGTAGTGACCGTACCGCCGCCGACGGTATCCTCACGGCTGAAGAATATGCCTGGAACGATCAGTCTGTGATCTACGGAAAAGCTCTGTATTAGTTTCATATTCATTTCTCCTGTCCTTAATTTTACGGAAGCTTGACTATTATGACCTCAAACGGACGCAAACCGTAGCTCAGCTTAAACGGTCTTCCGTCGAACCAACTGTTTTCGGCTTTTAACTTCGGGTTACCTCCGAGCTCCTCGGGGCCGCCTCCTCCGGGAATAGTATCATATGTGCTGAACAGTCTTTCGTACTCTCCGCCCAAAGGAACTCCGCACGCAAAGTCATTATGGAACCACGGTGAGAAGTTGCATACTACCAAAACAGCTCCTTCGTAATTCCACGGGTTCTTGCGGATAAAGCTGATTATATTTGCGTCCGCAAAATCCTTTTTGACCCACTCAAATGTACTGCTGTCCTTGGAATCAGAATACAGCGTAGGAGTACTGCGGTAGATCGACAGCAAACGTTTTACCGTAAGCATAACGTCGCGGTGACCGGAATCTTCGGTAAGGTGCCAGTCAAGGCTTTTGCTATAGTCCCATTCGGCGTCCTGAGCAAAATCCTGACCCATGAACATCAGCTTTTTGCCGGGGAAGGTAAACTGGAAGGCATAAAGCGCCTTGACGCCGCCGAGCCGTTCCTCATAATTGCCCGGCATCCTGCCGAGGATAGAGCCGTTGCCCACATTGACCTCATCATGCGACAAAACGAGGATAAAGTTCTCGGTAAACGCGTAGTTGGAAATATGCGTCAGCTCTCCGTGATGATAACGGCGCTCGTGGAAATCATATGAAAGATAGTGGAGCGTGTCATACATCCAGCCCATGTTCCACTTTAACGTAAAGCCCAAGCCGCCGATGTGAACGTCCTCGGTTATACCCTGCTCGACCGAGGAATCCTCCGCCATCAGGTAACCCGTGGTTCTGTCGGAAACCTCGCAGTTGAGCTGCTTAAGAAAATCGGTACTTTCAAGATTGATATGTCCGCCGTGGATATTAGGCCGCCACTCGGGACGGCTGAAATCCGCATACTGCATAGCCGCCACCGCGTCAACGCGCAGTGAGTCTATATGGAACTCCTCGATCCAGTAAAATGCGCTTGAAATCAGGAACGACCTGACCTCCGGTTTGCCGTGATCAAAGGCGTAGGTTCCCCAAATAGGAAACTCTGCTCTCAAGGGATCGGCAGATTCATACAGCGGAGTGCCGTCAAAGCGTCCGAGAGCAAATTCATCCTTGGGAAAATGCGCGGGTACCCAGTCAAGGATAACTCCTATGCCGCTTTGGTGCAGACGGTCTACAAGATAACGGAAATCATCCGGCGTGCCGTAGCGCGAGGTAGGGGCAAAATATCCCGTAACCTGATATCCCCACGAAGGGTCAAAGGGGTATTCGCAAATACCCATAAGCTCAACATGAGTATATCCCATGTCGGCGGCATATTCGGCGAGCTGATCGCCTAATTCACGGTAGTTAAGAAAACCGTCGTAATCCTCTTCGCTGCGGTAGTTCTTTTTCCAAGAACCCAAATGCACTTCATATACCGCCATCGGATTATCTATAACAGCTGTATTGTCACGGCGGCTTTGATATTTTGAGTCTTTCCACTTATAGCCCGTAAGCGAACAAACCACAGAAGCATTGTCCGGACGAAGCTCATAGCGGAATGAATAAGGGTCGCTCTTATAGCGTACAACGCCGTCAGCTCCTGTAATTACGTAACGGTAGATGTCCCCTTCCTTTACCTTTGGAACAAAGCATTCCCAAATACCGTCAGGGCTGCCCTCCATTTGATGTTCCTTTTCAAATCCCGTTGAACTGCATATCACGCATACGTTCTGTGCGTTAGGAGCCCAAACAATAAAACGCGTACCCCTTACGCCGTTTTCCGTAACAACATGCGCTCCCATCTTTTCGTAAACTCTGTAACTGGTTCCCTGATGAAACAGGTACCTGTCAGTGTCTGTAAATATTCCCATAATACCTCCGTTTATAATATCTGTCGAAATAAAAATGAGACAGAGTCGATCCGCTATTTTGGATAATCTGTCTATTTTCGTAAGTATTATAGCATATATTCAAAGCAAAATCAACTATAAATTGAAAAAAGAAACAAAAATTCTGAGAAGTAGCAATTTTTCATCGTGCATTTTGACATGTATTTCCTGCATTGAGTAAATGTTTTACTAAGACTGATTCCGGTTTCTGACATCATAAACCGAAACACTCACTATTCTTTTTCTTATTAAATGAAACAATAATACTTTACAATAGTTTCATGATATGGTTTAATAATATGTAGATAATCACAAACAGTCTTATTGACAGGGGAAGATTATTATGAAGAAGAAATGGATCGAAAAAAGCATTATCCTTTTTGCTTTGGCAGGTGTATTGGTGCTGTTCGCCTTTTTCCTAAAAGACGTACTGATACCGCTGTTTTCTATGGAACTGAACAATGATATTAACGGCGCAAAGGAGCTGTTAAGCTCAAAGGGCATTTTCGGCGGAGCGGCTGTATCGCTTATAGAGGCGCTGCAAATGGTGGTCGTTTTTATTCCCGCCGAGTTTATTCAGGTATCCGCGGGACTCAGCTATTCCTTCCCCATAGCGCTGCTGCTGTGCGATTTAGGCGTATGCTTGGGAGCAAGCATTATTTTTGTATTGGTAAGGACTCTGCGATTTGATCCCTCAAAGTCAAAAAAAGCCGAGGAGCAAATAAAGCGTATGGGCGCAAAAAAAGGCGAAACGAACACTCAACTGCTGATGTATCTGCTGTTCATCACCCCTATCGTTCCGTTTGGCGCTATTTGTTATTTTGCAAGCGGAAGCAAAATCAGTTTCCGCAGATATATCCTGACTGTGGCAACGGGAGTTATCCCGTCAATAATCACCTCGAATCTTATCGGCGCAGGCGTAAAGGCGTTTATTCTAAACTCCCTTCCGCTGTGGCTGCTGGTACTTATAATCGTATTACTGATGGTCTTGCTGTTTGTTTTGCTTTGGCTGTTTTTGGACAAGATATACTTCCGAGGACACGACGGTACTCCGGACTCCGCGTCGTATTTTATCTTTATCAAGATCATTACGCTGTGGAGGAAGCACTGCCAAAAGCTGAATATCGACGACGAAAAGCTTTTGGGACTTGAGCCTCCCTTTGTCGTGCTGTGCAACCATGTGTCCTTCTATGATTTTTACTATGTTATTGCTCTACTAAAGGACTACAAGCCGGCATACGTAATAAATCATCACATTCTCTCCGCCCCGGTGCTTAGGATTTTTGCCAAAAAGACGGGCATGATCCCAAAGAAGATCTTTACCCCGGATACCGCGGCTGTTAAAATCCTAAGGACGCTGCGCTCAGGTTATCCGGTCGTGGTTTTCCCCGAAGGCAGACTCAGCATTGACGGCTGCAGCAGTCCTATCATAGAAAGCGCTACCGCAATGTATAAGAAAATCGGATATCCGATAGTACTGGCGAACATCTCCAATGCTTACTACTCCTACCCCAAGTGGAGAAGCAGGTTTTACCGCAGTGAGATCAGCATTAGCGTAAAAAGGGTCATAACCCCCGAGGAAATAAAGCAAATGTCCGTAGAAGAACTCGACAAGGCTATCGGAGAAGGATTAAACTACAACGAAAACCAAAGTTTGACAAACCGTTACCGTCAGAAAAACAAGGCAAAAGGACTGGAAACCATGCTTTACCGCTGCATAGACTGCGGAGAGTTGTATTCTAACCGCGGCAGCGGAAACGACCTTATCTGTACAGCCTGCGGCAAAGTCCATCATTTGGATGAAAGTTACCGTTTTACCGACGATGCGGAAAGCATTCCGGCATATTATGAGCGAATAAAGGAAATCGAAAGATCTCAACTTGACGGTATCAAGCTTGAAACAAACGTGTCTGTCAAGGTGTATTCGGAAAAGAAGCCGCGCGTAAGGAAGGAAAGCGGCGTATGCACACTAAACAAAAACGCCTTTACTTATTGTTCAGATCAGATAGAATTCAGCATTCCAACCGAAAAGCTGCCGGCACTCGCGTTTTCATGCGGAAAAGAATTCGAGCTGTATTATAAAAACGAGCAGTATTATTTTTATCCGACGGAGGAACCTTTGCAGATAGCGCGTTGGTCGCTGATTATAGATCTACTCAGAGAGGAACGTCTTGCTGATGAAAAAGAAAAAAGCACTTATTGATATATCCAAAAAAACCTTTATTCAGGTCACAGCGCTTTTGCTCGGTCTGCTGATCGTCGCCATCGTGCTGACCTATGTTATCCCCGGCGGAAGCTTCGGCACACATGCGGACGGCAGCGTAGATTACAGCACATACCATGCCTTAAAAGGCTCCGGCGGCATTGAGCTGTGGAAGGGTGTGCTCGCCCCGGTGCTGGTATTTTTCTCCGGCGACGGAGTGACCTTGATAATGCTGTCGCTGTTCCTGCTTGTAATATCGGCAGCGTTCCAGGTGATGAACGACTCAGGCGGCATCGGTGCGCTGGTTGACAGCGTATCGGTAAAATTCAAGAACAAAAGGCGGCTGATGATAGCGCTGATGTCGCTGCTGTTTATGTGCTTCGGCGCTTTTTTAGGCTTGTTTGAAGAAATGCTGACCATGCTGCCGATAATCACCGTGCTGTGTATGGCGGTTGGCTATGACTCCTTTACAGGATTTTTGGTTTGCATCGTATCGTGCGGCTTCGGCTTTGCAAGCGCCGTGACCAATCCTTTCACTGTGCTGCTTGCCTGCGAAATAATCGGCGCGAACCCGATGGAGAACATCTGGTACCGCATTATTATATTTATTGTGATGTATCTGCTGCTTGAAGCGTTCATCTTTCTTTATCTGCGCAGACTGGACAAGAACCCGGAAAACAGCTATACATACGAGCATGACAAAAGGCTGAAAAATACCGCCGACATGAGCAGCGGAACAAATAAAAAAACGCCGTCGCAGGAGAAAAGGCTCCGCGTGGTCTACGGTTTGTTTTTGCTTTGCGGGTTGGCTGTCATCACCTTATGCTCGTTTGTATCCGCGCTCAGGAGCTACACTGTAGTCGTATTGACTGCCTACTTCCTTGTGTTCGGAATATTGGCAGGAGCGGCGTGCGGCTTATCTTGGAAGTCGGTTTTTAAGAGCTTTTTAAAGGGGCTTACGGGCGCACTACCTACGATAGTGTTCATCGGTCTGTCGGCTTCTGTCAAATATGTTTTTGACGAAGGCTCCGTAATGCCGACAATCGCAAATCAAATCAACCTGCTGGCACAGGGAAAAAACATTTTCCTGATAGCGCTTATCGTGTATGCAATAGTTCTGGTCATGGAGTTCTTTATTTCATCCTCCACCGCAAAGGCGATCCTGATCATGGGACTGCTCTCGACCGTTAACCTCGGACTGAGCGATCAGATGTCGGTACTTATATACACCTTTGCCGACGGCTATACAAACGTGCTCTTCCCCACCTCGCCCGTGCTGCTGATTTCGTTATCCATGATAGAGGTGGAATATTTTAAATGGGTCAAAAAAAGCGTGCCGCTGTTTGCGGTGAATCTGCTTTTGGTTATAGCATTCATCATTTTGGGAATTGTTATAGGGTATTAAGGAGTTCAACCATGGAATCAAAAAAAGAGCCCTTTATTTCTGTCAAAGACGTATGCAAGACTTACGGAGAAGGCGACGCCCGTGTTGCCGCTCTGGATCATATCGACCTCGACATAGAAGAATCTCAGCTCATAGTCGTACTGGGCAATTCCGGCTGCGGCAAGAGCACCCTGCTCAATATGCTGGGCGGCATGGATCGCTATGACAGCGGCTCGGTGCGGTTCAACGGCACCGAGCTTGGCAAAATGAGTGACAAAAAACTGACGGCGTACAGACGCAACACCGTGGGCTTTGTTTTCCAGTCCTTTAATCTGATAGCAGGGCTGACGGCAAAAGAAAACGTATCACTGACCGCCGACCCAAAGGAGCCGGACGCCGTAAAAAACGCATTGGAAACGGTCGGACTGTCGGACAAAGCCGACAGTTATCCTTCTCAGCTTTCGGGCGGTCAGCAGCAGCGAGTTTCCATAGCCAGAGCTCTTGCCAAAAACCCCGAATTCTTTTTGTGCGACGAGCCTACGGGCGCTCTTGACTCACAAACCGGCAGGGTCGTGATGGAATACCTTGAAAAGCTGGTTCGTGAGTACGGAAAAACAATGATAATCGTAACGCACAATCAGGAGATTGCAAGGCTTGCCGACAGGATAATTCACATGAAAAACGGACAGATCATCTCCAACGAGGTGAATACTTCGATAATGAAAGTTAACGAGATTGAGTGGTAGCGCCAAATGAAAAGCATGCTTCATGCAATCATAAAAAAATACTTTAAACTGCTGCTTTCCGTCACGCTTGTGGTATCACTCGGTTTTTCGCTTGCGTGGGGGCTATCGAGCGGATATATGTCGCTGGAAGCATCGTTAAACCGCTACGTGGATGATTACGACTACCCCGACGGATATATCACGACAGAAGCGACGTCCACGGACGACGCCTTAAAGCTGCTGCGTATAAACGGGGTAAAAAGTTGCGAAACCCGTTTGTGCGCCGACACAATGATGAAAACCGCAGACGGGAATTATTACTCTGTCAGAGTGTTTTCCTACCGTGACGACGAAAAACAGCGTTTCTACCGTTGGTCGGAAGCTTCCGGTGACAGCGGGATACTGGCAGAATACAACTTTGCTGCTAACAACGGGATATCCGCAGGCGATGCCTTGTATTTCCGAGTTCGTGACGAATTCCGCAAATACAAGGTTCAGGCTATAGTGTCGCGTCCCGAAACTTTGTCGGCAAAGATATCCGACGACGCTTGGGGGCTGAACTACGATTTCGGATATTTCTATGCCCCGGCTTCACTGCTGCGCGAGGAATATGAAAAGGATTACAATAAGGGAAAGAAGGAGCTTGACAAAAAGTCGGATACCTTAACGGACGAAAAGACCTCCGCTTTGAACCTTATCAATAAAAAGCAAAAGGAGCTTGACAAGGCAAAAAAACTCCTCAAACAAAAGGAAAAGGAATACAGCGAATCCGAAACCAAAGCTAACAGCGCTATTGCCGAACTAAACCAAACAAAAGCGACTTTGATATCCTCCTGCGCCGAGCTTAAGGAAAAGCAGATCACCGTCAGCGCTTCGTATAAAACAGCGTCCGAAACCGTAACCTCGCTTTCATCAAAATACGATAAGCTCAATCAGGCAAAAAGCGCCCTTGACAAGCTGGACAAAACAGACAGCGAACTAAAGGAAACCCAAGCCACGCTGAACGGCGAGGATGTAAAACAGCTTATAAAGATGCTGAACACGCTGCCTGATAATCAGAGCATGTCGGAACTGTTCAACGACGCCAAAACAGTGTCGGAATACTTGAAGGAGCTGGAAAACAACGGTTTTTCTTATGATATTTCCGATTCGATCGATAAGCTGGCGGAGCTTGTAAAACAGTTTGAAACTCAGATAGATACCGACTTGGATTATCTTAACTCACAGCAGGCAAAGGAGCTCATAGATAAGCTCGCGTCGGACGATCCGCCCATAGAGGATGACTACAAGGATCTTATCGAGGTATTGAAGCGCTATAACGCAATAAATGATACAGACCTGTCTAAGCTCCCTGAGTATTATCAAAGCACCCTAAAAAGCCTGAATTCGCTGCACGGCAGGTATCAGCAAACTGATATCGATCAAATGCTCGATTTGATAAAAGATATCAAAACCGATCGTTCGGCAAAAGAACTGCTCAACAACATTACGGACGCGCAAACCCGGCTTAAAGCCCTGTCCGACGATAAGGATATAGAACAGCTAACCGTCGCGGAAGTGTTAAAGCTATATGACGATGCAAAAACAAAGGTAAAAAACGGCATATCCGAGGTTGCCAAAAGCCGCGAAAAGGTCATTTCCACTCTCGGCACTTATGGGATAACCGAAGCCTCTCTCCCATCGACGCTGACCGAACTCAAGAACGGAATAAAGACTGCCGAGAGCGCCAAGGAAGAGCTTAAAGAAACTAACGGAATGCTAAAAAAGAGCATTGCGGATATAGAAAGCGGGATCGAAAAAATCAAAGCCTCAGTCAGCGAAATCAGCAGTCAGCTGAGTGAGGGACAGTCAAAGCTTACAGAAGCTAAGGATCAGTACGCCGAGGGAGAAAAAACTCTCGGCAGCGCCTCAAAGAAAATAAAAGAGTTTGCCGACCTTGAGGACGAGCTGAAAAAGGCATATAAAAAGCTGAACGAAAACGAAGGCTACGACAAGCTGTGCAACCAGTTTATGCTGTATTTTGACGACGGCGCAGACGCGAAAAGCGTAATGGAGCTTGCAAAAAAGGCGCTGGACGGCACAACGGTAAAGAACAGCTACATCTATGAAAAATCTCCTGTACACAAAAGGATACAGGACAACCTCAATCCTATATCCTCCTTGATGATGATACTGCCTACGGTATTTTTTGCCATCGTGCTTACGGTAGTGTTCCTGTTCATGTCAATGATAATCAACCAGAGCAGGCGTGATATCGGCATACTTATGGCGCTGGGTATTTCAAAAGCCTCTATACGCTCGCTGTTTGCCGCCATAGGCGCTGCGGTGTCGCTCGGGGGAATAATCCTCGGCAGTGGGATCGGACTGCTGCTGCTCGGATATATAGGCGGCTACTTTCAACGGTTTTTCCCTCTGCCGGAGTTT
>CAMHCD010000011.1 GCA_946183545.1 uncultured Clostridia bacterium
CAGAGTGGTCTCCCACCCTCCGGTGAGCTCTTACCTCACCTTTCCATCCTTACCGCAAAGCGGCGGTTATTTTCTGTTGCACTATCCCTGGAGTCGCCTCCGGCGGCCGTTAGCCGTTATTTTTGCTCTGTGAAGCCCGGACTTTCCTCGCGCAGTTTCTTTCAAAATCTGCCCGCGGCTGTTCAATGCACTCATTTAGTATAATAACCGATTGACACCAAAATGTCAAATAATTCGCTCAAATACTTGCACAATAAAGTTTTTATGCTATAATTGTATAGGTAATTTTATTAAGGGAGTTATTAAAATGGATATCAGACAGGAAAGCCTTAAAAAGCATTATGAATGGAACGGTAAGATCGAAGTGGTATCAAGAGTACCTATCTCCAACTCGGAGGAGCTGTCGCTTGCCTATACACCGGGCGTTGCGGAGCCTTGCCTGGAGATCCAAAAGGATTATGACAAAAGCTATGAGCTGACCCGCCGCAGCAACTTGGTGGCGGTCATCACCGACGGCACAGCCGTGCTCGGCTTGGGCGATATCGGTCCCGAAGCAGGTATGCCCGTTATGGAAGGCAAGTGCGCGCTGTTTAAGGCGTTCGGCGACGTTGACGCTTTTCCGCTCTGCGTCAGGAGCAAGGACGTTGACGAGATAGTCAACACAATTTATCTTATCAGCGGCTCTTTCGGCGGAATCAACTTAGAGGATATCGCCGCTCCGCGTTGCTTTGAAATCGAAAAGAAACTCAAAGAAAAGTGCGACATCCCCGTATTTCACGACGATCAGCACGGAACCGCTATTATCGTTGCCGCCGCTATGCTCAACGCGCTCAAGCTCGTCGGCAAAAAAATGGATACTGTCAAGGTAGTTATGAACGGCGCAGGCGCAGCCGGAGTCGCTATTGCCAAGCACCTTATGAACATGGGCGTAAAGCACATTACCATGTGTGACAGCAAGGGCATTATCTGCAAGGGCGATCCTCGTTTGAATACCGCAAAGCAGGAGATCGCGGAGCTTACTAACCTGAGCCGTCAGACCGGTACGCTCGCTGACGCTATGGTCGGCGCGGACGTATTTATCGGAATCTCCGCCGCAGGCTGCGTAAGCGAGGATATGGTACGCAGTATGGCTGAGAATCCCGTGATTTTTGCCATGGCGAATCCCACACCCGAGATCATGCCCGACCTTGCCAAAAACGCGGGCGCGGCAGTTGTAGGCACAGGCAGAAGCGACTTCCCAAACCAAATCAACAACGTGCTCGCTTTCCCCGGTATTTTCCGCGGCGCTCTGGATTGCAGAGCCTCGGACATCAACGAGGAGATGAAGGTCGCCGCATCCTTTGCCATTGCTTCTCTTGTTGATGACGAAGCTCTTACGCCCGAGTACATCCTCCCCCATGCCTTTGACCCAAGAGTCGGCAAAACAGTTGCCGCCGCAGTAAAGAAGGCTGCTATCGAATCCGGCGTTGCAAGGATTTAAACCTATATAACAGTAAAACCACCCAAGCGGGTGGTTTTTTCTTTTATAGAATATTAATTTGCTCTGCGCGTTGCAGCAAAGCGTATTTTTCATTTGGTAGTGTTTCGTCAATAACTTCGTTAAGCAGTGCGTTAAGTGTGGCGCCGATTTTTTTACCGTCGGTGATCCCAATGCCGATCAAATCTTTTCCGTTGATTTTTAATTCTTTTAAAGAAAAACATTCATGATCCGCTATTATCTCCGCGTACTGCGCCTTGGATGTTTCAACAGCGTCACGCTTTTGGTCTCGGTTATAGTCGGACTGCGACAGATAATCCGCCGTCATGACCTCAAACAGCAAGGGCATATTATCCGCGCCGATAGCATTCATTACGCGCTTAACAAGTTTTTTGGAGCCGCTGAACCTAACATCATGATATATTATCAGCTTTACACAGTCGTCAATAAAGGCGTTTGGACAGCGCAAGCGTCGCAAAACGTCATGCGCGATATCGGCGCTGACCAGCTGGTGTCCTTTAAAATGCCGCGTTCCGTCAGCGTCCTGAGTCATGACCTGCGGCTTGCCGATGTCGTGAAAAAACATGACCGTGCGCAACAGCCCGGTCGGCGTGATCTGCCCTACCGAATGCGTGATATGACGGTATACATCATAGCAATGGTGCTTGGTGCATTGGTCATAGTCAAAGCAGGGTCTTATCTCGGGAATAAATACAGCTATAACGTCGCGGTATTCGTTTAAAACAGCTTCAGCGCTTTGCCCTGTCAGGATTCCGCTTAACTCCTCACGGATGCGCTCGGCCGCTATATTATTAAGCAGCGGCGCGTTTTGCCTGATCGAGTCGGATGTTTTCAGCTCAATGGCAAATCCGAACCGTGAAGCAAAACGCAAAGCGCGCAGGATACGCAGAGCGTCCTCGTTAAAGCGTTTGTCCGGATCACCGACACAGCGGATAATACCGTCGCGCAAGTCCTGAACTCCGCCGTAAAGGTCGATCAATCCGTCGCTGTCGCTGTACGCCATGGCGTTGACAGTAAAGTCTCGCCGCGCCAGATCCTCGCTCAGCTCGGAGGTAAAGCGGACATTGTCGGGATGGCGGTTATCGCTGTACGTTCCGTCAACGCGGTAGGCGGTGACCTCGTACACTTCCTTACCCATTACCACGGCAATTGTTCCGTGCTGTATTCCGATTTCTATTGTTTCCCAACCTGCAAAGCTGCGCTGCATTTGCCGCGGTGAGGCGTTAGTACAAATATCCCAATCATGCGGCGTAATACCGAGCAAGGCGTCGCGCACACAGCCGCCTACCACATACGCCTCAAAGCCGTTTTTGGTAAGCGCGTTTATGATTTGCCGCGCGGCGTCGGGGATCTGTAATTTCATTTTATCACTTATTTCTAATAAAGAATTTTATTTTTTGATTTTAGCCTTGTTTTTATAACGGTTGATAAGTCTTTCGTTGACGCTGTAAATAACATTGAAAATCAAAACCGTGGCTGCCGAAAATGCTACCAGCATAACAAGGGAATTCGGATTAAGCGGCGCAAGCATAAACAGTTCTCCGAACAGAGCGGAGCCAAGACAAAAGGCTACGGTACAGAACGACATCATGGCGACACGCAGCGCGTTAAACGGAATGGAAAGCCTGATTATCAGCAGCATTCCCGACAGCGCCGTTATATATACGGAAATGGTTGAAAGCTCCGGTGAGGATATCGGTATAAAGTGGAATTTCGCAATGATGCCCGAAGCTATTATATTCAGTATGACGCATATAGCCGCCGGCATAGCGCGCATGATAATATTGAAAGTAAAGTTACCTTTGATGATGTTTTTATTCGGCTGCAACGCCAAAACGAATGAAGGAATACCCACGGTGAACGCGCTTACAAGGGTAAGCTGGATAGGCTTGAACGGGTACGCCATATTAAAGCAGATAAAGAAGATGGCGAGCACGATGGAATAGATGGTTTTGACCAGATACAACGCCGAGCTGCGCTCGATATTGTTGATGGTTCGTCTGCCCTCCGCCACCACATGAGGCATTGAGGCGAAGTCGTTGTCAACAAGCACGATCTGAGACACATTACGTGCTGCCTCGCTGCCCGAAGCCATAGCCACCGAACAGTCGGCTTCCTTAAGCGCGAGCACATCGTTTACGCCGTCGCCGGTCATAGCAACGGAATGACCGTGCTCCTTGAGCGCGAGCACCAGCTTTTTCTTTTGAGCAGGAGTAACTCTGCCGAACACATTGCAGCGCTCCGCTACCTCCTTTATCTCCTCGTCTGACTTAACGGTAGTCATATCCACGGCGTTTTCGGCGCCCTCTATACCCGTATCCTTGGCAATGCTTTTAACGGTTTTTACGCTGTCGCCGGAGATAACTTTAAGCGTTACGCCCTGTTCCTTGAAGTAGTTTATGGTGTCCTCTACGTTATCGCGAAGCTGATCCTTGATGAGTATCAGCGCCATTGGGTGCAGGTCATCCGGCAAGCCGCCCTCCCTAAAAGGCTGATCCGATGAAGCTAAAACTAAAATACGGACGGTTTCCTTGATTTGAGTTATTCTTTCAAATATCTCGGCGTATTTTTCTTTATCAGAAAAAACAAACTCAGCAGCGCCCATGATATAGGTCTTGCCGTTTGCAAAGGTACCGCCTGACCATTTTGTTTCAGACGAAAAAGCAACGAACTTTTTGCACGCCACGGGTTCTATCCCCTGCGTATGATCGCTGACGGCTTGCAGTGTGGCGTTTATCTCGTCGCTTGCCGCAACGATGGAAGCAAGCGCGGTTTTGATCTTGTCGTCATTTGTGTTAAGGTTTATGATTTTATGTACGTTCATCTTATCCGCGGTCAGAGTGCCGGTTTTATCAAGGCAAAGCACGTCCACACGCGCTAATGATTCGATGCAGTACATCTCGTTTATCAAAACATTTTTACGCGAAAGGCGGATGACCGACACGGCAAGCACGGTACTGGTAAGCAAAATCATGCCGCCGGGGATCATGCCCACAAGCGCCGCGACGGTAGCAACAACGCTGCTTTGCAGGTCCTGCCCCTGGAACCAGAACTGACTGGCAAAGAGCAGCGCGCCTATCGGGAAAATGCACAGTGAACAAAGCTTGATGATAAAGTTAAACGAGCTCAGGATCTGCGAATTTGTTTTTTTGATATACTTGGCTTCGTTATTGATTTTTGCGGCGTAGCTTTCCGCGCCGACACGGTTGACCTTTGCGTAGCAGGTGCCTGCAGAAATAAAGCTGCCGGACAACAGCTCGTCGCCCTCCTGCTTCTGTATCAAATCGGATTCACCTGTAAGCAGGCTCTCGTTTACCTTACAAATACCGTCGAGCAAAACGCAGTCGGCAGGTATCTGATTACCACGTGAAAGAACGATAACGTCGTCCTCGACCAACTCCTCCTTACTGACGGAGGTAAGCACCCCGTCGCGCAGAACGGATATTTTGCTTTCGGAAAGGATCGTGAGCTTGTCTACGCTCTTTTTGGAACGGATCTCCTGGATTATACCGATGATGGTATTGAACACCACAACACCGATAAAAAGCAGATTGCGGTAGGAACCCACCAGCAACAGGGCGACAAACAACACGATATTGATCATGTTGAAGGTCGTCATGATATTGTCGTAAAAAATCCGTTTGATCGATTTGGTTTTGACGTTTGACGCGATGTTGACCTTGCCCTGAGCGATGCGCTGTTCAACCTCCTGCGCGGTCAAGCCTTTTAATAAAGTTTTGTTTTCTTCCATATGAACCTCACAAATTTATATAAAAATGAAAATATTTGCAAACCGCTGTGAAGCGACGCGGTTTTTGACGCTTGGATTTCCAATAAGAAACAGAATAATCAGATTCCGTATTTATTTCTATTATAAATGCAAATCCTAAGAAAGGCAACGGAAAGAAGGTGATTTTTTGAAAAAAAACAAAAAAATTTGTGCTTTTATATTATCCGCAGTGTTGCTGACCTCCTCAGCAGTAAACACCAGCTATGCCAAAGAGAGCAAGCCGCATATGGTGGCTCTCGGCGGTCAGAGCTTTGGAGTACGCTTTTACAACGACGGCGTTATAGTCACGGAGCTGGAGGAATTCAAGAGCGGAAGCGGCAACGTCTGTCCCTCAAAGGACGGCGGCTTAAAGGTAAACGATATTCTAAAAGCGGCAAACGGCAAAAGGATAGGCTCAAACGAGGATCTGCAAGAGATAGCCCGTGAAAGCGGCGGTGAGCCCATTACCTTTACCGTGGAACGGAACGGTCAGACGCTCAGCAAAACGGTGACTCCGCGGCAAAACGCCGCCGGGTCATACCTTCTGGGCGCGTGGGTTAAGGACAGCTGCGCGGGGATAGGCACCGTGACCTACAGCGACAGCGACCATCATTATTTTGCCGCGCTCGGACACGGAATATGCGACAATCAAACCGCCGTGTTACTTCCCTTAGGCTCGGCAGAGGTAACGGGAGCAAAAATCAGCTCGGTCACAAAGAGCACCGTAGGCAAGCCCGGCAGCCTGAACGGTTACTTTACCGATCAAACCCTTGGCAGCCTAAGCAAAAACACCCCTGTAGGAGTGTTCGGAAGGCTTAAAAACGAGGATACCGGCAAAGTTAAAAAGCTGCCGATGGCTCAAAACGACGAGGTGCGCGTAGGAAAGGCGACGATCTACACCACTTTGGAGCAGGACAATATTCAGGGATACAGCGCGGAAATAACCAAGATCTGCAACAAGGACAAAAACAACAACGAAAACTTTGTCATAAAGATTACAGACAAAACACTTCTTGAAAAGTGCGGCGGCATTGTTCAGGGCATGAGCGGCAGCCCCGTGGTACAAAACGGGAAATTAGCCGGCGCTGTCACCCATGTCTTTATGAATGACCCAAAGGAGGGTTACGGAGTATTGGTACAAAATATGGTGTCGAAGTATTTTGAATAATACCATATATTGTACTTTAATGTCAAAACCAAAAAAGTTCCACAAAAATAGGTGAAAAATTTTTGCAAAAATTTCTTTGGAAACTATTGCCATCTTTTCCATTTTATGGTAATATTAACTCACATTAAAAAATTGATGGGAGATAACCGACATGGACAATAGTACAAAGATCATAATTACCGAGGACGCAGCGGAATTCTTACAGGCGGATTTGAAAGTGTTTCAAAAGTTTAATATGTCTGTCGAATTCTGCGCAAAGGACGGCGAGGAGCTGTGCAGCCGTATTCTGCACGAACAACCCGACGTAGTGCTGATGGACGCGTTTATGACGCGGCTTGACGCTATCGGCGTAATGCGCAACACCAGACGGCAGGATGGCGCAAAGCAGCCGTTGTTTATTGTGTTTTCCACCTTTCACAGCGCTGTGCTGGAGCGCGAGGTAATGAACAACGGCGCAGGGTATTTTGTATTGAAGCCGTACGATGTGGAGCAGCTGTGCGAGAATATCTCCGTAATGCGCAAGAAAAACGATGTTCGGTACAAAACGCCTATATCCATCGACTCCTTCGGAATTGAACTGCGCGTAACCGAAATATTGCACGAGATCGGCGTTCCCGCGCACATCAAGGGATACCACTATCTGCGCGATTCTATTATGATGAGCGTGGAAAAACCGGAGATCATCAACGCTGTCACAAAGCAACTCTACCCTTCTGTCGCCAAAAAGTACGACACGACCTCTTCAAGGGTTGAGCGCGCCATCCGTCACGCCATTGAGGTCGCTTGGGACAGAGGCGACATCGACGTGCTGAACTCGTACTTCGGCTACACTATCCACAACGACAGAGGCAAGCCGACCAACAGTGAATTCATCGCAATGATCGCCGACAGGCTCAGATTACAGCTGAAAAACGCATCCTAAAAACGGAGAAATAGATGTCATCCCGACCAAGTGAAGCGCAGCGAAACGCGTGGAGGGTGATTCCCCTAACAGGGGAAATCACCTCCACGTTGGTCGGAATGACATTTAGAGGGAACCCCTCTGCTCCTATACGCTAAATAGTTTTTTGACAAACTGAAACCTCCCCCGACGCACTGACATCGGGGGAGGTTTTAAAATTTTTTTATTTACAAATATATTGGGACATATCCGTATTTATCGCTACATGGATATGTAATAAGATGATTTCCGGGACCAGACTTAAAATAATAATTGAAGAATTTTCCGACACCAGAAGACTCAAAACAGAACACATTTACATTCGCACTTGCACCACGAACCCTATATGTTTCATCCCAATTTTCATCATAAACATCTATAATAGGCCATACTTCAACAGGAGGAATATCGCCCCAAACATATTTGTCATCATTTAATTTAACATGTTCTTGCGATAGGAAAACAATTTCATATTCTTTTTCCTTATTACCGGTAAAACTTGATTTTTCAAGAGAAAAGCTATTTAAGCACTGAAAAGCCCCTTGCCCCGCGCCTTTAATTCTTGCTGGCAACACCAGATCTTTTAATTTGGGCCAGTTTTGTTTCGCGGAAATCTTAACTACTTCGGGAGCAAATATGTCGGAAAAATGTTTAACATTAATACCTTTCGCGTCATCGTCATAATAGTAACTATTGTTTGGGTCATCGACAGTACCTTCATATGGCTTAATATTGCACGCCATACCAGCAAGGCCCTTCACGTTTTTCGGGAACACTGCATACTCAATACTATCGTTTGCTAAAAGGTTTGTTGGGAACATAAGCCCCTCACTATTCATTTTAGTATCTGTTGCATTTGGCATGAATATTGCTTTTTTAGCGCCAGCCGCACCTGTTTCGCTAGCGCCAAAACTCATATCGCTAATATTTAAAGGACGGCAATCCATAAACAAGAACAAAACATTGCTTGTTCCCATGCAATATTTTCTTTGAGATTCCCAAACTCCTAGCCTCTCAACAGCATATGCAGCAGATCCAGTGTACTTATGCCCGCCTGGATAAGTCGGGGATATTCGGACATCTCTATTATCAATAAAACCAACAAACTTTGAATTTCCATTAGGGTCTAACCTGCAAACATTTCCAAATCTGTCAACATTTAACAATCGACATATTAGGTCAGTTGTGTCCCCTGTGCTATGCACAACATTAAAAAAATAAGGGCGATCTCTTATAACATCGTCAAATTTTATATCTGTTTTACCAAACTTATTATACATTGCATAAACATCATATTTTGACCTGATCTCTTTATCTTTCTTTATATATTCTTCTGTTATCCAAGAGGTGTTGGGACTTTCAAAACCGTTGATACCCGCGTACATCTTTTGAAAAAAGTGAACGTCCTCGATATCCACCTTACGGTTTTCGTCGTAATCCGCAAGCCACATCGCCTTTGGCGTGAGCATGGGCGAGCCTTCTTTTACAGCGCCCACAATGTATTCCTTGATGATGTTAAGGTCGACGCCGTCGATAATATTGTCCTGATTGACGTCACCGCAAGGAATGTCGTGAATATTGAACTGGTTGATAAAGGTATAAACGTCGTCGCAGTTGACCACGCCGTTGCAGTCAAAATCCGCGCGGGTGATATCACATTTTATATCCTCCAGATACTTATCCATAAGATAGTTTTTTGCCCGCGCGTTGGTAATAGCCTTCATGTCAAGGAGCAGTTCCTGATTATTAAGGTATTTGTATAGAGATATGATGTCAGTGTAATCCATCTTGCCGTCGCGGTCAAGATCGCCCGGCATAAACTGCTGCATTTGGCAGCTTGCAAGCATTCTTTGCAGTGTGGTCGCGTCGTCTATTGAAAGTCCGCCGTCCATATCAATCTCGGCTGTCTCGCTCAGCGGCGCGGTGAGCTCAACGTCGTTGTTCGCCAGCACCTTTTGGATCATAGTAACGTCGGAAATATCTACACCTCCGCTGCTGTCCACGTCGCACCAAAGGGTTACAGCGGTGTTTTCAAGCGTGCGGGTCTTTGACTCCTCGCGCAGCTCTAACATGCGCGTACCGCTTTCGTACCAAAAATCGGTAGAAGCCGTAAAGGTGCTTGGAAGCGATGTGTAATTCTTGTTAAATTCAATACCCGGTCTCAGGCCGGAATCATTATCAACAGGGATAGCCACGCGGTCGCTCGTTGTTTCGTTCGTTTTATCACCGGCGGCAACTTCCTCCTGCGGCGTTTCGGCAGCGTTTGCTGAAACGGAGAACGGCACGGAGCCAAAAAGCAAAGCCGCACATAAAAAATATGTTGTAAGTTTTTTCATAACGATGTCTCCTTTGGTAAATTTGATCGGTTTTTGATTCGTATATAATTATATTTTATCATATTCATTCAGCGTATGCAAGAGTTATTGTGGGGAAATATGAATGTGAGGTTCCGAGAGGTTCTGTAGGGTTTGGTCTTGTGTCAAGACCGTTCCCTACGGGAGTTCGTTGTGTTTTCAAAAAAAGACCGGTTCAAAACCTTTCGGGTCATGAACCGGTTACTGAGTGTTTATAATTATTTTGTTCTGCCGATATCGGTGCGGTAGTGCGCGCCTTCAAAGCTGATCTTCTTTACTGCGGCGTAGGCTTTGTCGAGCGCCTCGTCGAGCGTGTCCGCCTTGGCGGTTACGCCGAGCACTCTGCCGCCGTTGGTGTAGAACTTGCCGTTTTCGTACTTGGTGCCGGCGTGGTAAACGATAGCGCCGTCGACCTGACCGTTTTCGTCCATGCCGAACATCTCGATACCCTTCTTATAGGAAACGGGATAGCCGCCGCTTGCCATTACGACGCAAGCCGCCGCGCCGTCGTACCATTCGATATCGAGGTCGGACAGCTTTTCGTCGATGACCGCCTCGCAGATGTCAACCAAATCGGTTTTCAGACGGGGCAGTACGACCTGTGCCTCGGGATCGCCGAAGCGTGCGTTGTATTCGATCACCTTGGGACCCTTGGGGGTCATCATAAGTCCAAAGTACAGACAGCCCTTGAAGGGTCTGCCCTCCTTGTTCATGGCTTCGATGGTGGGCTCAAAGATGGTTTTCATGCACTCGTCCGCAAGCTCGTCTGTGTAGTACGGGTTGGGGCTTACTGTGCCCATGCCGCCCGTGTTGAGTCCTTCGTCATTGTCGTAAGCTCTCTTGTGATCCTTGGAGCTGACCATAGGCTTGACGCATTTGCCGTCGGTGAACGCCAAAACGGAGACCTCGGGACCGGTGAGGAATTCCTCGATTACGATGTTGTTGCCGGAGTCGCCGAACTGCTTATCCTCCATGATGGACTTGATGGCGGCTACCGCGTCGTCAATAGTCTGAGCGATGATAACGCCTTTGCCGAGCGCCAGACCGTCAGCCTTGACCACAACGGGAACGGTGTTTTCCGCCTTTACATAGGCGATAGCCTTTTCGGGATCGTCGAACACCTCGTATTTTGCGGTGGGGATGCCGTACTTTTTCATCAGGTTCTTGGAGAACACCTTGGAAGCCTCTATAATAGCAGCTTTTGCGTTGGGACCAAAGGCGCGGATGCCTGCCGCCTCAAACGCGTCCACCATGCCGTCCGCAAGCGGATCATCGGGAGCTACGAAGGCAAGGTCGATATCGTTCTCCTTGGCAAAGCTTACCATGCCCTCTTTGTCCATAACGTTGATGTTCACTACCTCCGCGTCACGCGAGATACCGCCGTTACCGGGAGCACAATAGAGCTTGGTGCATTTGGGGCTTTCCAGCAGCTTTTTGATGAGCGCGTGCTCTCTGCCGCCGGAGCCGATCATTAATATATTCATACCGCTTACCTCTTAGTGATGGAACAGACGGATACCTGTAAAGGACATGGTCATGCCGTACTTGTTGCAGGTGTCGATTACATTATCGTCACGGATAGAGCCGCCGGGCTGAGCTACAAACTCAACGCCTGAGCGCTTTGCTCTTTCGATGTTGTCGCCAAACGGGAAGAAAGCGTCGGAGCCCAGAGATACGCCGCTGAGCTTTGTAAGCCACTCCTTCTTTTCTTCCTTGCTGAGAGGCTCGGGCTTTGTCTTGAAGAACTGCTCCCAAACGCCGTCTGCAAGCACATCCTCGTAATCGTCGGAAATATACACGTCGATGGTGTTGTCGCGGTCGGGACGGCGGATGTTATCTACAAACGGAAGGTTCATTACCTTGGGATGCTGTCTGAGCCACCAGATGTCAGCCTTGTTGCCGGCAAGTCTGGTGCAGTGGATACGGCTCTGCTGACCCGCGCCTACGCCGATAGCCTGACCGCCCTTGGCATAGCAAACGGAGTTGGACTGGGTGTATTTAAGTGTGATAAGAGCGATCAGCAGGTCGCGCTTTGCTTCGTCGGTGAGCTCCTTGTTCTCGGTAACGATGTTCTGCATGAGCATAGCCTCGTCGATAACGAGCTCGTTTCTGCCCTGCTCAAAGGTAATGCCGAAAACGTCCTTGTGCTCGATGGGGTCGGGAACGTAGTCGGGGTCGATCTTAACTACATTGTAGTTGCCTTTTCTTTTGGTTTTGAGCACCTCGAGCGCCTCGGGGGTGTAGTCGGGAGCGATGATACCGTCGGAAACCTCGCGCTGGAGCAGCTTTGCGGTCTGAACGTCGCAGGTGTCGGAAAGCGCTACCCAGTCGCCGTAGGAGGACATTCTGTCCGCGCCTCTTGCCATAGCGTAAGCGGAAGCGATGGGCGAAAGCTCGAGATCATCTACAAAATAAATCTTCTTGAGGGTATCGGACAGCTCGCAGGCAACCGCGGCGCCTGCAGGGCTTACGTGCTTAAAGGAAGCCGCCGCGGGAAGTCCGGTAGCCTTTTTAAGCTCGCGAACCAGCTGCCATGAGTTGAACGCATCAAGGAAGTTGATATAGCCGGGCTTGCCGTTGAGCACCTCAACGGGCAGCTCACCCTCGCCCTGCATAAAGATTTTTGACGGCTTTTGATTGGGGTTGCAGCCGTATTTTAACATCAATTCTTTCATTTATTTGATCCTCTCTGTCAATTACTTATTCTTATTGATAATGCGCGAATCCGCTTTGCCTGTCGCGATGTCGATGTAGCGCACAAAAAGCGATACCTTGTTGTCGTCGTCAAGCGCGTCCCAAACCTTGGCGGCAAAAGCGTTGATATCGTCGTTGCCGAGCTCAACCAAGGTGGGCTCGCCCTCAAAGCTGGGGAGCGGATTGCCGTCGCCCATGTAGGTGTGCAGGAATCTGCCCAAACCGGCAAGCGGCGCGTCGTAGGAGAAGGTGTAACGCTCGCAGCAGTCGGGGTTGCCGTCCGCGCTCTTTAAGATGGACATGGCGTAGTTCATCTTGCCGTCAGTGCACTTGACGATACCCGAAATACGAGGAGTGTAGTTTGGTGCGTCGGGCTCGAACTCACGGGTGCGCAGCGCCTGCTCAAAGGTGAGCTGCTTGTTCATTAAATCATAGATGGTATCGGTTTGGTCGCCGTTGGTGACGATGGTTTTGTTGCCGAGCACACGCACGGGCGCGTAGATGATCAGGGACGGGTCTACAAGCTTGGAGGGGTCGAACGCCTCGGTCTTGATGCCGTCGGCTGTTTCAACGAACACCCTGTTTCTGCTGTTTTCACTTCTGCCCATGATGAAGTACGCGATGACCGCCTTTGCGCCGTCTGCGCTTCTGCCCAGCACAATGCCTCTGCCGGGATAGCTGGTCGAAGCAATTTCCTGTGTTAATGATACCGCTTTCATAGTTAGCCTCCGTTTATTCCGTAATCTCGGTCGTATTGCCGGTTACTTTTATTTTATCCTCACAGAACAGCGCGACAGCCTTTGGAAGTATCTGCCACTCCGCCTGTTCCATTACTCGTTTTTGCAGGACTTCGGGTGTGTCGCCGTTTTGAACAGCTACCGCTTTTTGCAGGATGATGGGACCGCCGTCGCATATTTCGTTGACAAAATGCGCGGTAGCGCCCGTTACCTTTACGCCCTTTTCAAGCGCCGCCTCGTGGACACGCAAGCCGTAAAAGCCCTCTCCGCAAAAGGAAGGGATCAGCGCCGGATGGATGTTGATGATGCGGTTTTCAAACGCGCGGATCACCTGACTGCCTAAAATAGTCATGAATCCGGCAAGCACGATCAGGTCGGCGTTTTTTGATTTAAGCAGCTCGGTGAGCGCCGCGTCGTACTTTTCAAACGCGTCATAATCCTTACGGCGGATGACCTCTGTTGCAATGCCGTTGTTTTGAGCGCGGGTAAGCGCGTAAGCGTCGGGGTTTGAGGAAACAACGCAGGTTATTTTGCCGCCCGTTATCTCTCCCCTGTTTTGCGCGTCAATAAGCGCCTGCAAATTGGTACCGCCTCCCGATACCAAAACGACTATGTTTTTCATTACGCAAACACGACTCCTTCGCTGCCCTCGATGACTTCACCCAGCACGACCGCGTCCTCGCCGTTTTCTTTTAGCACTGCAAGCGCCTTGTCAGCTTCGTCCTTGGATACGGCTACGACCATGCCTACGCCCATGTTGAAGGTGTTGAACATATCGTGCTCGCTGATACCGCCTACGCGCTGCATAAGCTTGAAGATAGGCAGTACGGGGATAGCGTCCTTTTGCACCTTGGCGGATAAGCCGTCGGGCAGCATACGGGGAATGTTCTCGTAGAAGCCGCCGCCGGTGATGTGAGACACCGCCTTGACCTCGACCTGCTCCATAAGTGCAAGCAGGGGCTTGACATAGATCTTTGTGGGAGTCAAGAGCGTTTCGCCCAGAGGCGCGTCAAGCTCGGGGTATGTATTATTAATCGTGGTTTCGTTTATATCGAAAATCTTGCGGACAAGTGAAAAGCCGTTGGAATGAACGCCGGAGGAACGAAGTCCCAAAAGAACATCGCCTGCCTTTAATTTAGAGCCGTCGATCATCTTGGGCTTGTCCGCTATGCCGACGCAGAAGCCGGCTACGTCGTATTCATCCACGGGCATCAAGCCGGGATGCTCTGCCGTCTCGCCGCCGATAAGAGCGCAGCCGGACTGAACGCAGCCCTCCGCGATACCCTCTACGATAGATGCGACCTTTTCGGGAATGTTCTTGCCAATGGCGATATAGTCAAGGAAGAACAGCGGTTTTGCGCCGCAGCAGATAACGTCGTTAACGCACATTGCAACGGAGTCTATGCCGATGGTGTTGTGCTTGTCAAGCAAAAACGCCAGCTTGATTTTGGTGCCGACGCCGTCGGTTCCGCTGATGAGCACGGGTTCCTCCATGCCCTTGAAGTCGGGCGCAAACAAGCCGCCGAAGCCGCCGATACCGGAAACCACGCCCGGGATATTAGTGCGCGCCACATGCTTTTTCATCAGCTCTACGCTTTTGTAGCCGGCGGTAATATCAACGCCTGCCGCCTTGTAACTCTCAGAAAAGCTTTCCATAATTGTCCTCCGTTAATGTTTTTTTATTTTCTTTGCATATTTATCAATAAAGAAATTGGTCGGGACCTCAGCCGCGTAACGCTCGGTAAAGCAACCGTCGCACAGGCTGACGTCAGCCTCAGCAGCGGTTTTACGCAAACTCTCTATGCTCAGGTATCCGAGCGAATCCGCACCGATCGTATCTTTTATCTCTTCCACGCTCATTTTTTTGGCTACAAGATGCTCCTTGTCGGTGATGTCCGTGCCAAAGTAGCAGGGCGCGATAAAAGGCGGAGAGCTTATCAGCATATGCACCTCTTTTGCTCCTGCGTCGCGCAGCAGCTTTACGATATGGCGCGAGGTCTCGCCCCGGACGATGGAATCGTCGATAACCACTACGCGTTTTCCCTCGATGTTCGATTTGAGCGCGGTAAGCTTGGTTTGCATAAGACGCTTCTTCTTGTCCATGCCGGTGCCGACATATCTGCCGATAAATTTATTCCTCATAAAGCCCATGCCGAGCGGTATGCCCGAAGCCTTGGCGTAACCCTCGGCGGCAACGATGCCCGAATCCGGGACGCCGCACACCATGTCAGCCTCTATGGGATATTCACTGTAAAGCAGCTCGCCTGCTCTCAGGCGCGCCGTATGCACGCTTACCCCGTCAATGGTGCTGTCGGGACGCGCAACATACACATATTCAAACAGGCAAAGCGAGGTTTGCTCGCTGCGCTTCTTTTGGAAGTAACTGTGGATGCCCTCAGCGTCAACGACCACCATCTCGCCGGGCTTGACGTCGCGGACAAAGGTACCGCCTATGCTGTCGATAACACAGCTTTCTGACGTAAATACATAGCTGTCCTTCACCTTGCCAATGCACAGCGGACGGAAGCCGAACTTGTCGCGGAACGCTATCAGTCTGGTAGGCGCACAAATAACGGTGGAATAAGCGCCTTCCAAATTGTCCATTGCCCTGAGCACCGCATCCTCCAGGTTGTCGGTGGAGCAGCGCTCGGTGGCGATAACATACGCCATCAGCTCCGCGTTGGAGTTAGACTGGAAAATCGCGCCGCCGCGCTCCAGCTCCTTGCGGATCTCGGGGAAATTTGTGATCGAACCGTTGCTCGAAATAGCTATCGAGCCTTCCTTATAGCGAAGCACCAACGGCTGGTTTGCCGCGCGGTCAAGACTCGCGTTCAGCGTATAGCGCACATGCCCTATCGCGATATCACCGTTAGGCAGTTTTTTTAACACCTTGGGGTTAAAGACCTCCGACACCATGCCGAGCTCCTTGACGGTTTTGAATTCGCCGCCGTCGTTGACAGTGATGCCCGCGCTGACATGGCCGCGGTGCTGCAAGCCGTACAGCGCGTCGTGGGTGATCTCTACAACATCTAATTCGCTGTTCTTTTTATATATTCCGAATACGCCGCATTCCTCGTGGACCTTGTCGGCTGCGTAATCGATATTGACAGATTTAATCATTACAATTCAGCCACCTTCAACTGCATTGCCTCATCCTTTGCGGCAACGCCCTGTTCCATTTCCTTTTTCATATCTTCAAGCTTCTGCGCCAATTCTTCGTCGGCAAGCGCAAGCATCTCTACCGCCAAAATAGCAGCGTTTGCCGCACCGTCAACTGCAACGGTAGCTACCGGGATCCCGGTAGGCATCATAACGGTAGCAAGCAGCGCGTCCATTCCGTCAAGCTGAGCTGATTTGCAGGGGATACCGATTACGGGAAGAGTCGTTTTAGCCGCTAAAACGCCTGCAAGATGAGCCGCCATACCGGCTGCCGCGATAATAACGCCAAAGCCGTTTTGCTTTGCGTTTGCGGAAAAATTGATCGCGGCGTCGGGAGTTCTGTGCGCACTCATAACGTGTACCTCGTACGGAACGTCAAACTCCTTAAGCTTTTTGACCGCTTTTGATACTACGGGAAAATCGCTGTCCGAACCCATAATGATTGCTACCTTTTTCATAGTCTGCTCCTTTGCTTACAAAAGATTTTTTAACTAATATATTATACTAAAAAATCGGGAATATTTCAATAGCCATTCGCAACAATTTTCCGGTTATTTGTTTTTATCATATATAATAACACAAAAGGACAGACGCCGGTCTGCCCTTTTGATAGTTTTATCCTGATTTTTTACCTGTTTTCAGCTCGGTTAGATCTGCTGAATCGCGCATATGCGGAAACAACAGCTCCATGCGATCATCGTTAAACTTTTCGTCCAAATACCTGTCGATTGAATTTTGCGGAGGAATATTGTTGCTGCGCGCATCCCAACGGGCAATAGAGAACACCGTAACAAGCGCGTTATAGATCATAAAGAGCGTTAGGAACGCAGTGACGACAGAGCCCGGTTTCTTGGGTATCTTCTCGATCCACTTTGAGGCGAACGGGTACAGATAGCGCACCCAGACCAGCCCCAAAAAGCCCCAGATAAACGCGTACATCAGGCTGGTCCTGCCGTTGATATTAAGCGGCATATCGCTGTAATCCCATGATACGGTGCCCAAAAAGGTCTCCTGAAACCACGAGCTCATGTATTCAAAGAACGCGCCGAGGAAAGCGCTTAGAATAAACAATGCTATATCGCTGAGCTTGTACAGCTTATAGAGCACCAGAGTGAGCAGCACGGCTCCGCCGCCGTATACCGGGATGAACGGACCGTAAACCATGCCTACGCGGAGCTCAAAATGCCCCTCGGCAAACGGCGCGTAGATCGTCTCTATACATGTACCTATAAAGGAACCTATCAAAAACAGGATAAACAGCTTTTCAAGACACAGCCCCGAAGCAAAGGGTCTGTCCTCCTTATTCTCATAGACAAGCTCATACTGCTTTATGTTTTCTGCCTTTATCTCTGTGAGCTTATCGGAGATCATCTTGACATAAGCGGAGCTTTTAAGCTCGGGATACGCGTTTACCATTCTCTTGCGCAGCATGCTGTTGGTGAACAGCATGTTATAGTTTTTTGTAAGCTCTTCCGTTTTTTCGGGCGAAAGACCTGTTTCCTCCCGAACCGCCTCGATCTTGAGCCGCTTGACCCGCCTGCGCAGACGGATGACCGTGATCAAAGATAATATCGCGTCGATCACCATAACGCCGCAAAGCGAAAGACAAATTATGACACTGACAGTATGAGGGATCAACGCAAGACCCGTGTTGAGCAGCGGGATAAGCATATGTACCGTAAACACGCCGTAAATACCGAGCATTATAGAGTTTGGTACGGAAATATAGCTGCCTATGCTCAGCTTGGTGTGCGAATAGTCCCATGGCTTACAGGCGAGGATCTTTTCAAGAACGATGCCTAAAATCAGCGAAAGCAGCGAAATCAGCAGAGCGCTGCCGACAAACGTGATCAAAGGATTGCTGCCGATGTGCTCAAATACCAGATAACAGATAACTCCGCTGACCCCGTATGCCGGACAGAAGGGCAGCGTCAAAAATCCCTTGTTATAGAATTTCTTCTCACTGAAATAGCTGTGACTGCAGCTGAATATCCAGCCTAAAAAGGACATGATAAGAAAATACCATAAACAGTTTACCCAGTTCAAATATCCACCTCATAAAAGCAGCACCGCTTACACGGCGCTGCGATAGTTTATTCTTCTGACTTCCAGATTTCCTTTATGGCGGTCACACTGCCTGCCATGCCCTGAATATCGGAAGGAATGATGATTTTTGTTGCCTTACCGTCGGCTGCCTTGCCGAATGCCTCCAGGCTCTTGAGCTGGATAACACGGTCGTTGGGAGCGGCTTCGTTGAGCATTTTGAGCGCATCCGCGTTAGCCTTCTGCACAGTCAGGATAGCTTCCGCCTCACCCTGTGCCTCACGGATCTTCTGTTCCTTAACGGCGTCAGCCTTAAGGATGGCGCTTTCCTTCAAGCCCTCTGCTACCAGGATCTGGCTGCGCTTTTCACCCTCTGCGTCAAGGATACGCGCTCTTCTTTCACGCTCTGCCTTCATCTGCTTTTCCATAGCGTCCTGGATCTCGCGCGGAGGCAGAATGTTTTTCAGCTCAACACGAATTACACGGATACCCCACGCGTCGGTAGCTTCGTCAAGAATGATACGGATCTTATCGTTGATGGTGTCACGGGAGGTCAGCGTGTTGTCGAGCTCCAGATCGCCGATGATGTTACGCAGCGTGGTAGCTGTCAGGTTTTCAATAGCGCTGAGGGGACGTTCAACGCCGTAGGTATACAGCTTGGGGTCGGTGATCTCAAAATAAACCACCGTGTCGATCTGCATAGTAACATTATCACGTGTAATAACGGGCTGAGGCGGAAAATCCACAACCTGTTCCTTAAGCGAAACTTTTTTTGAAACGCGGTCGATAAAGGGAACCTTTATATGCAGTCCGGTGTCCCATGTTGTGCTGTAAGCGCCCAGACGCTCAATAACATACGCGTGCGCCTGAGGTACGATTTGGATATTTCTGACAACCAAAATCAGAACGATCAACACAACTACGCCTATAATAATCAATCCTACCATAATGCTCTCCTTACTGTGCCGGCTCTACCAAAAGCTTTACGCCCTCGATGGCAAGCACTTTTATTCTTTCATTTTTAGCAATAGGGGCATAGTCGGAACGCGCGCTCCAAATCTCCCCCATCACCTTAACTTGTCCGATGCTTTGAGGATCATCAATGGAATGGAGCACAACTCCGACCTGACCGATGAGCCTGTCTGAATTGGTGTTTACCTTTTCGTGACTCTGTTTAAACTTTTTTACAAGCGGCTTTGTAACGATAAGCGCTATCAAAGACACAAAAACAAAAACCAATGACTGAATGATGATCGAGCCTGTAAAAATAGTGGTTATCGCTGCGCAAATGGCTCCTACCACGAACCAAACGGAAACCAATTGAGTGGTAGCCGCCTCGCAAACTGCCATGACCACAGCAAAACCAAGCCATATATACGGCATATACGGTGCTAAGCCTTCCAAACAAACACTTCCTTTTGCTGAATTTATAATAATATATTGTATCACAAATCATTTGTGCCGTCAATTTGTTTTTATTGTTTTATATTTACCTCTACACTTTTTTGTTATTATGTGTTATAATAAAGAAAATATCATAAGTGACGGTGAGATTATGGCTTTTGATACATTTGATGAAGGCATCGCCCCGGGCGGACTGCGCAGTAAAAACGAGATCAAAATTTTAATTTGTTATTTATACTATTCGGTCAATGACCGCATGAGCAAAAATTTGGTGACAGAGGCTATTTTGGCAGACGAGCTGGCTAACTTTTTTGAGGTGACGGTCGCCTTTGACGAGCTTGTGAGCAACGGCAATTTGACGGAAGATAAACCCTTGGACGGCGAGATGACCTATGTTCTGAGCGACAACGGCAAAATGATCGCCCGCCAGCTGGAAACCACACTGTCCCACACCGTTAAGCAAAAGTCCTATGACTGCGCTTTACGGCTGTTGTCCGAGCGAAAAACTGCGCGTGAAAACTTTGTGGATATAATCAAAACCGAAAACGGCTTTAACGTAGATTGCCGGATTTCGGGCGGCGAAATGGATTTGCTGCGCTTTTCACTGTTTGCGCCTACCTATGAACAGGCTGAGGTCATTCGCGGTAACTTTTTAAGCTATCCGCAGACGATCTACAAAACAATGCTCGGGCTTATGACCCGTGACGCCGAAAACGTTGGCGAAGCCTTGGAAGAGGTATACAGCAGCCTTATTTGATCAGCAAATTCAAAAACAAAAGCAGCGTAACGCCGGGAACTCCGCCGACTACGGCAGTAAGCACCGACAGTACGCTTAATGGTACGGCTACGCCCGTAATGCCCGAAAGCAGGTTTACGGCGCAAAGCGTGCCCGCACCGGCTCCCATTGACAAAAGCGCCCTTTTGAAAGGGTGCTTATTTTTTGATAAAAAATGACAAAAAGCAAATACCGCAAAGGTAGCGGCAAGAATTGAGCAGAACATCCAAACCGACATAACATCACCGTAATCAACATCAGTAAGTATACAATATAATAAAACAGACCGCCGGAATCCGACGGTCTATTATATGTTAGAATATTAAAATGTATGCTTACAGAATCTTGAAGTAAGCCAATACGTTCAACGCAATAACGAACAATACGAAAACTGCTGCAAAAACCTTTGTCCAACGTGACAGGAAAGCGTCGATTGAACGAGCCTTATTCTTGGAAAAGTAAGAGTCAGCCGCACCGGTTACAACGCCGAGTCCCTGCTGGTTACCTTCCTGAAGAATGATGACAACAATAATCGCTATTGATACGATTGCAAGTAAGATACCGAGTACAATTCCCCAAACGCTCATGCTTATATCGTCCTTTCATAAACTAATCTATATGATTCAACTTATACATATTAACACATCTGATTTTATTTTGCAAGTGTTTTTTTGATTTCTTTTTGATTTTTTGTGATATCAATGATTATATCAAGGATAGCTGCTCGTTGCTGCTGTCCTCATTTGAGGGTAACGCGCCTAACGCGGGCAAGGAACGGGTGCGATAACGCTGCGGCTTTAAGAACATTCCCTCCGTATACTGCTGCATTCCAAACAGACGGTGACCCTTTTTGAGCTTTAACACCGCCACACCCTGAGTTGAACGGGTCGTCTTAAGCGAGAGCGCTCCCGTATGAACAAGCAGCATTCTGCCCGACGAGGAGCGGAACAGCACTTCCTCATCCTGCAAAAGATACAGAACGCCGGCAAGAGGACTTTTGTCGGAATACGCGGCAGTCAGCTTTTTGCGGTTGTTTTTGGTAGCGTAAGCCTCAAGCGGAACCTTTGCAACCTTGCCGTTTTCAAAGCCGAACAGAACGATGCCCTTGTAATCCTTGGTGGCGATCATATAAACAGCGTTTTCGCCCTCGTCCATTCCGAGCTTTGCGGCGACATAATCGCCGAGCACACTCGTTTTGGTATCGGAGAACTCGCTTGCCTTTGTCTTGTATACCTGCGCCTTATCGCTGAAGAACAGCAGGTCGCAGTTATTGGAAAACTCGATTTCCTGCGTTATCTCATCGCCTTCCTTAAGCTTATGAGCACCGCTCATGCGCAGCGACTGCGGCGTGATCTTCTTGAAGTAGCCCTCCTTGGTAAAGAAGAAGGTGCAGGGGTAATCGGGCACTGCTTCTATTTCTTCCTCGTACTTGGCTGTGTCCTCGTAAATAATCATACTGCGGCGCGGCTGACCGTACTTGTCCCCTACCGCCTTAAGCTCCTTGACGATGATGGTCTTGACGCGCGCCTTGCTCTTTAGGATAGCGTCGAGCTCGGCAATTTCCTTTTCCAAGTCCTCGATATCCTGAGTACGCTTTAAGATATACTCGCGGTTAAGATGGCGCAGCTTGATTTCAGCCACATATTCCGCTTGGATTTGGTCAATACCGAAGCCGATCATCAAGTTGGGAACTACCTCGACCTCCTCGTCGGTCTCGCGGATTATCTTGATAGCCTTGTCTATGTCTAAAAGGATCTTTTCAAGACCGCGCAGCAGGTGGAGCCTGTCGGCTTTTTTGGTGCGGTCATAGTAGGTGCGGCGCATTACACATTCAATGCGGAACGCGATCCATTCCTCAAGCAGCTCCTTTATTCCGAGCACCATAGGCACGCCGCCTATGAGCACATTAAAGTTGCAGGCGTAGGTATCTTCAAGCGTTGTCAGCTTAAACAGCTTTGCCATCAGCTTGTCCGGATCGACTCCGCGCTTAAGGTCTATGGTGATTTTTAAGCCGTCTAAGCCTGTTTCGTCACGAACATCCGAGATCTCCTTGACCTTGCCCTGCTTGACCAAATCAATGATCTTATCAATTATGACCTCGCAGGTGGTGGTAGACGGGATCGCGAGCACATCGATACAGTTCGCGCTTTTGTCATATTCATATTTTGCGCGCAGGCGGATGCTGCCGCGACCGGTTTCGTAGACCTGGTCGAACACCTTTTCGTCGTACAGGATCTGACAGCCTCCGATAAAATCGGGAGCAGGCAGAGTGGATTTGATGTCGTGATCCGGGTCGCGTATCAAAGCCGCCGTAGTGTCGCAGATCTCCTTTAGGTTAAAGGAACAGATATTGGAAGCCATGCCGACCGCGATACCCGTGTTAGCGTTTACCAGCACCGACGGAAAGGTGGTCGGCAGCAGCGAAGGCTCCTTCATAGTGTTGTCGTAGTTGTCTACAAAATCAACGGTTTCCTTGTCGATATCCCTAAACAGCTCGGTACAGATAGGCGCAAGCTTTGCCTCGGTGTATCTGGACGCAGCCCATGCCATGTCGCGGCTGTAGAACTTACCGAAGTTGCCCTTTGAGTCCACATACGGATGGAGCAAAGCCTCGTAGCCCTTGGACAGGCGCACCATTGTGTCATAGATAGCCGCGTCGCCGTGTGGGTTGAGCTTCATGGTAGCGCCGACGATATTGGCTGACTTGGTACGCGCGCCGTTTAGCAAGCCCATTTTATACATAGTGAACAGCAGCTTGCGGTGAGACGGCTTGAAGCCGTCGATCTCCGGTATTGCACGGGACATGATCACGCTCATGGCGTAGGGCATGAAGTTTTCGCGAATGGTGGAGACGATCGGCTGCTCCACAACCTCGCCGGCGCCCTTTATATAGCCCTTGGCTTTTTCGGACCCGGACGCTTTTTTGGTTGTTCGTTTTTTTGGTGCCAAAGTTATCGCCTCCTCAGCTTACGTCAAGATTGTCAATATATTCGCTGCCGTGGTTTACAATGTAGTCCTTGCGCGCCTGCAGGTTGTTGCCGATAAGGGTGTCAAAAATATCGGCAGTCTGAGCCGCGTCGTCGGGCATGACCTTTATAAGTCTTCTGGTTTTGGGATTCATTGTGGTGAGGTTCATCATGTCGGGGTCGTTTTCACCAAGACCCTTGCTGCGCTGAATGGTGAACTTCTCCTCCCCTATCTGCTTTAAAAATTCCTCTTTTTCAGACTCATCATATGCAAAGTACACCTGTTTTTTGGTGTTGATCTCATACAGCGGAGATTCCGCTATGAACACCTTGCCCTCACGTATAAGCGTAGGCACAAGGCGGTAGAGCATGGTCAGCAGCATAGTGCGGATGTGGAACCCGTCCACGTCGGCATCGGTACAGATGATGACCTTGTTCCAGCGCAGAGAGTCCATATCGAAGGTAGCAAGGTTCTTGTTTGCCTTGCTTTTGACCTCAACGCCGCAGCCCAAAACCTTTAGCAGATCGGTGATGATATCGCTTTTGAAGATACGGTCGTAGTCAACCTTTAAGCAGTTTAAGATTTTTCCTCTGATGGGCATTATCGCCTGAAAATCCGGATCGCGCGCCAAGACGCAGGCACCCTTTGCGGAGTCGCCCTCTACGATAAATAATTCTCTTAAAGAAATATCCTTGCTGCGGCAATCGGAGAATTTCTCCACTCTGTTTGTCATGTCAAGATTGCCGGACAGCTTCTTTTTTATGTTAAGACGGGTTTTTTCGGCATTCTCGCGGCTGCGCTTATTAACAAGCACCTGCTCGGCGATTTTGTCCGCCTCCAATGGGTTCTCAATAAAGTAGACCTCTAAGCTTTGGCGCAAAAACTGAGTCATTGCGTCCTGTATACCCTTGTTTGTGACCGCTTTTTTGGTTTGGTTCTCGTAGGATGACACGCTCGAAAAGCTGGAAATAACACAGACCAGACAGTCCTCTACGTCGTCATACTTTATTTTGCTTTCGGTTTTATTGTATTTGTTATTGGTTTTTAAGTAGTTGTCGATTTGATAGACAAAGGCGTTGCGCACCGCCTTGTCGGGCGCTCCGCCGTGCTCCAGCCAGCTGGAGTTGTGGTAGTATTCGGTAAGATTCACTTTATTGGAAAACGCGACCGCAATATTCATTTTGCACTTATACTCTGGCTTGTCGTCACGGTCACGTGTTTTTACCTCGGTTTCCCAGTGCTGCACACCGGTCAGTCCGTTTTCGCCTATCACTTCGGAAACATGATCCACCACGCCGTTTGCGTACAGGAATGACGTGTTGTCAAAGCTCCTGCCGTTTTGATCGCGGAAGATGAACTCTACTCCCGCGTTGACAATAGCCTGACGCTTCATTATATCCTTGAAGTAATCGGGCTGAATGTCGATATCGGTAAATACCTCTAAGTCGGGCTTCCACTTGATTCTGGTGCCTGTGTCCTTTTTGGTGTAGGGCTCTTTTTTGAGACCGCCGATGTTTTCGCCTTTCTCAAAGTGAAGGGTGTAGCGGTAACCGTCGCGGCGGATATCTACGTCCATATACTCCGAGCTGTACTGTGTGGAACACAGACCCAGACCGTTCATACCGAGCGAAAACTCGTAGCTTTCGCCCTCGTCGTTGTTGTATTTGCCGCCGGCGTACATTTCACAGAACACAAGCTCCCAGTTGAAGCGCTCTTCTTTTTCGTTGTAATCAACGGGAATACCGCGTCCGTGGTCTTCAATTTCGATCGAACCGTCAGCAAAACGGGTTACGGAAATCTTCTTTCCGTAGCCCTCTCTT
>CAMHCD010000012.1 GCA_946183545.1 uncultured Clostridia bacterium
AAAGGCGGAGTTAAATAATATAGTTGTTGGCGTACATTTCGTTTTGGTTATCCAGAATATCCTGTAGGGTGATACCGTCCAGATATCCGGTAATCGCGTTGTACAGTCCGCGCCATACGGGAAGGGTAATGCATTCTGCGGCGCGTTCACATTCGATCGGGTCATGGTCTAAGCAAGCCACGGGAGCAAGACTGCCCTCGGTCAGCCTGAGAATATTGCCGACGGTGTATTGGTCGGGACTTTTTGCAAGCTTGTAGCCGCCCTGATATCCGCGGTTAGAGCTGAGCACATCGCTTTTGTTTAAGACGGGAATAATCTGTTCCAAATACTTTTTGCTTATGTTCTGTCGTGCGGCAATGTCTTTGAGAGCTATGTATCCGTCGTCTTTGTGCTCCGCCAAATCAAGCAGCATGCGCAGGGCGTAGCGGCCTTTTGTAGATATTTTCATAGTAATACCACCAATATAGTAAGTTTTGTTTTATCATAGCATATATTCCCGTAAAATGCAAGCAGAACCTATATTTGGCACATCATGCAGCACCCGGTGGTGATACGGCGCTGACTAAAACTGAGCAAAAATCAGGTGCGCCTGAGCGTTGTCAAGGGTGACGCGTTGTCCGTCGTCGGTCGTAAAGTAGCCGTAAAGCCTGCCGAAAATGACTTTGGTTTTGTCCATCACGGCGTTCATCGGCTTACCGCCCACGGTAAAGGGCTTAAAGGTGACGTCCAGATTCCCTTCGTCGTCCGAAAAGTAAAACGGTCTGCCTTCGCGCTCGGTGGTACCTTTTACGTTTACTGACCCAAGCTTGTACAGCTTGCGGTCGATAAAGCAGCTGTTTTCGTTGCCGTAGCGGTTGTCGCCCACCCTGCTTGCAAGGTTTAAGGATATGCGCCTGCTGCCGATCGCCGTGTCGCAGCATAGTCGTTGGTAATCGTGACGGCGCGGCTTAAAGAACCTCGTGCTGTCAAAGTAGGTAAATGTGGATTCTTCTTTTAAAGAATATTCAAATCCACCCACACGTATAACACCTTCGGCTGAGTATTTGGGGGCAAAGCGCTTCATGTAATAATACTTGCGGTTGCGCTCAAACGGAGCCAGAATGTTCAGACTGTCGCCGGCGCGTTGACTGAGGTGCAGGTTGACGTATAGGTTTTTGATGCCGCCAAAGTCGATAAAATCACATTTGATGATCCGCTCGTCTACGCTGTGAGTTATTTGCAGCTGTATTTGACGGTCGGTGTACAGTAATTCTCCCTTGTGAGGAGCCTCGGGCAGGGCGATTTTTTTAAGGTTGAACCTTTTGACGACGTAGTCATATATCACACCGCCGCGTTTTAAGTCGGCAATTACAATTTTGACGGCAAATTCAATGCCGTAGTTTTCCACCAGCAGATAGAGCGATACCTCGCCGTTGTTTACAAAGTAGCAGTCGCGCTCGCAGTGGTGAGGCGCCTTGCTCTTGCTTTTGTTGAAGGCAAACATAGGACGGCGAGCCCAGCCTGCCTGCATTACTTCGCCGTTGTTCTCAAATACATAACACGGTTTTGTTATTTCACGCTGCATTGATTTCACTCCAATAAAACTCCAATCAAAAATAATATATCAAAACTCTTTTTGCTTTTCAAGAATAATAACAAAACTGTCATAAGTAAAGCTTTCCTCGCATATTTTAGATCACATTATATTATACAACTACGGGGCTGATATATTTGAAGAAATTTGTCGCAGCGGCACTGCTGTTGCCTTTGCTCTGCGGCTGCAGTATGCAGCAAACGGGAAAAACCTTTGAGCTGTGCTCTCAAAGCTGGAGTGTTACACAGCGAGGCGGCGCCCGGATCGGACTCTGCTTTGACGGAGATACAGCCTGCTTTTCGGTGAATAACGGAAAAGAGCATACAGAGATCAAGGGCAGGTATTTGGCTACAGACATTGATTTTGTAATATTCATGCCTCAAATAGCACAGAATTACCGCTTTGCATACACTCCGCGCGGCAAATACCTCGATCTAAAATACAACGGAAAAACACTTACGCTTAAAAAATCGGAATGACGTGAAAAAACGTGAATGACGTGAAAAAACGTGAAAACAACTTGCGAAACGGTTGTATTTGTGCTATAATCAATTGATATAACTATAATAGTGCGGAGGACAGCAAGTTGGTCGTGTTTGGAATCGACCCCGGTTATGCCATCGTGGGCTGGGGCGCCATCAGTTTTCAATCGAATACGTACAAGGCTTTGGGCTTTGGCTCGGTGGAAACACAGGCGCACACCGATTTTAACGACAGGCTTGCGTATATTTACGACGAGCTTTCCGCAATTCTAAAGCGCTGCCGTCCCGACGCGCTTGCAATAGAGCGGTTGTATTTCCAGACCAACCAAAAAACCGCCATCAAGGTTGCGCAGGCAAGAGGAGTTATTCTGCTTGCCGCCCGTCAGCTCGATATCCCGATTTATGAATATACACCCCTGCAGGTCAAAACCGCCGTGACAGGTTACGGCAAGGCAAAAAAGCCGCAGGTGATGGAAATGACGCGGCGGCTTCTGCACCTCAGCGAGGTGCCCAAGCCCGACGATACCGCCGACGCGTTGGCTATTGCCATCTGTCATGCGCAGGCGGCAGGTTCCGATCTCCGTCGTGCGCTGTACCGAAACAGCACACACTATCAATAATTTTTATTCGCTATTTTTCGTTTTACATTAAGGAGCTAATATGTTCTATTCCGTCAGAGGAAAACTGATCCATACCACGCCGACAACCGCTGTGGTGGAATGCGGCGGCGTGGGCTATAATTGCCAGACAACTTTCAATACCTTAAAGCAGCTAAAGCCAAACACCGAGGTAATGCTGTACACCTACCTCAACGTCCGTGAGGACGCTATGGAGCTGTTCGGCTTTGCCACTCACACCGAGCTGGATACGTTTAAAACGCTTATCAGCGTCAGCGGTGTGGGACCCAAGGCAGGGCTTGCCATACTCAGCGAGCTAAGCCCCGAGCAAGTGGCAATGGCGATAGCTTCCAACGATATAAAATCCATTACGCGCGCTCAGGGCGTAGGCAAAAAAATAGCCCAGCGCATTATTTTAGAGCTAAAGGACAAGCTCGCCAAGGCAATGACAGGCAGCGACGACATGAGCGCTGTTGCAGGCGCTGCCGCCGTGGTGTCAACAGGCAACGTGCAGAAGGCTATAGAGGCGCTCGGAGTTTTGGGCTACGCGCCATCCGACGTGTCGCCCGTGCTGGCGCAGTTCGACAGCAGTCTGCCCGTAGAGCAGCTTATATCCGCAACGCTGCGCGAGATGGGCAAAAGGTAAGGACAGCATATGAGTAACATGCAATTTTCAGATGAATTTGATTTTGAAAACCGAATCATGGACACTGCGGAGATCCCCGAGGATACTGCCGAGGGCGATAATCCGCTGCGCCCTAAGAATTTAGACGAATACATCGGTCAGGACAAGGCTAAGGAGAACCTGCGCGTGTTTATCGAGGCGGCAAAGATCCGCAACGAAACGCTCGATCATGTGCTGTTGTACGGACCGCCCGGACTCGGTAAAACAACGCTCGCCGGAATCATAGCCAATGAGCTCGGCGTGTCGTGCCGCATCACCTCGGGCCCCGCCATAGAAAAGCCCGGCGACCTTGCCGCGCTGCTCACTAATTTGAACGAGGGCGACGTGCTGTTTATCGACGAGATACACCGCCTGAGCCGCGCCGTGGAGGAGGTGCTGTACCCCTCCATGGAGGACTTTGCCATAGACATCATCACCGGCAAGGGACAAATGGCGGCGAGCTATCATCTGCCGCTGCCGCGTTTTACGCTGGTGGGCGCCACCACCCGCGCCGGTCAGCTTACCGCGCCCTTGCGCGACCGCTTTGGCGTTGTGCTCCGTTTGGAGTTGTACACGCCCGAGGAGCTGGCGCAGATAGTTACGCGCAGCGCAGGTATTTTGGGTATAGACATCGACGAGGACGGCGCTTTGGAGATCGCCTCCCGTTCACGCGGAACTCCGCGAATCGCAAACCGTATGCTCAAGCGTGTGCGCGACTTTGCGCAGGTCATGAGTGACGGCGTTATAACCTGCGATACAGCAAGAACCGCCCTTGACCGTCTTGAAATAGATGAGCTCGGGCTTGACCAAAACGACAGACGTATGCTCGAAGCGATCATCCGCTTTTACAACGGAGGTCCTGTGGGACTGGAAACGCTTGCCGCCGCTATCGGCGAGGAAGCCGTCACCATCGAGGATGTGTACGAGCCGTATCTGCTGCAAATCGGCTTTTTGAGCCGCACTCCGCGCGGCAGGTGCATCACCGCCGAGGGCTGCCGTCATTTGGGCTACGACTTCCCCAAGGGAGCCGTTATCGGCAGCGCCACACAACCGAATTTATTTAGTGAATAGTGAATGGTGAATAGTGAATAGTGAAGGTCGGGCAGACAGTGCGGCAAAATGAAAAACAATTGGTTCCCGACTGTATTACTAAATAGCTTCAGGAACAAAAGGGTTTGGTAAAACCAACCTATCTACTCGACCGAAACTTTCAATTTTCCATTTTCAACTTTCAACTTACAGGTTACAGGAGAGATTATGCGATTATCCGAATACTGGAAGGACTATGAATTGATCGACACCTCCGACGGCGAACGACTGGAGCGCTGGGGAGATATCATCTTGATCCGTCCCGATCCGCAGATCATCTGGTCTACCGACCGTAAAAATCCTTTGTGGCGTCAGGCACATGCGCGCTATTACCGCTCCAACAAGGGCGGCGGTCACTGGGAGCCGTACAAAAAGGTGCCCGACCGCTGGACTATAGATTATCGCGGCTTTACGCTCAACATCAAGCCCATGGGCTTTAAGCATACGGGCGTGTTCCCCGAGCAGGCGGTCAACTGGGATTTTGCCGCCGATAAAATCAAGGGGGAGAGCCGTCCGCTTAAGGTGCTCAACCTGTTTGGCTACACGGGCTGCGCCACCCTCGCCTGCATGAAGGCAGGCGCTCAGGTGTGCCACGTGGACGCGTCCAAGGGCATGGTGCAGTGGGCAAAGGAAAACGCCCGCTCCAGCGGAATCGCCGACCTGCCTGTGCGTTGGCTGGTTGACGACTGCGTCAAATTCGTTCAGCGTGAGATCCGACGCGGAAACCGCTACGACGGTATAATCATGGATCCGCCAAGCTACGGCAGAGGTCCTAACGGCGAGGTCTGGAAGTTAGAAGAACAGCTTTATAATCTGGTGACGCTGTGCAAACAGGTGCTCAGCGACGATCCCGTATTTTTTATTCTTAATTCATACACCACGGGCTTATCCCCGGCGGTGATGGAGTATTTGCTGAACGTGCTGCTGCAAAAGGAATTCGGCGGCATGGTGTCCGGCGACGAAATCGGATTAAAGGTGACCGACACGGGCTTGATATTGCCCTGCGGCTCAACCGCTATTTGGGAGAAATAATTAATGAAGTTTATCTCAATCGAGAACGTGTGTTTTTCATATGCCGAGGAAACCGACCCTCAGCCTCACGTCAACGCGGTAGACGGCGTAACGCTTACCGTGGACAAGGGCGAATTTGTGGCGGTTATCGGACATAACGGCTGCGGAAAATCCACACTTGCCAAGCATCTAAACGCCATGCTCCTGCCCGACAGCGGCAGGGTCATTGTAGACGGAGATGACACGGCTGACGAAGAAAAAACCTGGGATATCCGCGAAAAGGTGGGTCTGGTGCTTCAAAACCCCGACAATCAGCTGGTTGCAGGCATTGTCGAGGAGGATGTTGCCTTCGGTCCCGAAAACTTAGGCGTGGAGCCCGATGAAATAAGAAGGCGCGTGGACGAAGCGCTGAAAGCGGTGGACATGTACGAGTACCGCGGACACGCTCCCCACAAGCTTTCGGGAGGACAAAAGCAGCGCGTGGCTATTGCAGGCATTTTGGCGATCCAACCGCAGTGTATAGTGCTTGACGAGCCCACTGCAATGCTCGACCCCAACGGACGCGACGAAGTCATGCGCACACTGCAAAAGCTCAACCGCGAGCAGGGCATTACCGTGGTGCTGATCACCCATTACATGGACGAGGCGGTAAAAGCCGACCGCGTTGTGGTGATGGACAACGGCAAGGTTCTTACTCAGGGCACGCCTCAGGAGGTGTTCCGTCAGGTGGAGCTGCTCAAAAAGCACCGCCTCGACGTACCTCAGACAGCGGAGCTTGCATACCGTCTGCGCGGATGCGGAGTTGACCTGCCCGACATCCCCTTAACTGAGGATGAATGTATAAAAATGCTTGAGGAGGCAATGAAATGAGTTGTATTCTTGAGCTCCAAAACATTGGCTTTACCTACGGCGCGGGCACGCCCTTTGAAAAACGCGCCGTTGACGGGGTGAGCCTAAAGATAAATAAGGGCGAATTCATAGGCGTTATCGGTCACACGGGCTCCGGCAAATCTACGCTGGTGCAAATGCTCAACGGACTTATACGTCCCACTGACGGCAGGGTTCTGCTTGACGGCAAGGATATTTGGGACGAGCCTAAAAAGATACGCAACGTCCGGTTCCGTGTCGGCATGGTGTTTCAGTACCCCGAGTATCAGCTGTTTGAGGAAACAGTGTATAAGGATATAGCCTTCGGCGCTCAGAACAAAGGACTTACCGGCAAGGAGCTCGACGAAGCGGTGCTCAAAGCGGCACGCTTTGCCGGCGTAAAGGAAAGCCACCTGCAAAAGTCTCCGTTTGATTTATCGGGCGGTGAAAAGCGTCGCGCCGCTATTGCCGGCGTAATTGCAATGGATCCCGACGTGCTGGTGCTTGACGAGCCCACAGCAGGGCTTGACCCCATGGGCAGAGAGATCCTGCTCAGTCAGATATCCGGCTATCACAAGCAGCGCGGCAACACCATATTGCTGGTGTCGCACACAATGGAGGACATTGCCCGTGTTGCGGACAGGATCATCGTTATGAACCGCTCCGAGTGTGTGATGTTCGATACCACCAAGAGTGTATTTGCTCAGGGTGATAAGCTAAGGGAGACCGGACTGCGTGTTCCGCAGATCACCTCAGTTATGCAGACGCTCAAAAACAAGGGGTATTCCGTCCCGGACGGCGTTTTGACCGTTGACGAGGCAACGTCCGTTTTGGCGGCGCTGATGAAAAAGGAGGGCAAAGCATGGTAAGAGACGTAGCCTTCGGTCAGTATTTTCCAACTGACAGTGTTATCCACCGGCTTGACCCCCGCGCCAAGATCTTGATGTTCATCGCGTATATCGTTGTTATATTCTGCACCTTTAACTATGCGTCGCTTGGCGTTATTGCGGGCTTTACCGTGCTGTTTTTGGCGCTGAGCCGCATATCGCCGAAGTTCTATTTCAAAAGCTTAAAGGTCATTATCTTTATTGTAATATTCACCTCGCTGCTCAATCTCTTTTACGGTACGGGCGAACCGATCTTTCAGTGGGGCATATTCAAGCTGACATGGAACGGCATCCACCGCGCGATATTTGTTACCGTTTTGGCAAGCTCATGCCTTACCTTTACCACCTCGCCCACTGAGCTTACCGACGCAATGGAACGGCTGATGAAGCCGCTTAAGGTCATTCATTTTCCCGTCCACGAGGTATCCATGATGATGTCGCTTGCGCTGCGGTTCATCCCAACGCTGCTCGAGGAGACCGACAAGATCATGGCGGCGCAAAAGGCAAGAGGCGCCAACATGGACTCAGGCAATTTGATTCAGCGCGTCAAGTCGCTGATACCGATACTTATCCCGCTGTTTGTTTCGGCGTTTAGGCGCGCGTACGATATCGCCACCGCCATGGAATGCCGCTGTTACCGCGGCGGAGCGGGACGTACCAGAATGAAATCTATCCACATGAGCACACGCGACGGAATAGCCGTTGCAGTGCTTGTGCTTGTACCGGCAGGGGTAATAATATGCAACATATTGATTCCCGCGATGGTGTAAGGAACCTGCTGCTCACCATCTGCTACGACGGCAGGGCGTTTCACGGCTGGCAGATCCAGCAGAACGCGTATACCGTTCAGGAGGCGTTTCAGACCGCCCTTACAAAGATAATCGGAGCGGACTTTGACCTAAAGGGCTGCAGCCGCACCGACACGGGCGTTCACGCCAACCAATACTGTATAAGCCTTAAAACCGCGCATCCTATCCCGGCGCCGCGCCTAAAGGCGGCGCTCAACCGCTGGCTTCCGCTCAGCGTTGCGGTGCTTGACTGTGTTGAAGCAGATGAGGATTTTCATGCACGGTACAGCTGCAAAAGCAAGGAGTATATCTATAAAATCTGGAACAGCCAAACCCGCAATCCGTTTTTGGAGGGCTACGCGCTCCATTACCGTTATCCCATTGACGAAAACAGGCTGAATAAGGCGGCTCAGGCGTATGTGGGCAAGCACGACTTCACCTCGTTTTGTACGCAGGACAACCGCGATGCCGGAGATCTGACGCGCAATGTCATGGCGTTTTCCGTTACCCGAGAGGGCGACATGGTGCTAATGCGCGTTAAGGCTGACGGTTTTTTATATAATATGGTGCGCATTATGGTGGGCACACTGCTGAGGATACAGCAGGGCAAGATTCCCGACGACGGTATCCCCGAAATAATCGCACAAAAAAACAGACAGTTCGCGGGTCCCACAGCTCCCGCCTGCGGCTTATATTTGAATGAAGTAAATTACGATTAATATATTTTTACAGGATTCTGCCTATGTTTAATAAGATGAAAGGGCGCTATACCGAGCGCAAGAAAAAAATAAAAGGGCGTTATGAGGAACGAAAAAAACAGAGCGACCGCAAGGTGCTCAGCTACGAGGACGTTCCGCTTGACGATTACGAGCAGGAAAAAACCGACCTGTCGCCCAAGGCGGTCAAAAAGATCATTTTGGGTGTTGCCGTGGTTTTGCTTGCGGGCGTGCTTGTGCTCGCCTTTGCCAACCGCGACAAGCTGACATGGGATAACCTGTCTGTGTGGTGGAACTACGACGTGCTGGGCAACGCCGGAAAGGGCTTCCCTGTGAATATCGTAGGAAGCGAGGTTGAAGCACGCAACTTCTGCGTTACTCAGGGCAGGGTAGCATACGCCTCCGACACCTCATTCATCACGCTCAACAACTCGGGCAGCGAGGTCGCAAACGTGCAGCTGCGCTACTCCAAGCCCGTTATGAAATCAGCCGACACCCGCTTTTTGACCTACGGTATCGGCGAAAAAAGCTACCAGATCCAAAGCTTTGATAAAAACGAGTTCTCCGGTGATGCGGAGGGCGTTATATATACGGGCGACATAGCCTCGAACGGAGTTTATTGCCTGGTTGAAGAGGGCAACGGCTTTTTCAGCGAGCTTTGTGTGTTCGATCAAAACAATAACCGTATATTTAAGTACTCGTTCTCCGAATACTATATTACTACCGTATCGCTAAACCACGACGGCACACGTTGCGTGGCGAGCGGTATCACCTCCGACAACGGCGCGGTGAAGTCAGGCGTATATGTGCTCGATTTCAAAAAGGAGAAGCCGGTTTCTCAGTACAGCGTTTCAAATGATTCAATCATGGACTGCAAGTATATTGGCGGCAACCGCGCGGTGTTTATTGGAGAAAAGGCGGCTTATGTGGCTACAGATGGTGCCGAAGATATCAAAACCGTAAGCTATGAGGACAAGCTTTTGGTCAACTACTGCTTCAGTCCTTCGTCAAATTCTTTTGCGTTGGCGCTCTCAAAGAGCGGCGACGGTCGTAAATGTACGCTGAAAAGCTACACCGAAAACGGAGATGAGATCAATTCTGTTGATAATCCCTACGGCGCACAGTCTTTTTCCGTAAGCAGGGGATATATGGCTGTGCTTGACGGCAACACGGTGTATTCCTACAACAGCAGCGGAGAGCTTTCGTTCTCGGGCGACGCAGGTACAGGCGCACGGGCTATAGCGATGACCGCCGACAACCGAGCATGTGTGTTGAGCGTCAATCAGATAAGAATGATCGAGCTTGAACGTGTGGAGGAGAAAAAAGACTCCTCGTCAGATTCGGCAAATTAACGGTAAGACTGTAAAGGAGAAACTATGGTTTCCGATATTATTATACTTCTTGTTCTGATATTTTTCGTCGTGGCGGGTTACCGACGCGGTTTGGCGCGCACGCTGCTTAATCTTGCTGCCGTTATAGTAGCGTCGGCTGTAGGCAGCTTTTTGTCCAATCAGCTTGCACAGGCGATCTATGACGGGTTCTTTAAGCAAACGATAATCAACAATCTGCAAACCGGAATAACCGACCGCGGCGTGGAGACTGTGACATCAACCAGCCTGCAATACGCTCCGTCGTGGATAACGGGCATGCTCGACACCGTGCTGAAAATGTTCGGCATGTCGATAAATGATGTACAAAGCTCAATCGAGATCTCCAAGGACACGAGTCTGAGCATTGCGCAGCAGATCGAGCAGCCTATAGGACAGGTTTCCGTCAGTGTGATTTCACTTATATTGATGGCGGTTCTTTTTACGGTGCTCATGATCCTGCTTAAGATGTTGATACGCCACCTCGTTAAGGTATTTGATCTTCCCGTAATCACCACGGTCAATCGTATTTTGGGCGGCGCTTTAGGTTTGGTAGAGGGCTTGGTGCTGGTTTTGGTGTTGGTAAATATTATGTATGTGGTATTTGTCAACGTCAATCCGTCTATCGTAAACAGATCGGGGTATTTTGGCACGGTATTTAATTTTCTTTGCTTTTTTGATTAACCGTATTTTTATTTGTCGATAGATTATTATAAGGGTGATAATCATGGGTAATAACGAATGGCATTTCAGCCCGCGCGATTTGGTGACAGTACCGAATCTGCTTACATATCTGCGCTTCCTGCTGGTGGCGCCGTTCATATACTTTTTTCTAAATGAGAATTATATCATGGCTGCTGTCTGCATCGGATTGTCCGGGCTGAGCGATTGCTTAGACGGATTCTTTGCACGGCGGTTCAATCAGGTGACCTCTCTCGGCAAGATACTTGACCCCATAGCCGACAAGGTGACGCTGGTGTCGGTAGCGATATGTATGTTGATTTACATGCCCTCGCTGCTTCCTATAATGCTGGTGATGATCGGCAAGGAGTTCATCATGCTCTTAGGCGGCATGATCCTGCTCGCCATGAAGATCACTCCGCCGCCTGCGCGCTGGTATGGCAAGGTCGCAACGATCATCTTCTATGTATCGGTCTGCACTATCATATTTTTAAGGGCGGCGTTCAATATCCAGAACGACTTTTTGATCACCGCTACCTTTATCATCACCGCCGCGGCAATGGTGTTTGCGTTGGTGATGTACGTTATACTTATAGTACGGCAATTGCGCAATCCTGAAAATTCAGTGAAATAACTTGAAAAATACATTACTTTAATATACAATAGACACAGCAACTCGGAATATATCAAGGATATATTCGGATAGGAGGAATTTATGCTTTGCAGCAGATGCGGAAAACGACCCGCGGTTGTTTTCGTTTCAAATAATACACAGCAGAACGCGCCCACGGCGGGTTACTGCCTTACCTGCGCCAAAGAGCTCGGCATCAAGCCCGTTGAGGACTTGATCAGCAAAATGGGGATTTCCGACGAGGATTTGGAAACCGTGCAGGATCAGATGAACACCCTCATGCAGGGTATGGGCGAGAACGGCGATATGTCTCAGCTCATGGAGCAGTTGGGCGCCGATAACCTTGCCGAACAAATGGATCAGTTCAAGGAGGAGGCTCCGGGCAGCGAGGATGATGATTTTTCTCACGGCGCTCCCGCGTTCCCAAACTTCTTTAAAAATATTTTCGGCGGTGGAGATAATCAAAACTCTGCGCAAAACGGCGCTGCCGGCGCTCAGAATAACGGCAAAAAGGAAAAGAAGGATAAAAAGCGCAAGCATATCAGCCTTTACTGCGAGGACTTGACGCGCAAGGCTCGCGAGGGTAAGATCGACCGCATCGTCGGCAGGGATGTTGAGATCGCGCGTATAATCCAGATCCTTTCGCGCCGTACAAAAAACAATCCCTGCCTTATCGGTGAGCCCGGCGTCGGTAAAACCGCCATCGCCGAGGGTCTTGCGCTGCGTATCGCTCAGGGCGACGTACCGCAAAGACTGCGTCATAAGGAGATCCAGCTTCTTGATCTTACAGCGCTTGTTGCCGGTACCCAGTTCCGCGGTCAGTTTGAAAGCCGTATCAAGGGCTTGGTGTCCGAGATCAAGGACAACGGAAACATTATTCTGTTTATAGACGAGGTCCATTCTCTCGTCGGCACCGGTGACAACGAAGGCACCATGAACGCCGCAAACATCCTTAAGCCCGCTCTTTCAAGGGGCGAGGTGCAGGTTATCGGCGCCACGACCTTTAACGAGTACCGCAAATATATTGAAAAGGATTCCGCTTTGGAGCGCCGCTTCCAGCCGGTTAAGGTTGGCGAGCCGACCATTGCACAGACAATAGATGTAATTGCCGGCGTAAAGGACTATTACGAAAAGCATCACCGTGTTGTTGTGGATGACGATATCGTTCGCAAAACCGTTGTGCTCTCCGAGCGTTACATCACCGACCGTTTCCTGCCCGACAAGGCTATAGACCTGCTCGACGAAAGCTGTGCCTGTGCCGCGCTGCGCAATAAGCAGATGGAGCACTGCGACAAGCTGCGCGAGGATAAGGGCGAGCTGCTTCGCAAAAAGGACGATATCTCGTCTGCGGACGAGGTGGATTACGAAAAGCTGGCTGAGGTCAACACCCAACTGGCGCAGATCGACTCCGAGCTGTCGCAATTCAACCCCGACGACCTGATCTCGCACGTCACCGAGGAGGATATCGCCAAGGTGATCGAGCTGTGGACGGGTATCCCTGCTTCGCGCATACGTGAAAACGAGCTTGCAAAGCTTGCCGACTTGGAGGGCGAGCTTAAAAAGAAAATCATAGGACAGGACGAGGCGGTAGAAAAGTTGGCAAGCGCCATCAAGCGCAGCCGCTGTCAGATATCACCGCGCCGCCGTCCGGCTTCATTTATCTTTGTGGGTCCCACCGGCGTGGGAAAAACCGAACTGGTCAAGGTGCTCAGCCAGGAGCTGTTTGATACTCCCGAGACTCTGATCCGTCTGGATATGTCCGAGTTTATGGAAAAGCACAGCGTGTCCAAAATCATCGGTTCACCACCCGGATATGTCGGCTACGACGAGGCAGGTCAGGTGACGGAAAAGGTTCGCCGCCGTCCCTATTCGGTACTGCTTTTTGACGAGATCGAAAAGGCGCATCCCGATGTGCTCAATATCCTGCTCCAGATTTTGGACGAGGGCAAGGTCACAGACGCGCACGGCAGAGCCGTCAATTTTGAGAACACAGTCATTGTAATGACCTCAAACGCCGGTTCCGCAGGCAGAGATAGTGCGCTCGGCTTCGGCAAAACCACAGAGGAAGCCTCCAAGGAGAAGGTAATGAAGGCGCTTTCCGACTTCCTGCGTCCCGAGTTTTTGGCTCGTGTGGACGAGGTCATCGTTTTCAATCACCTTACGGAGGACGACTTCGACCGTATCGCCGGACTTATGCTCGAAGAATATGTGTCTACGCTTGAGGAAAAGCATATTCGCTTTACCTATGACGAAAAAGCGTGTCATTATCTGTCGCGCAAATCCTGCGGCGGCAAGAGCGGAGCGCGTGATCTGCGCAATACCATCCGCCGTGAGGTCGAGGAGAAGATCGCTAACGCTATGATCGAGCAAGGTGCAGGCGGTATCTCGGCTATCAACGTCACTTCCGACGGCGAGCAGATCATTCTTGAAACGATTTGATAACATTTTTAGGGGCTGACACAGAATTGTGTCGGCTCTTTTTTTCATAAAATACTGCAAAAACCCACAAAAAGCATTGAACTGCTTTCTTCTTTATGGTAAAATAGACAGTATCAACAATGGGGAGAGAATGATATGAAACTTTGTGAACAATGCGGTCATAACATTGCCGACACTGCGGATGCTTGCCCGTACTGCGGCTTTCGGTTTAACACCGAAAAAAATAAACAAAGAAAAAAGCTGTTGATCGTGCTGTTTTCGCTTTTGGCTGTGGCAGTCGCTCTGGGCATAACCATCACTGTTTTATTGCTCAACCAAAAGAAGCCCAAAACCTTTGATTTTAACTGCGCGCAGTACACACAGCAAATGAATGAGCTGCTCGGCAAGGATAATAAGCTTGAAGAGAACAAGTGGGTGGAGTATAAGGACAAAGGCGGCTACACCTACAACGGCAGTGATTACACCATCAGTCTTGATACGGACAAGGACAGCCACAAAGTCAGCAGTATCGGCGTTTCTCCCTCCGACAGCAAAAACGGCGTCAATATGGCGGCGGCAAGTATGATGGTTGCGGACAGCAGCGTTACACAAAAAACTGCGATGGATGACCTTGTAGATTTAAAAAACGGTAAGGAAAAGGTGGTACACGACGGTTCGGTCACGAGCTATGACGAAGGAAAAGATGAGTACCGTATTATTCCGAGCGGCGAAGACGATAAGCCCGAGCCTACCAAAGCTCCGGCAACTGCCGCCACGACTTCAACCGGAACCATGCCCGTCGCAACCACGGCGCCTGCAACAGAAAAAACGACTACCGAGCCCGTCACAACAAAGGCAGCAACCGAACCTCCTACCGAACCGCCTACAGAGGCTATTGCGGACTGGAAACAGCTGTACATCAACTTCCTCAACAACGAGTGCGTTTTCGATTACGAAACAGGCAAATTGGTGTACCTCAACGATGACGATATCCCGGAGCTGATACTTTGCGGTTCAAGTAAGGTCCAGTGGTCGGAAACTGTCATCTGTTGGATCAGCGGCAACGAGGTCAAGGTGTTTAAAACCCGTGCAGGGGATATCTGTGGCAACTTTACACCATATTATACCGAGAGAGGCGGTTATGTGGAGGTATCTACGATTGGCTCATTTACAAAAGTTGCATCGTATTATGCCTTTGACGGCAGCAGCGTCACCGAAGCACACACAACTGTTTGGCAGAAGCCGACCGACAGCGGTTTTAACGTAAAGACTGAATTTAAGATCGATGAGGTCGACGTGACGCAGGAGGAGGTAGAATCCTTCCGCAGTACCCTCGGCAGTTTTGAGCTTATCAGCGACAGAACTGATAAAAGCGGCTTGATTTCCTATATCGAAAGCTACTGATTTCAAATATATAACAGCAGATTAAACGCAATAGGAGGGGTGATATGAGTCAAGACAGTATATCCCGGTTTTTTCCGGGATGGCATGTTGTCAGGCAGATAGGCGTAGGCGGCTTCGGAGCTGTCTATGAGATCGAGCGAGTGCATTTCGGCACCACTGAAAAAGCGGCGCTTAAGGTCATGCGCGTTCCGCATAGCAGCAATGTAATAGATGACTTGCGTGCTAACGGATATGATGACTACAGCATTCAAAGACGTATCAAAGCCACGGTGGACGAGTTCTCCGAGGAATACAACAATATGCGCAAGCTGACGCATACAAATATAGTCAACTGCGACGACATTCAATTCGAGCGCGACGTTAACGGGTTTGGCTATACGCTTTATATCAAAATGGAGCTGCTTACTCCGCTTATGCAATCGGTTGCGGGTCACTATGACTGTGAAAAGGTCGCTGTAAAGGTGGCAAAGGATATTTGCAGCGCACTTGAGCTGTGCAGAAGCCGTAATGTCGTGCATAGGGATATAAAGCCGCAAAACCTGTTCATCAATGAGTACGGCGATTATAAGCTCGGCGATTTTGGCATTGCGCGTGAGATGGAACATACAATGGCGGCTTCAGCTTCCGGAACTCCGCCGTATATGGCTCCCGAGGTGTATTTTCATCAGGAATACAGTCCAAACGTAGACATCTATTCGCTCGGACTTGTCCTGTACTGGCTGCTCAACGAAAAGCGGCTTCCGTTTGTTCCCGCGCCACCGCAGATAGCTACAGCACAAGACGAGAGCATGGCTATGTTCAGACGTGTAAAAGGAGAGGAGCCTTTTCCTGCTCCCAAGCACGGCAGCGCGGAGTTAAAGCGTATCGTGCTTAAGGCGTGCAACCCCGACAGGCGCAAAAGATATCAGAGCGCCGCAGAGATGACGGCGGATCTAAACGCACTGGGAAGTAAGCGCAGCGCAGGTGTAAATGACCGTGTGGAGCGTGTAGAGTATAGGGAGAAGAAGGGATATATATCCGATGAGCGCACGGTACCGGCAGATAATACGCAGCAGATATACTCAAAGCCAAAGCGTCCGTTTTTCGGCAGCTCCGGCCCGGATGTGTTCTACACGATACTGCTGCTGATTTGGATGTCGGTCACAGGTTTATATTTTATCTGCACCGCTCCGGGCGCCGGTACCGCAATAAAAAACAATCCGGAGCTCACCGCCAGGATCATCGGAATACTTGCCGGTGCGGCAGCTGTTTTCGGACTGACGATATTTGCGTTTGTAAAACGTCATGTAACGCCGTCACGCATCAAGACACTGCTGACTATTCTGTACTCTACGGTGTGGCTGGTACCGGTTGTGAGCGATTCGCTTTCAGGTTTGGGCAAATCCGCCGACAAACCGTATATTCAGGTGGAAGAGAACTATATAGGACACGATAATGTGTCGCTCATCAAGTCAAGCGAGCAGGCTGACTGGCTGTTTGATAACCTTAAAGAGCAGAGTAGTAACAAATATAAATACTATGTATTTGAGGATTGCACGGTTGAATCGGGCTTAGAAGCGGTCAAAACCGACAGCGGGTATTATAACGCGCATATAAATCTGGACGGCAGCCGTTACGAAATAAGATTGAGCAATTCTGATTTGGGCACGGACAATAAAAAATCTGCTTTTGAAAAGCTCGATACCTCCAAGCATTACGATATGGTTTTGAAATTAAGCTATAATCTAAACATGTCAAGTCTTACAGGCGACCAAAGCGAGTATTTTTTGCTGTTCGATTCGGCGGATGAAAGCTCAAAATGACCTGTTTCTACTATATCTTGTAGCAGGTATCGTGAAAGTTACAATATCTTACAGAATTCAGCTAAAAAACACAGAGCTGTCACATTTGCGGTGTATGATTATATCAATCAGAAAAAGCAAATGAGTGATGCTATATGAAAAGAAAGCTGATAAAAACACTGTTGTTTGTCCTTTTGGTAACCGTTTGCTGCAATCTTTTTGCCGCCGGGCAGAACGCATGGATCAGTCACCGCGAGTTTACGTTTGATGTGTTCCAGAACATCTGTGTTCCCGTAATTCTTGCGTTGGTGCTGGAGGGCACGTTCAAGCTCAGCAAGGTGCGCTATAAGAGCAACAGCGAGGGTATTTCAGACAAATAAGACAAGGGCTGTCGCAAATAATGCGGCAGCCGTTTTTTTGAGCGTTTACATATACACTATTGAAAAATACCGTCAATCATGTTATGATATTAGCAAAAGGAGTGTTGTATATGAGTTTACTTAACATATTTAGTTTTGCGGACATTGCGGATCCGCCTCGTGAGCTTTTTGATGATACCTATATGAACAGCGAACTGGTTGAAGCTCTTGTCAATCTCCTTATGATAGTGGTTCCGTTGGTTTTGCTTGCGGCTTTGGCGGTAGTGGTGATAGTGGTCTGCGTTAAAAAGAAAAACAAAGAAAAAAACAGCCAATTGCCGCTTTCCGAAAACCCTGTACGGTTTTATAACAACAACCAATGACGCTCTGCTGACTTGATTTGACAACAGCAGAAGAATAAGGAGATTAAGTATGATTTGCAAAAAATGCGGTACCGACAACACTGACGGCAATAAGTATTGCAGTTGTTGCGGTGAGCCGTTGATCGAGGACATCGTTTCCGACTCCCGCATGGAACAGTCTGCTTCCGAAACAAAGGACGACTTTGTTCCCGAGGGCGTGACTCCTGCTCCCGTAAGCACAAAGCGCTATCATACGCGCCGTGTGGCTTCCACAAAGGAGTTTCAGAAAAAAGGCGCACAGCCCGTTAAATTCCGCCGTACGGTACCCCGTCCCATGGAGGAGCAGCCTAAAACCGACAAGCGGCGCGACTACCGGGCTCCTCAGCGTGCTGTCAACACGCGGGGAGAGTCGGCGATATATGATTACAATGATAATTTTGAGGGCAATAAGTACGAAAAAACTCAGCGCGAGCCGTACTATGAAATGCAGGATCAGCGCAGACGCAAAAGCGCGGCGTTTATTCCGTATCTTGTCGTTACCTACGTTACCGCTCTGGTGTCACTGCTCAATTTTGCCGCGCCGTTTTTGGAGTGGATCAGGTTCCAGTTCAATGTGGACATGATCAACGTCCATATTGACGCTCTGCTTACGCCGTATGATATAATCGACAATGTGCTCAAGGTCAACGATGTGCGTGATCTGTTCGGTGATACTATCAACAATTTCCTTAGCTGGGATGTAATGCCGGACTTTTTGGGCAGTACATACGATAAGCTCAACGCCGGGGTCATGTTTGCAAAAATAGCCTCTATCGCTGTGTTTGCGGTAATGGCAGTAAGCTTGCTGCTTTATGTGTTTTTCTTCTTCTTGGCGGTGTTCCAGCGCAGAAGCGCCACGGGCTTTGGTATTGCGGCAGCCATCATGATGCTGCTGTCAACCGGCGGTTTCATCTTTGCGGTCACATATGTCGTTTCTCAGACCGACGCTTCAATTTCGCTTACGAATGCTCCGTACCAAATGATCGTGCTTTCGGTCGTTATGGTGATACTGATTTCAATCATGTCAGTGCTGCGAGCCTTTTCGCGGCGGCGGTGATAAGCCGGGAGAGGAAGTATGCGGTATGCTTTGCACGCAGCTCGAAAGCGCCGGCGGCGACAAAACAGAACAGCCGCGTGCGCTCAACGGACTGACGATTGCTAACGGTATCTTAGGTATTGTGACCGTACTGCTGCTATTTTTTTCGATGGCTTCCGGGATCGTACTGTCAGCCATCGCCCTTGCCAAACGGAAACAACTTAAATAAACAACCTCAACTCCCTCCATGTGAGGGAGTTTTTTGTTGAAAGAAAAAGGAAAAAATTCGACAAATAATCCTTTTTTTACTTGACACAACCATATACATATTATATAATGAATTTGTATATAATTCATTGTTTTTGTAGGGAGGATACAAAATGGTTCAGTATGATGAAAATTTAATCAATGCCGAAAAAGCTAAAATGGCACAGGCGTTTACAAAACTCGGCGAGATGTACTACAAGGCGCATCCGTATGATTTTGAAGAAGACTTCATTGCTCCTGTAACGGCTATCAAGGATGCCGAGGCTCGCATCGATCAGCACAAGACTGAGGTACTGAAGGCAAACGGTTTGATGCTTTGTAAACATTGCGGCAGCGAGATCCAGGATATTTCGCGCTTCTGTAACTTCTGCGGTAAGGCTGTTGACGCTCCTGTAGAGGAAGAAGCGGTTCCGGAGCCCGATCCGGAGCCTGAACCCGAACCGGAAGAAGAACCGGAAGTTTTCGCCGAGCCCGAACCCGAGGAGATACAAATCGTTGAGGAGCAAATCAACGAGGAAGTTTTGGAGGAAGCAGTCGGTGCGCAGGAAGCTGCCGACGAACCAAAGGAAAAAACATGTCCGCACTGCGGCGAACCGATCGACGATGATTTTGAGTTCTGCACAAACTGCGGCAAATCCGGAGCAGCAGTCAGCTCCCGCTGAGGAAGCGGAAACTGTTTGTAAGGTTTGCGGAAGTAAGCTAAATCCCGGTGCTGTGTTCTGTGAGGAGTGCGGCGCGCTTGTGAAAGAGGGCGATGCTCCCGTGTCCGACGGCGCCAAGGTAAAGAGATGTCCTCTTTGCGGATTCTCCACCACTGACGCTGATGTAAACTACTGCGTTGAGTGCGGTTCCAAGCTGCAATAAGCAGTTGTATATTATTAACGAAAAAATAACCGAATAATCTACACAATAATCCGGCATTTTGACTTGAAAAAAATGTCGGATTTTATTATAATTAATGTAATAAGGGATATTTTCACAATTTATTAGGAGGGACGTTCAATTGGAAAAACTGTTTCATCTTAAGGAACACGGTACCAATATCAGGACCGAGATAATCGCCGGCGTCACAACGTTTTTGACTATGGCATACATTATCTTCCTTAACCCGACTGTTATCGGACATAAGACGACGGGTATGGCAGACACTGCGGTAATCACAGCAACCTGCGTCGGTGCGGCACTTGGTACATGGCTCATCGGTTGGTTGTCAAACTACCCGTTGGCTCAGGCTCCCGGCTTGGGACTAAACGCTATCTTTGCATACACGCTGTGCGGACAGTTCGGCTTGTCGGCTCCGGCTGCGTTGGCTGCGGTTTTTGTCAGCGGTCTGCTTTTTATCTTTCTTACCGTAACCGGTGCAAGAAAGGCGATAGTTGACGCTATTCCGTTTAGCTTAAAAAAAGCTATGTCGGCAGGCATCGGCTTGTTTATCGCTATAATCGGTTTTACTAATGTCGGCATTGTTACCGGTCAAAAGGATAATCCCACACAGGCTACAGCTGTAGATTTGACCAATTTTACCGATCCCAAGGTGTTACTGGCGCTTTTCGGATTGATCATAACTACTATTCTTATTATTCAAAAGGTTAAGGCGGGTCTGTTTATCGGCATGATAATCACCGCTGTAGCAGGAAATATATTCCAGTTTTGTCTTGGCATCAACATGGGTGTTACCGCTCCTACCAGCTGGGTACCCGTAATTGATTTTTCTATGTTCGGCAAGTGCTTTACCGGCTTCGGTGAACTGCTCGGCGCTCCCATACCATCGCTGCTTGCGGTGCTCATAACGCTTGTGCTGGTTGATATGTTCGACACAATCGGCACGCTTATCGGCGCGGCAGATAAGGCAGGCTTGCTCGATAAAAACGGCAACCTGCCGAAGATAGAAAGAGCTATGCTTGCGGACGCGCTTGCAACCACCTTCGGTGCTATTTTCGGTACCTCCACCGTTTCGACCTACGTAGAATCCACTTCGGGTATAGCGGCAGGCGGACGCACCGGTCTTACCTCGACTGTAACAGGATTTTGCTTTGTTGTGGCGCTGTTTGCTTCGCCCATAGTAGGTCTGGTTCCCTCCGCGGCCACCGCTTCGATTTTGATTATAGTCGGCGTTATGATGTGCGCTTCACTTAAGGATATTGACTGGGGTGATTTGGAGATCGCTTTGCCGTGCTTCTTTACACTGGTCGGTATGCCGTTCTTCTGGTCGATCACCGACGGCATTGCGTTTGGCTTTATCACCTACGTTATCGTTCAGACCGCAAAGGGTAAGCTTAAAAAGGTCAATCCAATCATGCTGGTTATTGTGGCGCTGTTCATCCTTATGTACATACTAACTGCGCTGCAGGGCTTAAAGATTCTGTAATTGTAAAATTTTAAATTTAAAGTCGCCGCATCAGCGGCGGCTTTGTATCATAAGCAGGTAATAGATAAAATGAAGTATTGTAAACAGTGCGGCAAGGTGGTAGGGGAGACCAAAAATCTCTGCCCTTACTGCGGTGGCAAAAGCTTTTTGGACAGTAACAGCGAGGAGTACCGAAATCGTCCCGTGTCTGTCAAGCGTCAGTTGCCCGTGCCGGGAAAGAAAAAGAATAAAGCTGCCATAGTCGCTGTGATCGCGGCAGGCGTTATAGTGCTGCTCGGGATTTTGTTTGTTGTGCTCGATATGACACGGGTGATCCCGACAGGCATATTTACGCCCTCCGGAGTATATGAGAGATTTTTTGATGACGACGGAGACGCGCGTTCACGCGAAAGCGATGAAAGGATCATTTCGGAAACCGTAGAATACGAGGAAGGGGAATAACGCTGTGGAGCAAAGACTGATACCCGAACGCTTCCGTGTATTAAGCGGCAGTATGTTGAAGCTGATCGCGGTATTCACCATGCTTATCGACCACGTCGCGGCGAATTTTTTGCAGGACGCAGGCATAGTCCTGTTCCGCGTATTCAATCACGACGTTACGCTTTATTACTGTATGCGCAGTATCGGCAGGCTCGCTTTTCCGCTGTTTGCGTTTTTGCTTGTGGAGGGTTTCCTTCATACGCACGACAAAAAGCGCTACGGGATCAGCCTTGCAATACTGGCGGTTGTTTCCGAGCTGCCGTGGAATTTGGTTCACGAAGGCAAGCTGTTTTGCGGCACGCAAAACGTTATGTTTACGCTGCTTGCGGGTTTTCTGGCGCTGTGTGCTATAGAGCGTTTTAAAGATAACGCTGCCATGCTTTTTGTTGTGCTTTCGTCGCTGTTTGTTGCGGTGCTTGTGTTGAAAACCGACTACAGCTGCCGTGGCTATTGCTTTGTCATCCTTTTGTATATGCTGCGGAATATGCCTGTGGTACGTGCCGTCGCAGGCAGCGCCGTACTGCCAAGCTTGTGGGTGGGAGGACTGGCGTTTGTTCCGATCGCTTTTTACAACGGCAAACGCGGTTTTATTCGCGGTAGATTTTGGCAGTATATGTTCTATGCCGTCTATCCCGTGCATATGTTCATAATGTATTTGTTTAAGTATGTAATACAATAAATCACGGTCGGAAAGCTACGGCATTAACAGTAAAGCCGTCTTTCCGACCGCAATCGTTTTGAGGTGTTATTTTATCCTTGTCAGTCTGCCGCCGCATTTTGCGCATCGGTATTTTTCCGGCTGTTTTATCAGCGCGGACATCCGCTGCCGAGGTATAAGCGCTCCGCATTCGTCGCACTGAACAAGGTACTTTGCAGGGATCTGCAGTTCCTCCGGGATCCCGCGCTCCGTTGGATTTGTGGCTCGCTTTATGTTGTAGCCGTAGGCTTCGTTGACAGTTTTTGCAAGCTCCGCCCATCTGCCCGTGTGCTTCATGCAGCCACGGCAGGTGTGCAGCAGCTCATGCATAATGGTGCTTTTCAGCCCCTTTTTTTCGTCTACGCGTTCGTCAAGCAAAAGCTGCGATATTTCAATAACATAACTGTTGCCGATTCTTTCGCACAACCCGAACCGCGCCTTTGCTCGTGTGTTGATGACAAAGGAGATATTAGGGCTGTATTTGATGTTCAGCCTGTCGAGTTCTTCCATACACTCAAGCGCGTAGCGTTCCAAGTCTCTCATTTTGGTTTCATTTTATCCACACCCTTATATAATGCCGAATCGGCATGCAATCGATTAAGGTGTCATTTCGACCAACGCGTAGAAATCTCACTGACCGTAAAAACGGAGGCTTGCCTAAGCAGGAGATAACTCAACTTCGTTCGGGATGACAGATTATTTCATCAGTGCCAAAAAACAAAATGATGTTAAAAAACAAAATAATGCCTTGACATATCTGCCCTTTGGTGATATAATATAGTTCGTTATCAATTACGGCGACATAGCCAAGTGGTAAGGCACGAGTCTGCAAAACTCTGATGCGGCGGTTCAAATCCGCCTGTCGCCTCCAATCAAAGCACTCCTTACTGGGGTGCTTTTTCTGTTGCCAACTATATACTTATTATCATAACATAGGAGAATACAAATGTCAAAGCTTAAAATCTATATTGCAAGCCCTTTTTTTAATGAATTTGAAGTGGAGTGTCTTGAAAGGGCGGAAAAGATTCTTTTCGGGCGTGGATTCAGTGTTTTCAGTCCGAGGCTCAATGAAGTTCGTGACGAAATCACCTCAAAAGACCCAAGTTGGTCGCTCGAAACTTTTATCAATGACAAGAAGTTTATTGACTGGGCGGATGTGGTAGTCATGCTGTATCACGGCAATTACAGCGACAGCGGTACCGCGTGGGAGTGCGGTTATGCTTACGGTACCAACACCCCTATAGTGGCGATACATATCGGCGCTGACAAGTCAAACGGGTCCAACCTGATGGTGCATGAAAGCGCTCACGCTAATATCACTCTGGATGAGCTCGAAGCATATGACTTTGAAAAAATGCCCGCGAGCAGATACACAGGTGTAATGTTTTAACAAAATGCAAATTCGGATCCGCTCCTGTTTATTCGGCAAATTTTTTATGAAAAAAATGATTATTTTTCAGAAAATATTGCAACATTATGAAAAATACAGTATAATATTTACAGATAATGACAGAGGAGCGATTTGATGGATTTTAATAATACTCCAAACGACAAAAACCCGTTTGAGAAAACCCCATATGATAAAAAACCATATGATGGTAATCCGAATAATTATAATAACAACTATCCAAACAACGGTTATCCGAACAACGGATATCCAAATAACGGATACCCAAACGATTTCAATACCGT
>CAMHCD010000013.1 GCA_946183545.1 uncultured Clostridia bacterium
TGATCGAGTACTGCGCAAAGCAGGGCTACGAAACCACAATCAATATCATGGCGGTGTCCAAGGCGCGTACCGAGGACATCGAGACCGCTCTGAATATTCTCGGTCAAACCCCGGTTTCCTGCTTCTATATCGTAGACAGCTACGGCTCGCTCTACCCCGAGGAAGCAAGACGCTACGCCGAGATGTACGGCGAGATCGCCGATAAATACGGCAAGTCAACGGGTATCCACGCCCACAACAACCAGCAGCTGGCGTTTGCGAACACCATCGACGCTATGGCTTACGGCGCAAGCTATCTGGACGCTACGGTTGACGGCATGGGCAGAGGCGCAGGCAACTGCTCTCTGGAGCTGCTGCTCGGCTTCCTTAAAAACCCGAAGTACAAGGTGAATCCCATCATCCGCTTCATTCAAAACCACATGAACCAGCTGCGCGAGCAGGGCGTTAAGTGGGGTTATGACATCCCCTATATGCTCACGGGTCAGTACAACACCCATCCCCGTCCGGCTATTCAGTTTGTCAACGACAATCGAACGGATTATTATAAATTCGCCAACGATCTGTATGATATAATCAATTCATAACGGAGGAAAAAACATGGCATTTGACAGATTAATCAAGGGCATCGCCGCAATGCAAAACCCCACAGTAGCCGGTCTTGACCCCAAGCTCGACTATGTTCCTGCTTCTATCAAGGACGCTTGCTTTGCCAAATACGGCAAAACCTTAGAGGGCGCAGCGGCTGCGCTGCTCGAGTTCAACAAAGCTATCATCGACAAGATCTATGATATCGTACCGGCTATCAAGCCGCAGGCGGCGTACTATGAAATGTACGGCTGGCAGGGTGTAAAAGCCCTCGCCGAGACCATCGCCTACGCGCAGAGCAAGGGCATGTTCGTCATCACCGACGGCAAGCGCAACGACATCGGAACCACCATGGAGGCGTACGCTACCGCTCATTTGGGTATCACCGATGTAGCAGGCGAGCAAATCTCCGCCTTCGGCGCGGACGCGCTCACCGTGAACGGTTATTTGGGAACCGACGGCATCAAGCCTCTCGTTAACGTTTGTAAGGAGCAGGACAAGGGTATTTTTGTTCTGGTCAAAACCTCAAACCCCAGCTCAGGCGAGCTTCAGGATAAAAAGCTTGAGGACGGCGCGACCGTATATGAGCAGATGGGCAGAATGTGTGAAAGCTGGGGAGAGGAGCTTCCCGGAGAATACGGCTATTCCGGAGTCGGCGCGGTAGTCGGCGCCACCTATCCCGACCAGCTTGCGGAGATGCGCCAAAAGGCGCCGCACACCTTCTTCCTCGTGCCGGGCTACGGCGCTCAGGGCGGCGGTGCTCAGGACGCAAAGAACGCATTTGACAGCAACGGCTTAGGCGCTGTCATCAATTCCAGCCGCGGCATTATGTGCGCGTGGAAAAAGCAGGGGCTCACAGAGGATGACTTTGCCGAGGCTGCCAGAGCCGAGGCGCTGCGCATGAAGGAAGATATTCTGAACACCATTGGTGAAATCACATTATAATTTGCACTGTGATTTGGCTATTGTGTCGCAATTGTTAAAGTTTTAACTAAATCCGCCTTATATTATTGACATTGGTTTTTAAAAGGCGTATAATTTGAATCGTGTTATAATCGGGCTTTCTGTTATTACTACGGTCAGCCCAAGCTAATAGAAAAGGGAGTTTTTAAGACATGGCAAGAGTTTATAATTTTTCCGCAGGTCCGTCCATGCTGCCCGAATCCGTATTGAAGAAGGCAGCGGAAGAGATGCTCGACTATCAGGGTACCGGTCAGAGCGTAATGGAAATGTCCCACCGCAGCAAGGCGTATGATAAGATCATCAAGGACGCCGAGGCGCTTCTCAGAGAAGTAATGAACATTCCCGACAACTACAAGGTACTGTTCCTCCAGGGCGGCGGCTCCACCCAGTTCGCTATGGTAGCGCTTAACCTGATGAACAAAAACAACAAGGCTGACTACATCGTTACCGGTCAGTGGGCGAAAAAGGCTTTGCAGGAGGCGCAGCGTTACGGCGACGCAGTTGCGGTAGCTTCCTCCGCAGACAAGACCTTTACCTACATCCCCAAAACCGACAGATCTATGTTCCGTGAGGACGCAGACTATGTATACATCTGCCTCAACAACACCATCTACGGCACCGTATACCACGAGCTGCCTGATACAGGCGACATTCCGCTGGTAGCGGATATCTCCTCCTGCATCGTTTCCGAGCCTCTGGATGTTTCCAAGTTCGGTCTGCTGTTTGCAGGCGCTCAAAAGAACATGTCCGGCGCAGGCGTTACCATCGTTATCGTCCGCGAGGATCTGATCGGCAACGCAATGGATATCACTCCCACCATGCTCAACTACAAGACGCATGCCGACGCTGATTCACTGTACAACACACCGCCCTGCTACGCTATCTATGTAGCAAAGCTCGTGCTCGAGTGGATCAAGAACGACATCGGCGGCATGGAAAAGATGAAGGAGCGCAACGAGAAGAAGGCAAAGCTTCTCTACGATTTCCTCGACAACTCCAAGCTGTTCAAGGGCACCGTTGTTCCTGAGGACCGTTCTTTGATGAACGTTCCCTTCGTAACAGGCGACGCCGATCTGGACGCAAAGTTTGTTAAGGAGAGCACCGAAGCAGGCTTCGTAAACCTCAAGGGTCACCGCACCGTCGGCGGCATGAGAGCTTCCATCTACAACGCAATGCCCTACGAGGGTGTTGAAAAGCTGGTTGCCTTCATGAAGCAGTTTGAGGCTGACAACACTTAAGTGCCGGTGGGCACATTCTCTCGCCTATCGCTACGTTAGCTTTTCAATATATGCGATAAACGGCGAGAACAAGCAATACTGCTACAATAAAGTAAAAAACAGGGCGGCTTTCGCAGTCGCCCGTATTATATGACAAAGGATGATGACAATGTACAACGTACTTACCTTAAATAAGATCGCCAAGGTCGGCACCGACCGTTTGGGCGACAACTACACCTGCGGCGACGAAGTGCAGAATCCCGACGCGGTTCTGGTTCGTTCCGCGGCAATACACGACATGACATTCGGCGACAACCTGCTTGCTATTGCAAGAGCAGGCGCCGGTACCAATAATATCCCCAAGGACAAATGTGCCGATCAGGGTATCGTCGTATTCAACACCCCCGGCGCTAACGCTAACGCCGTAAAGGAGCTGGTTTTGGCAGGTCTGCTGCTCTCCTCCCGTAAGGTAGTTGAGGGTATCGAATGGGCAAAGACCCTCAAGGGCACCGGCGACGAAATGGGCAAAAAGGTCGAAAAAGGCAAGAGCCAGTTTGTCGGCCCCGAAATCACCGGAAAAACACTCGGCGTTGTTGGTCTGGGCGCAATCGGTATTCTGGTTGCTAACGTTGCAGTTGCCGTAGGCATGAACGTTATCGGATTTGACCCCTTCCTCAGCGAAGCAAACAAAGCAAAGCTCGATCCCGCAGTTGAAATCAAGGACAACGCGGAGGACGTTATGGTCAACTGCGACTACCTCTCCGTTCATGTTCCGCTGATGGATTCTACCAAAGATATGGTAGACGCCGACATGATCGCAAAAATGCGCGACGGCGTGCGCATCCTTAACTACAGCCGTGACGGTTTAGTCAACACCGACGCTGTTCTGGCCGCGCTCAAAACCGGTAAGGTCGCCAAGTATGTGACCGATTTCGGCAATGATTCTATCCTCGGTGAAGATGGCGTTATCGTAATCCCTCACCTCGGCGCTTCCACTCCCGAAAGCGAGGACAACTGTGCTGTTATGGCATGCAACCAGATCAAGGATTACATCGAGAACGGCAACATTGTCAATTCCGTTAACTTCCCCTGCCTCAGCTTGGAGCGCGCGGCAGGCACAAAGCGCGTATGCGTACTCAGCAAGAACGTTGAGGATATTGCAAAGGCAGTGCTCGCGGAGGTTTCCGGCGTTGCAGGCAGCGCAACCAAGGCGCGCGGCGACTACGCTTACACTATCGTTGATGTAACAGGCGACGTGGACGAAAGCAAGCTCACTGCTATCGACGGTGTGCTCAAGGTAAGAGTACTCGGTTAATTGAAATAAGCTTTTAAGCGGCTTCTTAGGAGGCCGCTTTTTGTTGCTTGTAAATGCTTGTCCCGATTTTGATGAGCTTGAAGAATAGCACACAACCTACATAAAAGCGGAGAAATTAACATTTTAACAAGGAATAAATGTTGACAAGTTGCTTTGTTGATTATGTATAAATTTTGTGATGATTTTTTGGCGCTCAAGAAAATTTATTGTTCCAAAAAAGAAAAATAAGCCACTGCATGTAACATATAATATATATTGTATAGTTATCGTATTTATTATTCTTATTGTATAAGGAGGAGTATCAATGGCACATGCAAAAAAGATTCTTGCGCTGCTTCTTGCTGTTTGCGTGCTGGCGACGGTTGGCATTGTATCGGTAACTGCCGCTTCCGCGGATAACGCAGACGAGCCCGTCAGCGCAGGCGGCATCACCGTCCACGTTTACAGCGAGGAAGGTGCACCCAATATTTACTATTGGAACAGCCTGCCGCAAAACATCACCACAAGCTATCCCGGCCCCAAGATGACTTCGGAAGGCAACAACTTCTATAAGTACACCTTTGCCAACGTTACCAAGATCAACTTTATGATGGTAACAAACGGCAAGCAGGGCGAGGAGCTCACCCGTGAAACGGGCGAATGGTGGTACAAAAAGAACAGATGGTACAATCACGATCCCAGTCAGGTCACCGAGTGGGACAGAACCGATCTGCGTGAGGATTCCATCTACTTCGTCATGACCACTCGTTTCTATGACGGCGACAAGCAGAACAACGTTCACTGCTGGGACGATGCTCAAGCCAACAACCCGGACAGCGACCCTGCATGGCGCGGCGACTTCAAGGGTCTGATCCAGAAGCTTGACTACATAAAGGCTTTAGGTTTTTCCGCGATCTGGATCACTCCTGTTGTAGAGAACGCCTCCGGCTACGACTATCACGGCTATCACGCGCTTGACTTCAGTACCGTCGATCCGCGTTACGAATCCAGCGGCGCTTCCTATCAGGAGCTCATCGACGCTGCGCATGAAAAAGACATGAAGATCATCCAGGACGTTGTATGGAACCATACCGGCAACTGGGGTGAAGCTTTCCTTTGCCCGATCTTTAAGAAGAATTACAAAAAGGATCTTGCCACTGCCGACTGCATGGAGATCATCCCCGGCAGCGAAATGGCAACAGGTTATCCCAACTACGCAAGCCTCCCCGCAGGCGAGCAGTTCCAGGCAAGACTGGACGTAATGCAGGCGACCAGAAACCAGAAGTATAATTCCAAGGCATATTATCATGATCCCGAAAACGCAGGTTGGGGACAGTCCACCGAGCAGACCGGCTCCATCGAGGGCGACTGCCGTGACGTAAATACCGAGAACCAGCCCGTAGCGGATTATATCAACGAGGCATATCATCAGTATGTAGAGATGGGCGTTGACGCGTTCCGTCTTGATACCGAAAAGCACATCAACCGCTGGACTCTGAACAGCGCGTACTTCCCCACTTACCAAAACATCCCGAACTTCTTCATCTTCGGCGAGGTTTGCGCCCGTTGGAGTGAGTTTATCAACGAGGGCGGCGCGTCCGACTCCCCGTGGTTCTACACATGGAAGGAAACCGACAGCAAGTGGATCGGCAACTGGAGCAAGACTCCGTCAACCGATTCCTCACATAACGGTCCCAACATCTCCAAATCCATGTCGCACTACGGTCAGTATCAGACCAAGTCTGTTCCGATCACCAGCACCAACGCGACTCTCAACGGCATGAACTATCATAACCCCGATTATTCCAAGGCTAACGGTACAGGCGTTATCGACTTTACCATGCACTGGAACTTTGAGAACGCAAGCAAGGCGTACAACACCGCGCTCGGCGAGGATCACGCGTTCAACGATTCCACCTACAATGTTACCTATGTTGACTCTCACGACTACAGCCCCGACTTCTGCCAGTATGTTCGTTACATCGGCGGCGAGCAGGCATGGGCTGAGAACATGGATCTGATGTGGACATTCCGCGGTATCCCCTGTATCTACTACGGTTCCGAGATCGAGTTCCAGAAGGGTCAGAAAATCGACGTCGGTCCTAACGCGCCTCTGTCCAAGACAGGACGTGCATACTTCGGCGACAACATCGAGGGCTCCGTTACCGCTACCGACTTTGGTAAGTATACCGCAAGCGGTACGGTCAACAGCACTCTGTCTAAGCCTCTGGCAAAGCATTTACAGCAGCTCAACCAGATCAGACGTGCTATCCCCGCTCTGCAAAAGGGACAGTATAAGTCAGTCGGCAACATGGCATTTGTTCGCCGTTACACAAGCGGCGGCACAGACAGCCTTGCATGCGTAGCTATCTCCGGCGGCGCGACCTTCAGCGGTCTGCCCAACGGTACCTACATCGACGCTGTAACAGGTGACAGAAAGCAGGTTTCCGGCGGCACCTTGAGTGTCAGCGGACTCGGCAAGGGCAACATGCGTGTATATGTATGCTGCGCTTCCGGCTTCAAGGGAATCTCCGGCAAGATCGGCACCAACGGCACATATCTTAAATAATTAAATTGATCAACCAAAACCAAGGGGTCGGCTCAAAGCCGACCCCTTGGTTTATGTTTATTCAGAACATGCGGCTTTTGCCGCCTGAGCACCTCCGAGCAAATCGTCGTTCATATCGTCGGAGATCACACTGTCGCCGCAGTAATATTTCTTTTGACTTGCGCCCTTTCCTTCGGCGTAGGTATATTTGATGATTTGGTTATTATAAATGTAGTATCGGTACTCATGGTCGTCCATTATTGAAAAGGCAAAATAGAGTACGCCGTCGCTTGTATAATAGTAAACGGTTCGGTCGCTTCTGCCGTCGTCCCAGCGGTCGCCGGGAGTGTTGATGCGGTAGGAGCCGTCGGTTGCGCGGAATTTAGCGTAGTTGCCGTAAAACTGATACCGCGACACATCATAACAGCCGCTTTTCTTTTCATCGGCTTGGTTTAATTCGGAGGTACTTCGCCATTGCTTTCCAATATCCTTGCAAATAGAGTCTACCTCTGAGTGCGACAGCCCTAAGTCAGGATATTTTGAAGTAGAGCTCTGAACCTCACTGCTCTCTGCCTTTGAGCTTTCCTCACGTTCCTTTTCCGGAGGAGTAGGAGTTTCGGTTTTACTTGCCTCCGTGGGCTTTTCCGTAGTTACCGGCGAAATACCGTTGCCGGATGAATCGTCGGTGGTGACCTCGGCAGCAGTGGTCTCCGCAGTCGGTTCGCTTGAGTTATTGCTGCTGAACAGCAGGAAAAAGACGATGGTCAGCATAACGGCAACCGCGACTGATGAAATCACGATGGCGACGGTAATCGGCGTGTTGCTTTGCTTTTGGGGCGGCTGACCGTTGTAATAGCCGGTGTTTTGATAGCCGCCGTTTTGGTGGTAGTTGTTGTTGATGAAGTTATCCTCGGCGGACATCGTGCGCGTCATGTTGCCGGCGCCGTAGAATTGGTTGATATAGGGAGTCCGACCCGTAATTTCACCGATCAGCGTATGCATATCCGGGCAGCGGTTTTCATAGCGCACCGCCAAGCCGTGCATCAAGGCGCTTTCCTGAACGGGAGAGATGGGCACGCCGAGCTGAGACGGCGGGATCAAGGTATCCTGTATCTGTCTGTCTAAGCTGTCTACAGGAGGCCTGCCGGTAATACAGTTGTAAATAGTGGCGCACATGGCATATACATCGGTGTACGGTCCCTGACGTCCGGTAGAGGTGTACTGTTCCACCGGTGCGTAACCGTGCTTCAATACAACAGACAGCTCCCGTTCCTCGTTGGCAAAATACCGCGCCGAGCCGAAATCCGTCAGCTTTAGCTTGCGTGAGGTGGTGTACATAATATTGTCGGGGCTTATGTCGCGGTGAATAATACCCGCGCTGTGCATGTTGCTCAGGGAACGCATAACGGGCAGCATCATCTCTATAAGAACAGCCGGCTGTATAGTACCGTTGCGGCGTATATGCTGCTTTAGGTTGATGCCCTCGATGTACTCCATAATAATGTAGGCGGTTTTGTTCTCTTCAAAAAAGTCATATACGTCTACAATACCTTCTTCGTTTGTGAACCGCGCAACCGAACGCGCCTCGTCCAGGAAGTTGTTTTTGCCGCGGTCAAAAAAGCCTTCCTTACCCTGCGTTATGATAATGCTGCTGTTGCCGCCGTTCTGACGGTTGGCAACGCCGGAGGGATAGTATTCTTTTACCGCGACCCGGCGGTTAAGGCGGCTGTCAAAGCCGATGTAGGTAATACCAAACCCGCCCTCACCAAGCGAGCGCCCTATTATATAGCGTCCGTCGATCAGCGTGCCGGGCGCAAGGTGATACGGAGCGCGGGCTCCCTGCTCGGGGCAGCGACAGTAAGGACACGCGCCGTTTTCATCAAGCGGCTTCATGCAATTGTAACACAGTTTGCTCATAGCATTTTCCTCATTTAACGGTAACCGAGTTGTTTTTCAACGCGCACGATCAAATCGACATTGTAACGCTCGTAGGTGTTCAGGTGCGCAGGAATATCGCTGTCAAAGGTGGCAGGGTCAATGTAGCCGTGATACCACGACTTGCTGTTGAAATAATTCTGTAGCTGCTGATCCTTGAACAGTCTGCCTTCACGGGCGTAGATCTCATTCAGAGCATAGTTCATCTCGGATTTTGATAGTGTTTTTATCTCGCTTTCGGTATACCGTCTGGAGTCGGCATACGGCAGTATATAGTCCGATGATGAAATCGTACGCTGCGGCGGTGAAGGCGGATCGGGGGTGACGGATGACTGCGCCGCCGTGACTGCCTGCTCGGACGACTGCGAGGACGCCTTGCCGGAGCCCTTGGAAATATACAGGGTCAGCTTTTCGTCCTTTTTTATATATCCGTCCTTGGGGCTTTGGCTTATGACATAGCCCTCGGCAACGTCGTCGCTCGTCTGACGGGAGACCGTGTAGCTGATGCCTGCCTCGTTAAGCTTTAAATAAGCGTCTTTTTCTTTTGCGCCCTCAACGTTTACAACTGCGACTGTGGCAGCCTGAGTTTCTGCCTCGGTTGCGGCAACGGTTGTCGTTACTTCGGTTGTGGTCATGGGCTCCTTGGGTTCAGACTTGCCGTTGTTCAGCAAAAAGAAGGTAACAACGCCGCCCAGGGCAAGTATGATGACGGTAGCGATGATGATGACAATAATTATCGCCTTGTTTGAGCCGCCGTTGTTTTGGGGCTGATAACCGTTATAGCCGTTGTCCTGATAGTTGTTGCTGTAATTATCCTGATAGCCGGAGGAATAATAGCCTTGCTGATTGTTTTGGTACATATCGAAGTTGTTTACAGACTGTGTTCTTTCCAAATCCTCTCTCATATAATCATCTCCTTAAATTCACTATTATTCTAATAGATTCTACAAAAAAAGTCAATGATATACGGAAATACTGTGTTAAAATAAGCATATTTTTTAAAAAATCCCTTCGCAGCTATTGGAATTTCGGAAAAATCGGAGTATAATTATTCTATATTTATTTTGGAGGGGATCATATGAAAGCATTGATCGTATACTATTCCATGAGCGGAAACGCCGGGCTTGCGGCAAAGCGGATAGCTGAGCAGACAGGCGCGGACATGTTGCCGCTGCAGGTGGAAAAGGATTATCCGGATAAGGGCTTTAAAAAGTATTTTTGGGGCGGCAAGAGCGCTGTGATGGGTGACAAGCCCAAGCTGCAGCCGTATGTTTTTGAAGCGGACAAATATGATACGGTAATATTCGGCACTCCGGTGTGGGCGAGCACCTTTGCTCCGCCTCTGCGCACTTTTATTGAGGACAACCGTTCGGCGCTGCGGCAAAAGCGCATGGCGGCGTTTGTGTGCTTTAAAGGAAGCGGAGATCAAAAGGCGTTTGCCAAGCTGAAAAAGCTGTTGGACGTCGAGTCATTTGCGGCGGAAATGACGCTTACCGAGCCCAAGGAACAGAACAAAGCGGACGTTGACGCAAAAATAGGTAACTTCTGTCAGGCTTTGTCGGCAGCGGAGCAGGCATGATCCCGGTCGATCTGATCACGGGCTTTTTAGGCTCCGGAAAAACAACGTTTATAAAAAAGTATGCTTCATATCTTATGCGCCGGGGACTTCGCATCGGTATTTTGGAAAACGATTACGGCGCTGTCAATGTTGACATGATGATGCTCGGAGAGCTTCAGGGCGAAAACTGCGGACTGGAAATGGTTGCGGGCGCGTGCGACGCGGATTGTCACAGCCGCCGCTTTAAAACCAAGATGATCGCTCTTGGTATGAGCGGCTATGATCGTGTGCTGATCGAGCCTTCCGGTATCTTTGATGTTGACGAGTTCTTTGATGTGCTCCACGAAAGTCCGCTCGACCGCTGGTATGAGCCCGGCAGCGTTATAACCGTGATAGATTCCGGCTTGGAGTCCGAGCTTTCGGATAGCGGAGCGTATCTGCTGGCTTCTCAGGCGGCTGTTGCGGGAAAAGTAGTGCTGAGTAAAGCGCAGCTTGCCACGCCGGAGGAAATGAACAACACCCTGCTCAGGCTCAATTCCGCGTTGGAGCAGGTGGGATGTCCGCGCCGTTTTACAATGGACGAGGTGCTTACTAAGGACTGGAACAGCCTGACGGATGATGATTTTGACGCGCTGTCACGCTGCGGATATCGAAGCGAGCGTTTTGTCAAACGTTTCGGCAGCGACGATGTGCCGTTTACAACATTGTATTTTATGAACCTCAGTATTGATAAACAAGGGCTGCTGACGGTAATCGACCTGCTGATGCACAGCGAAAACTGCGGTAAGGTGTTCCGTGTCAAGGGCTTTGTGCGTCAGGACGGCGGATGGCTGGAGGTCAACGCTACGCGCAGCGATACCGCGATGCAGCCTGTGGACAACGGACAGGATATAATCATCGTGATCGGTGAAAATCTGAATGAGGAAAACATCCGCGCGGCAGTGCACGGAAAAGAGGGGGAGACGGCATGAAATGTATTTATTGCGGAAATGAAGCGGAAGAAGGTCGCAAATACTGCGGCGTATGCGGCGCGATAATCAGCGGTAACTATTCCGAGGTAACCGGCGAGGAAACAGACCGGGGCCCCGAAAGCGTCCGGCAGTTTCAAATCGACGGTAATACTCAGGTGTTTGAAAAAAACAGCGCTCCTACTCAGCAAAACATGATGTTCAATGAGCGTAACGAAATGTTTGCCGGGTCAAGGACCGCAAATAAACCGAGCCAAAACAAAAAGCCCCTGCGCGTTGCCGCCGTGTTGGGAGCGGTAATGGTGGCAGCGGCAATTATCGTAGCGCTGGGAATGTTCGTGTTCGGATGGTTTGACGACAGCGGTCCACAGCACGAGCCGGAGGCGACGGTCAGGGTGGCGGTGAACGCCCTCAACCACAATAACAGCAAGGCGTTTTTCAACTGCTTTAAGCCCGAGGTAAAGAATGAGATGGAATCAAAGCTCAAAACCACAACCTCCGGGTTCGGAACCATGTTTGGAGGAACGCCGCCCAACTCATATAGCGTGGTGGACAAATCGCTTGAATACTCCAAATTTGTACTGGGTATCGACAAGATCGAGGTCAGGGATACATCGATCACCACAGGCGACGTCAACGGCAAGGCTGATTTTACGGGCAATGTATATTTTGGCGCGATGAATATGGGTAAGGTCGTTTTTTCGCTTGAAATGAGCGACAGCATGTGGTACATAATCAATGTTGACACCCGGGCAATGGAGTGGGACAGCATCAAGTCCCTTCTGCCGTTTGACGGAAGCAAGATCATCGGCGCAAAACCATGACTCTAAAATAAAATATCGTAATGCTGATAAGGGAGTCCTTTTTTGGACTCCATGCAGACTGTTGAAAAAGCCGATACGAAAAGATTTACATAACAACATTTGACAAAGGCACCGAAGCCTCCTTTACGAAAGGAGGTGGCATTTCGCTCTGCGAAATGACGGAGGATTCCCATGGCAGGTGCTTTACTGTTACATTGAACATTACCCGATAAACAATACGTTTGACATATCGAATAATAGCGGACTTATAGAAAATATCGGCACGTGAGAATCCTCAGTCACGCCGCAAAGCGGCGCGACAGCTCCTTTTGTAAAGGAGCCTTGACGACGTTTGCTTAAAATCTAACCATCATCAAAACAGAAAACATAGTTTTTCGACAAACTGAAGGGAGTCCTTTTTTGGACTCCCTGTTGTATTATTGCTCAAAAAAGCGTTAATCCGAACATGTGCATGATCCAAAGTATAGCACCGTACAGCACCGACGCGCCTGTGCCGTAGACTATAACCGGGCCTGCAATGGCGAACAGCTTTGTTCCCACGCCTGTAATAAAGCCCTCGCTTTTAAACTCAATGGCAGGCGCCGCCATCGCGTTTGCAAATCCCGTGATCGGAACCAGTGTTCCCGCTCCTGCGTGACGCGCCAGCTTGTCGTATACTCCAAGCGCGGTCAGCAGCGCTCCGATGAAAATCATGGATACAGAGGTCAGCGTCCTTGCCGCGGATTCTTCAAGCCGCAGCAGGCGGAAAAGCTCAAAGATCCCCTGCCCCGCTGTACATATTACTCCGCCGAAGAAAAATGCTTTTGCGCAGTTGACGGCGGAGTTGCTTTTAGGGCTGCTTTTTTGAACTATACGGTCGTATTCCTTTGGTGTAACCAACGTGTTCACTCCTTGTGTTTTTGTGTTTGTGCGCTCTTGACTTTATTCTTGACGGAAAAACTTGATTTATGTTTAAATTTTCACTTTATTTTTTTTTGGTGCTGTTGTATAATATAGTATGTGTAACTATAAATATATAATTCCGTTTCAGATGCTGCGCCGGGGAGGGAGAATATGTTGGAGCATTATCTTGATAACAGCGCGACTACAGTCGTATCACCCAACGCCGCTCAAAAGGCTTTGGAGATAATGACACGCAACTACGGCAACCCTTCCTCACTGCATATGATGGGACTTCGTGCGGAAAACGAGCTGCGCGCGGCTCGAAAGTCCGTCGGCGCGCGTTTGGGCGCTGCCGAGGACGAAGTGTTCTTTACGAGCGGCGGTACCGAGGCAAACAACCTTGCGCTCTTTGGAGCGTGCTACTCGGCGCAGAGGCGAGGCAAAAAGCTTGTGATCTCCGCGGTGGAACACAGCAGCGTGATGGAGGCCGCAAAGCGGCTTGAGGCAGAAGGCTTTACGGTGTCAAAAGTCGCTCCGCGCTCCGACGGAAAAATTCATCCCGAGGACGTAGCAGAGCAGGTTAACAGCGAGACAGTTCTTGTTTCGGTAATGACCGTAAACAACGAAACCGGCGCAATAATGCCCGTATCGGATATATTTGCAGCGGCAAGGCTTAAAAACAGCGCTGTGCTTTGTCACACCGACGCGGTCCAGGCGTTCGGCAAAACGGACGTCAAGGCACGCAGACTGGGCGCTGATATAATCAGCGTCAGCGGTCACAAGGTACACGCCCCCAAGGGGTGCGGCGCTGTATATATAAAAAAGGGCGTGCGGCTCGTTCCGCGTCAGTACGGCGGCGAGCAGGAAAAGAAGGTTCGCCCCGGCACCGAAGCAATACCGCTTATTGCGGCGTTCGGCATTGCCTGCGATGAATTCGATATCGCCGCGAATGCCGAAAAAGTGAGCGAACTAAACCTATACGCCAGAGAACAGCTGCTTAGGATAGAGGGTGTGACGATCAATTCACCCGACGACGCGCTGCCGTATGTTCTCAATTTTTCCGCCGGCAGGATCCGCAGCGAGATCATGCTCCATCACCTTGAGGCGCTCGGTGTGTATGTATCATCCGGAAGCGCCTGCGCAAAGGGCAAGCCGAGCTACGTGCTGGACGCGATGGGACTGAGCAGAGAACGCGCCGACAGCGCGCTGAGGATAAGCTTTTCCAAGTACAGCACAAAAGAGGACGTAGACGCGCTTTGCAGCGGAGTCGCTCAGGGCTTGCGGATCAGAGCTCATCGTTGATAATTAATTGATAAGGTTAAGGTATATGAAAGAAATTTTACTGTTGAAGGACGGCGAGATCGTCTTAAAGGGACTCAACCGCCGCCAGTTTGAGGACGTGCTCAAACGAAATATCAGAAATGTGTTAAAGCCCGTAGGCCGCTTTGAGGTCACCTCGGCGCAGTCTACGGTGATAGTCAAGCCACTCGACGAGGATGTCGATTTAGACGAGGCGTGCGACTGCATTTCGCGCGTGTTCGGCTTGGTCAGCTTTTCCCGAGCCGTTGTGTGTGAGGAAAAAACGCTTGAGTCTGTGCTTGCCACCGCGCCGGAGTATCTTAAAACTCAGTTGACCGCGGCCAAGACCTTTAAGGTGGAGGCTAAGCGCAGCGATAAAAAATTCCCCTATAAATCCCCCGAAATTTGCCGTGAAACAGGCGGCGCTATCCTTGCCGCGTTCCCGCATTTAAAGGTTGACGTACATGATCCCGATGTGACGGTTTATGTTGAGATCCGCGATTTCGGCGCGTATATCCACACCAATCCCATCAGGGGCGCGGGCGGTATCCCCGTCGGCACGGGCGGCAAGGCGGTCATTTTGATAAGCGGAGGCATCGACTCACCCGTAGCGGCTTATATGATGGCAAAGCGCGGTATCAAGCTTACGGCTGTTCACTTTGCCAGTCCGCCGTACACATCTCCGAGAGCGGAGGAAAAAGTGGTTCGTCTGCTCGAAAAGGTCAGCCGTTACGCCGGACCCATGAAGATGTACACCGTTCCCTTTACCAAGCTTCAGGAAAAACTGCGCGACGACTGCCCCGAGGAGCTGTTTACCATAATCATGCGCCGCTTGATGATGCAGATCTCCGAGCGTATAGCGCGCGAAAACGACTGCGCGGCGCTTATCACGGGCGAAAGCTTAGGTCAGGTTGCGAGCCAGACCATCGGCGCGCTGGGCTGCACCAACGAGGCTACCGATATGGTGGTGTTCCGTCCGCTTATCGGTATGGACAAGCAGGAGATCATCGACATCTCCTATAAGATCGACACCTACGAAACCTCCATTGAGCCTTACGAGGACTGCTGCACGGTGTTTACTCCCAAACATCCGCGCACAAAGCCGGTGCTTAAGTTTGTAAAGCAGGCGCAGGAGCAGGCGCACTTTGACGAACTGATAGAGGACGCGCTTCAAAACTTAAAAACTACTTATATAAACTATTGATACGCAACATTCGGTATTTGAAAGGATGGGCATGAGTGTATATAGAAATTATTTCTGTCAGCAAAAAGAAAGAAACTGACACGCTGCCCGATCGCCGGGAGGAGCTCAGACAAAAGCTGAGCGAATACGGTTTTACGCTGAACGACATCAAAAAAACCTTACTTCACCCCACGGCAATCAACGGCACGCTGGATAAGATCGCCAAATCGGATAACAAACCCGACGTAGTGATTATTGCCAACGCGCTGAAAACACGCGACAGCAAGTCGTTTAAAAAATACTTTGTGGAGACTATCGTGTCAGCCGAGCGCGGCGAAAACGAACCTGCTCCCAAGGATTACTGGAAAAAACGAAACAAAGCTATCAAGGAAGCAAAAATAAACAAGGTTTCGCCCGAGGAGCTTAAGGAGCTCGAGGACAGCTTCCTGCTGACCCGCAAAAAGGCAAAGGTCTTTTCCTTGGGTGATTTCGGCAACGGCTATTGCGGCTACTGCTTCATGTATAAGGGTATCCGCGTTGCCACAGTGCCCAAGGAGATGCTGACGGGTCACGATATGAACGAGATCGCGGCACTGGCAGCGGCACGTACTACCGAGATCTTTGAGAATTCGGCAAACGATTATCCCGAGGGCTTCAGCGATAAAAAATACATTCCCGAAAAAACCGGCTTTGCCAACCGCTTTATCCCCCTGCGCAGCGACAATAAAAAAGAGGTCACCCGTAAATGCGTGGTTATAGCGGCATTTTTGGTTTTCCTGGCGGCGCTGGGACTGTTGTTCTACAACATGATCTTCCTCAGCCTGCGCAACGCGCAGATAAACGGAGAGATCCAGCGTATTGCCCACGGCTATGACGAGGACGGCAAGCCCACCAAAAAGGACAAGGGTATCGACTGGGACGCTCTGAAAAAGATCAATAAAGAAATAGTGGGCTGGCTGAAGGTCGACGAAACTCCGATCGATTATCCTGTGCTGTGGCACAAGGAGGACGACCGCAACAGCCAATATTACCTCAACCATAACTATAAAAACGAGTATGATTCCTACGGCAGCGTATTTTTGGATTATCGCTGCAAAAACGGTACCGACTGTAAAAACGTGGTGCTGCACGCGCACCATATGAACGACGGCTCCATGTTCGGCAGCCTGATGAATTACGGCGGTACGACGGGCAACCTCGACTTCTACAAAAAGGTTCCCGTAATCGAGTTTGACACGCCGCAGGCGGACGGGCAGTACAAGATAATTTCCGTGTTCAAAACGAACACGCTGTCAAGCCACGGTGAGTTCTTTAACTATATGATCGGCGACTTCCAAAACGAAAAGGACTTTATGAATTATGTCTACAACGTCCGTGTCCGCTCGCTGATCAACTGTCCCGTTACCGTTAACGAGGACGACGAGCTGCTGACGCTGTCTACCTGCTCGTATGAGTTTACAAACTTCCGAACGGTCATCGTAGCGCGCAGAGTGCGTATAGGCGAGAGCGCCAAGGTGGACGTTAAGAAAGCGTCGCTCAACTCAAACGCCGTATGGCCGCAGGTTTACTACAATTCGCACGGCGGCACCCGTCCGACCGTGACGGACTTCAGCAAGGCGTATACAAGCAAGCAGATCAACTGGTACGACGGCAAGTTCCGTTTTAAGAATCAAAAGGTTCAGGAAACCGACGGTCACGGAACCACTGCTCCGCCTACGACCAAGGCGCCCACCACCTCCGGCAACACGACGGGCAGTACGGCGCGGAGGACGCAGCCGACCACCAAACCTATAGTGTACTGTACGGTGAAGTTCATCAACTGGGACGGCTCCACCATCAGCGAGCAAAAGGTCGAATACGGCAAGGCTGCAAAGAAGCCGAAGGATCCCACCAAGCCGAGCGATAAGTATTACGACTATATCTTTAAGGGCTGGCAGCTGGATTCAAGTAAGGTCACCTACAATATGGTCATTGCGCCGAACTTTGAGCCTAAGCTAAAGCCCGAGTACGCAAGGAACTAAGGAGGGTAACATGAATTGCAGAATAGTGTTTTACGCCGCAAGGAAAACCTCCTATTGTGAAAAAGCGCTGCGAAAAAGCGTGGAGGGCTTGGGACTTAACGTGTCCGGAGCGCTGTTTGCCACCGACGGCAACAGCCTGGGCGAACGGCTTACCGAGGCGTTTTACGAATGTGATTTGGTGTTCGTCATCGGCGGTCTGGCGCTTGACGATAAACGGAGCGTCAAAATCGTGATGTCCAACGCCATAAAGGATATGGATATAGATGAATGCAAAAAACTGAAAAACGAGGCAGGCAACGACGGTTACCTGCTGAGGGCGGGCGACCAGGTGCTTGTTATCTTGCCTGACGACCCCGATCAGCTTGACGCAATGATGCACGGCTGTTTGGCAGGATATTTACAGCTTCGCGTCAATACCGCTTGACAAATCCCGCCGTTTTGCGTACAATATGGTGAAGAAACAGAAGATAAATAATAGAGAACTGTGAGGGCATATGAATATGAATACAAAAACTTTTGAGGAATATGAGTCCGTTGTCCGTTCGTATTGCAGACACTTTCCCAAGGTGTTCACAAACGCCAAGGGTGCGGTGATCACCGACGAGGACGGCAATGAATACATAGACTTTTTCTGCGGCGCGGGTGCGGTGAACTACGGTCACAACAATCCCTACATAAAGCAGAAGATGGTCGATTATCTTATGACAGACGGCATCATTCACGCGCTGGATATGTACACCGTGCCAAAGCGCGACTTTATTGAAACGCTCGAAAAGAAGATCATTGAGCCGCGCGGACTGAACTACAAGATCCAGTTCTGCGGTCCCACCGGTACAAACGGCGTTGAGGCGGCGATCAAGCTCGCGCGCAAAAACAAGGGCAGACGCAATATCTTTGCGTTCATGGGCTGCTTCCACGGCATGACCTTAGGCGCGCTGTCGCTCACCTCCGAGATGTACGCCCGTAACGGAGCGGGCGCAAGCCTGAACGACGTGACCCACATCCCGGCTCCCTATATGTTCGAGGGACTCGATGTTATTAAGTACATGCAGACCCTGCTCGACGACGACCACTCCGGCGTAGATAAGCCTGCCGCCGTCATCATGGAGACCCTGCAGGCTGAGGGCGGCATCCGCCCCTTTACTGACGAATTCCTGCGCGACGTCCGCGAGTTCTGCGATAAAAACGACATCCTCATGATCGTTGATGACATTCAGGTCGGCTGCTGCCGTACAGGTACCTTCTTCTCGTTTGAGCGTGCCGGCATCGTGCCCGACATGGTCATCCTTTCCAAATCCGTCGGCGGCTTGGGAATGCCCCTGTCAATCGTCCTGCTCAAGGAGGAGCTCGACCTCTGGAAGCCTGCCGAGCATAACGGCACCTTCCGCGGCAACCAGCTTTCGTTTATCGCCGGCACCGCGTCCTTTGAGTGGCTGCTCGAAAACAACGTTGAAGCCGAGACCCGCCGCAAGGGTGAGCTCGTCAAGACCTTCCTTACCGAAAACGTTATCTCTCTTGACGACCGTCTTGAGCTGCGCGGCATGGGCTTGATCTGGGGTATTGATTTCAGCAAGATCGATCCCGAGCTTTCCGAAAAGATCATCGAAAAATGCTTTGAGCAGAACCTTATCTGTGAGTGCGCGGGCAGAGACGGCGCGGTATTAAAAATCATGCCTCCGCTTGTAATTGAGGACACCCTCCTGATGAAGGGGCTTAACATCATTGTGGACGCAACAAAAGAGGCGCTGCAAAAATAATATAATATAATAATCGGGCAGAAAGGCTTTTACACACCTTTCTGCCCTGTTTTAGATTTACGTTGTTTTCATTGCCCTAACGTCGGAAAAGAGCAAGCTGTCTCGCGAAACACCGACGGTAAGCGGTGCTGCGACCCAAAGAACGCGGAGTAAAAAACGCGGAGTAAAAAACGCGGAGTAAATAATTAAAACTCAATGCCCTTTCGTCCGGTAATGCCCTTGTCGAAGGGGTGTTTTATTTTTTTGAATTCCGTTACATAATCTGCGGCGTTCATAAAACGCTCGGGCGGATTGTGTCCGGTCATGACTACCTCTAAGCTCTTGGGCGCGTTGGCTATAAATTCAAACACTTCCGATTCGCTGAGCATTTTCTCGTTTATCACGTCGAAAATCTCGTCAAACACGATCATGTCATAGCGGTTGGACAGCGCGGTGGTAGCGCTGTTGTCAAAAAGCTTGCGGAACATCACGGCGGTCTGCTGCTTTTCCTGCTCCGTCATGTCGTAGGTGAATTTCAAATCCAAAGGACATGTGGTCAGGGTGACTTTATCGGTGTGGCTCAGGATAGCGCGCTCTCCCGAAAACTCGGTTTTTAAAAACTGTACAAACAGCACGCGCATGTCGCTGCCTGCCGCGCGTATAGCCAAGCCCACCGCTGCGGTAGTCTTGCCCTTGCCATCTCCGTAATAAACATGTATCATTAATATACCTCCCCAAAATGTGCCGCAGGCACCAAAGCCTTACCATTATTATATAATAAACGTCCGCGAATGGCAATAGCAGCACATTGCACAAAAAATAAATTAAATCAACCAAAAAGTTCTATGCCAAAAATTTAAGCCAAATTTTGTGAAAAACCTTGCAAAAACAGGGGTTTTACAGTATAATAAACCTTGCGTGACTGCACAATGATATGCGATGAAGCGGGAGGTTGCGGCTGAAAAAAGCCGGTTTTTCCGTGGAGTATGTCCGATTTTAAACCGGGCGATTACAATGAAACATGAGGATAACTGCGGCAATGGGGTTGCTTTGCCATAGCTATGCTCGCGCGCTTTCGGAACGTCCCCCGGTTAACTGAATAGTTAAACGGGTTTTTTAATGCAGGGTGAGGAAACACCCGGCTGAGTTGCAGGAAAATGTTCCAAAGCAAACGCCCGCCTATTCCGGCGCAGACGCTGTACCCAACACGGCGCTGACGTCAAAATTTTTAAGGAGGCGACGAAAATGGCAGTCAAGGAAAAGATTAGAATAAGATTAAAGGGTTACGACCATCAGCTCGTCGATCAGAGCGCGGAGAGAATCGTGGCAACCGCTAAGCGCACAGGCGCAAGAGTTTCCGGTCCCGTTCCGCTCCCCACAGAAAAGCAGATCGTCACCATTCTGCGTGCTGTTCATAAGTATAAGGACAGCCGTGAGCAGTTTGAGATCAGAACCCACAAGCGTCTTATCGACATCTTAAGACCATCAAACAAGACAGTCGAAGCTCTTATGAGCTTGGAACTCCCTGCCGGCGTTGATATTGAGATCAAGCTGTAACCGATCTCGGATACCAACCTACAAGCAGACAGGGTCATGTTGGCACAGCCAACCAATAACCTATAAGGAGGAAACTTAGAAATGCAAAAAGCAATCATCGGTAAGAAAATCGGTATGACTCAGATTTTCGATGAAAAGGGAAGAGTCGTTCCCGTAACTGTTGTTGAAGCAGGTCCCTGCGTGGTAACCGCAAAGAAAACAGTTGAAAACGACGGCTACGCATCCGTACAGCTCGGATTCGGCGACTTAAAGCCGCACAAGGTCAACAAGCCTATGAAGGGCTTCTTTGACAAGGCAGGCGTAGCGCCTAAGAAAACGCTCAAAGAATTCCGCTTTGCCGACACCGACGCTTACGCAGTAGGCGATCTGGTAAAGGCAGACGTATTCACCCCCGGCGACAAGATCGACGTAACCGGCAAGAGCAAAGGTAAGGGAACCGCAGGCGTTATCAAAAGATGGAACTTCCATCGTCTGAAGGAAAGCCACGGTACCGGCCCCTGCGTTCGTCACGGCGGTTCAATCGGTGCCTGCTCCTCGCCCTCAAGAGTTTGGAAGGGCAAGAAGATGGCAGGTCACCTCGGTGCAGAGCAGGTAACAGTTCAGAACCTCACAGTTGTTAAGGTTGACGCAGAAAACAACCTCATCGCTGTAAAGGGTGCTGTTCCCGGTCCAAACAAAGGAATCGTAGTTTTGAAAGATTCCGTTAAGGCGTAAGGAAGGGGGATTATAAATGCCAAGTATTGCAGTAGTAGATATGGAAGGCAAGAACGTAGGTACTGTAGAGCTTGCCGATTCCGTATTCGGTATTGAGCCCAACGAGGCTGTTATGCACGAAATGGTAGTCAACTACCTCGCTGCACAGCGTCAGGGCACACAGTCCGCTCTTACAAGATCAGAGGTTTCCGGCGGCGGCAAAAAGCCCTGGAGACAGAAGGGCACAGGACGCGCGAGACAGGGTTCAACAAGAGCACCGCAGTGGACTCACGGCGGTATCGTGTTTGCTCCCAAGCCCAGAAGTTACAGATTCACTGTTAACAAGAAGGTCAGAAGACTGGCTATGAAGTCGGCGTTCTCCGTAAAGGCTTCCGCAAACGAGATCGTAGTTGTTGATTCCATCGCGCTCGACGAGTACAAGACAAAGAAGATTGCCGCTATGCTCAAGGCTATTGAGGCTGACAAAAAGGCTCTCATCGTTCTGGACAGCGTAGACAGCAAGGTTATAAAATCCGCAGGCAACCTGCAGGGCGTTAAGACAGCTCAGGTCAACGAACTGAATGTATACGACATTCTCAACGCTGACAAGCTCGTTATCGCCAAGGCTGCTGTCGGTAAAATCGAGGAGGTATATGCATGATTGCTCATGATATTATTGTTCGTCCGATCATCACAGAAAAGAGCATGATCGGCGCCGTAAATAAGGTATATACCTTTGAAGTAGCAAAAACCGCTAACAAAATTGAAATTGCAAAAGCTTGCGAAGAGGTCTTCAAGGTAAAGGTTGCCAAGGTAAACACCATCAGCGTGCGCGGCAAGTTCCGTCGCCAGGGCAGAAACAACGGCGGCTACACCAAGAGCTGGAAGAAAGCTGTTGTTACCTTAGCCGAAGACAGCAAGCCTATCGAATTTTTTGAAGGCATGATGTAAGGTGCCGAAATCAAGCTGAACCTTGCATGTCTTTCCGGCATATTTTCCGCCGCTCTTCGTCAAATATCCTCGACCGGCAAAAAATCTGCTCGAAAATCCATTGCAAGAACCAACTTGCTTTCAGGCACCGCGGTAAATTATTAATGACCGCGCCGGAGCTTTGCTTCGGAAATATGTAGTTATGGGATAAGCCAAATCCCGCAAAACCATCATGAGGAGAGTGAAACCAAATGGCAATTAAAGTTTATAAGCCGACCATCAACTCCAGAAGAAATATGTCGGTTGTTGACTATTCCGGTCTTTCCAAGGTTGCTCCCGAGAAGAGCCTGTTAGCTCCGCTCAACAAAAAATCAGGCCGTAACAGCTACGGCAGAATCACCGTTCGTCACAGAGGCGGCGGCAACAGAAGAAAGTACCGTATTATTGATTTTAAGCGTAACAAGTTTGATGTAGAGGCGATCGTTAAGACCATCGAGTACGATCCCAACCGTTCCGCGTTCATCGCGCTGATCGAGTATGAGGACGGCGAAAAGTCCTACATCCTGGCTCCCGAGGGACTCAAGGTAGGCTACAAGGTAGTAGCCGGCGAGAACGTTGATATCTGGCCCGGCAACGCGCTGCCCCTTACCTGCATCCCCGTCGGTACCATCGTACACAACGTAGAGCTCTACCCCGGCAGAGGCGCTCAGCTTGCCCGTTCCGCAGGCAACATGGCGCAGCTCATGGCAAGAGAAGACGGCTACGCGCTGCTCAGACTGCCCTCCAACGAACTGCGTAAGGTTCCCGAAACCTGCATGGCAACCGTCGGACAGGTCAGTAACCCCGATCACTTCAACGTAAAGATCGGTAAGGCAGGCCGTAAGAGAAACATGGGCTGGCGTCCTACGGTTCGCGGTTCCGTTATGAACCCGAACGACCATCCGCACGGCGGTGGTGAGGGTAAATCACCTGTCGGCCGTCCCGGACCTGTTACCCCGTGGGGTAAGCCCGCACTCGGCTACAAGACACGTAAGCACAACAAGCAGAGCGACAAGCTTATCGTTCGCAGAAGAAACGGTAAGTAAGGGCAGAAAGGAGCTTAAACAATGAGTAGAAGTACTAAAAAGGGTCCTTTTGTCCAGCCTGTCCTGCTCAAAAGGGTCATTGAAATGAACGAAAAGGGCGAAAAGAGAATTCTTAAGACCTGGTCAAGAAGCTCAACAATCTTCCCCGAATTCGTTGGTCACACATTTGCCGTTCATGACGGCCGTAAGCACGTTCCGGTTTATGTAACTGAGGATATGGTTGGACACAAGCTCGGCGAGTTTGCTCCGACAAGAACCTTTAAGGGTCACGCCGGTTCAAAAACAAGCAAATAAGCGGAAGGAGAGTATTGCAAATGGAAGCTAAGGCAATTGCGAA
>CAMHCD010000014.1 GCA_946183545.1 uncultured Clostridia bacterium
GGTCGGCTCAATGAGCCGACCCTAAATTTTTATCAATTAGTAGATAATAACGGGTGTGCCGACGGTGGTGTTTTCCCAAACCTTAACAACCGCGCTTCTGGGAGTGTTAACGCATCCGTGAGAGCCGTTGCCGTTGTAGATGTTACCGCCGAAGCTTGAACGCCAGCTTGCGTCGTGGATACCGCAGCCGCCGCAGAACGCCATCCAGTACTCAACGAAGGAGGAGTAACCGGGGCCGCTCAGTGTGGTGTTGCGTGCACGGGAATAGATCTTGTGGAAGCCCTTGGGGGTGTTGTGTGCGCCGTCGTTGTTACCTGTTACAACATCGGTGCTTACAACGAGGTTGCCGTTTTTGTAAACCCACATGTGCTGAGCGCTGATGCTGATTTCAACATACGTACCGCCTACGCTCTTGCTGTAAGCGCCGGAAGTAACCTTACAAGACTTGGTAGTGTATGTTGTGTTAGAGGAGCCTACGTGCTTGTAGGGGCGTACACGGAAGTAATAGGTCTTGTTGTTGGTGAGGTTCTTGGTGGTGTAGTAGTTGCTCTTGGTTGAGCCGAGTGTCTTAAAGCCGGAGGACTGATTGGTGGAGTACAGAATGTCGTAGCCCTCGGCGTAATTATTGTGATTCCAAATCAGGTTGACCTTAGAAAGTCTGGAAACAGCTGTGATTCCGGGTGCGCACATACCTGCAACCGCTCTGGCGATATTGCCGGCTGAGTTGTACTCGCCGCCGTAGAGCTTGCGGAACGCTACCACCTTGTAGTAATATGCTCTGCCCTGCTCTGTGCCGTTATCGGTAAACACAGTGGTCTTGTTGCTGTTGATGGTTTTATAGAGCTTAAAGTCGCCGTCTGTTTTGTAGCAAGCGCGGTAGATCTTGTAGCCTGTAGCTCTGTCGTTGCGGTTCCACTTCATCTCGTTTACGGTGGAGCAGCGTGAAACATACAAACCACCGACCTTTGCGGGCTGAGTAGCGGTTTTCTTAACAGTAGCCTGACCCTCGATTTTCTTGCCGTCAACCGTCAGGTAAGCGGCGATCTTGAACCAATACTGAGTGGTGTGCTTCATTTTCTTAACAGTAACGGTAGTATTGGTGACGTCTGCCACTCTGGTATACTTACCGCCGTCAGCGTTGAGGCAATACACATAGTAGCCCGACGCGTTGGGAACCTTGTCCCAAGTCAGGGTGATGGAATCGGTCTCAAAGCTTGTCTTTACGACGTTCTTAACATTGCCGACAACAGCAACGGGCAGCACGTCTCCCTGATCCGCCACAGCGTCGGCAACAGCCTTAGCCTCGGGAACGGGAACTGTTGCGGAAACGGTTGAATTCTGATTCTCGGCAGCGGAGAATGTGCCCACCGCAAGCGAGATCGAGAAAACCAAAACCGCCGCAAGAACAATCGCAATGATTCTTTTGCTTGTGAATTTCATAGATTTCCCTCTTTTCATTATCTTGGAATCATACTGCAGAATAACCCAATGCCAACAGTATAACTCCTACCCTTTAAATATTTTACCGTATTATGTCCTTTGTTAAGCAAAATCAATAGTCACGTTCCGACACTGATTTATAGACTTCCGCCTTTAGCCGTTCAAACGGCGTGTCTTTTTTGCTGATAATATCCTTTGCTGTCAGCTTTACAAGCTTGCGTGGGTGAATACTTGAAGCATCCGACTGAGCGTGCATTTGTATAACTATGTCCTCGTGCTGAATGAGCGCAAACAACTGGCTTAAGCTGGTGCAGCTGTCCACGGCGTCAAGCAGCTCCTGCTTGGACTTATGCTGATACCCGCGCGGAACCTCGGGTTCCGTTTCGCCAGTCACCGCGCGAATGACCTCCTCTTTAAAACGTGCAAAGGGATTGTCGGTTTCGGTAACAGGCTTGGGCGGCGCTAATTTTTTTGGGTTCAGGTTTGACGCACCGGATTGAGCGTGCATCTGCACCTGTATATTTTCCTTTTGAATGAGCGCGAACAATTGACTCAGCGTTTTAGTTTCTTCAATCGCCCGAACAAGCTGTGCATTGGATTGCCGGCGGTAGGATTTGCTGTCTCCCGCGTTCATCCTTTCACCAACCTTTCAAACGCTCTTCACTTGATTACCATACACACTATTATACTGAAAAAACAAGGTAAATTCAATAGTAAATGTGACAATAAATATTTACAATCTTTTCATTTTATGCTATAGTTTTTAATAAGATTGTAAACATTCTTAAAAGACACAAAAAAACAGAAGAAGGACGGATATATATGCGCAGGATTTTATCTATTATGACAGTTGCAGCTTTAACTTTGACAGCGGTATGCTGCGGCTGCTCAAAGCAGGAGGAGCAAAGCAGCAAGCCCGCAAGCGCCGCCACCTCCGACCAAGCCGCCACAGCCGATCAGCCCGGCTCCGCAACCGGCGAAAAGCTCGGCAAGGTAAAGGTCAACGACAGCACTTTGGGGCAGATCTGGATAGACGAGCTGGAGGGCGTGCCTAAAAACATGCTCAACGCAAGCGGCTTTTCAACCGAGAACGGCTTAAAAATGTACAGCGAAAACGGCAAGCCCGCGTCGCTTGAAGGCATTGACATTTCAAGCTACAGCGGCGACATTGACTGGACGCGCGTCAAGCAAAGCGGAATTGACTTTGTGATGGTGCGCATCGGCGGCAGAGGCTACGGCGAGGAAGGCAAGCTGTATCAAGACGACCGCGCTGTGGAATACATCAAGGGCGCTCAGGCGGCAGGCATCAAGGCAGGCGGATACTTCTTTTCACAATCCGTCACCACCGGCGAAGCCAAGGAAGAAGCGGATTACGTCAGACAGGTGCTGGGCGACGTCAAGCCCGACTTCCCCATCGCCTACGACTGGGAGCTTATCAAGGAGGATAAAGCCCGAACCGACAAGGTGACCGCGGAACAGGCGACCGAAAACGCTGCCGCGTTCTGCCGTCAGGCGGTAAGCTACGGCTACACTCCCATGGTCTACTCCACCAGCCGCGAGCTGTACTTTAAATACGACCTGAGCAAACTTGCGGAATATGGCATTTGGTACAGCGAGTACAGCGACACCCCGGCGTTTTACTATCAATTCTCGATGTGGCAGTACAGCAAGGAGGGCGTTGTTGACGGCGTAGAGGGCAACGTCGATCTTGATATATGCTTTACCGGCATAGCCGAATACGCAAAGTAAAACCGCTTGAAAAGCGCAGTTAATATTCGGCGAAAGAATATTACTAAGAGTAAATAATTTCAAAGTCAATTACAATTCGTATATTTTATTTTAAGAATTATTGTTCATAATTTTAACTCTTTGGAGGTATTCACGGTACAAAACTGTGGATATCTCTGTTTTTTATTTCTCTTATTGAAAAATCCCAAAGATTTGATATAATAGAATATGTTAGGTATATGTTACAAAGATGTAATCTTTAATGAAAATCAAGAAAAAAGATAGGAGAATTTGATTTGGACACAAAATTCATCGGCTTGGACGGCTTTGATGAAATTGAGCCGATTTCCGGCAGCAGCTACACTCCGCAAAAATCCAAAAGCAGAAAAACCGGCAAGCCTCAGCACGCTTCGTTTGAAGTAAGAGGCAGAAAGATCGACAAGAAGAAGGTAACGATCGCGGCAGGCACAGCGCTTACAGCCGTGCTCCTCTCCTGCTTCACCGTAGCCGGCGCGCTCGGTTCGTCGGGCAACGCTCCAAAAAAGGAAGACCCCGTGCAAACCATGCCGGCGCTCGTATCTACCGTTGACGAAGCTTCCGCGGCAACCGCCGACGAAGCAAAGCTCTGCGGCTTGTACGTAGACGGCAAGCTTATCGGCGTAACTCCCAACCGTCAGGCGTTGGAAAAGGCGCTCAAAAAGGTGCTTGACGACTACAAAAAGGGCTACGACGCTCAAACCACCACATCATTTGCAAACAGCGTAGAGGTTCGCGATCTGGATGAGGAAGAATCCAAGACACTTACCGCCGAAGAGCTTGTTGCCCTCGGCATGGATAAATTCAGCATCAACCTCGCCACCGACTACATCTATACAGACGAGACCGATTACGACACCGACATCACATATGACGACTCAAAGCCTGCTTCCTACCAAAAGGTAGTTAAGGAGGGCAAAAAGGGCATCACCGAATGGACGGTTCGCTACACCTTTACCGACGGCGAGATCACCGATTCCGAGATCACAGGCTCCAAGGTAAAGCAGGAGCTTCAAAATGAGGAGATCGTTATCGGCACCGGCGCTGAGGAAACCGACAGCGACGACTACGACTACGACTATGAGGATAACAGCGTTGATACCGAGGAAGGCGACGGCGAAACCGATACCACCTACACCACCGGAAGCTCAGGCAGCTTTATTTGGCCTCTCCCCCACACCCACAACATTACAAGCCTTTTTGAATGGCGCTGGGGCAGAATGCACAACGGCATTGACATTGCGGGCGGCGACGACTACGGTCAGCCGATCATTGCGGCAGACAGCGGCACAGTCACCTGGTCGGGCAACGACGGCGGCGGCTACGGCAACTATGTGACGATCGACCACGGCAACGGCTACACCACCGTATACGGCCACGCAAGCGAGCTTGCCTGCGTAACCGGTCAGTACGTTAACCAAGGTGACGTTATTGCTTACGTCGGCTCCACCGGCAACTCCACGGGACCTCACCTGCACTTTGAGATCCAGGAGGACGGCACTCCCCTTGATCCGCTCGGATTTGTTTCTTAATATAAAATAAAACGGCAGTCAGGATGATCCTGCTGCCGTTTTTTGTGTTTATTGCGTTTTTTTGTTAATGCGAATTAGTATAAATTATCCCATGAATGGCGGTGAAGTTCGCCCTTGGTGAGCAGCTGCGGATAATCCCACCGGCGCAGCACCTCATAGGCGGCGATCGCCACGGAATTTGAGAGGTTCAGGCTGCGCGCCTCGTCTATCATCGGTATGCGCAGGGTCTCGTTGGGGTGCTGCATAAGCACATGCTCGGGCAGTCCGCGAGTTTCCTTGCCAAACAGCAGGTAGCAGTTGTCGGGATACTCAACGTCGCTGTGGCGGTGTCTGCCCTTTGTTGAAAAGAAAAAGTAATTGCCGCCCTTAGTGCGCTCAAAAAAGTCGTCCAAGCCCTCGTAATATGTGATATCCAGCAAATGCCAGTAATCCAGTCCGGCGCGCTTTAGCTTGCGGTCGTCAATGGCAAAGCCCAGCGGCTTTACAAGATGGAGCGAAGCGCCCGTAGCCGCGCAGGTACGCGCCACGTTGCCGGTGTTTTGAGGGATCTCGGGTTCTACAAGTACCAAATTTAATTTTGCCAAAATATGTCAGTCCTTTATTTACAATTCATATTCTATTGTATCGGACGAACAATAACTTTGCAAGTCTTTTCTTGCGATTCTTAATACTGATACAAAAAAAGGAGACAGACCATTGACAAAAAATCCGATAATGAACATCGCCAAGGGTGCGGCTATCGGCATGGCGGCAGGCGTGGCGGTTGGTTACCTCGGCAAAAAAGCAGCCGACGATAACCCCAAGCTGCGCAAAAAAGCCAACCGCGCCTATAAGACCTTTGAAAACCTCGTAGACACGGCGCAGTATATGTTCCGATAATTCTATTTTTCACAGGGCGCGGATAACACCGCGCCCTGCACTTTTTTATACTTTCATTCCGGCGAGGAATTTTTGGATGATGGTAGCGTCGTTAACGGTGATCTTGCCGTCTCCGTCAACCTCCGCCGCTGCTTGGGACAGGCTGCTCAGAGTAGTCAGCAGCGCAACGGCTCTTTGCACAGTGGTAGCGTCGTTGATATCCCGTTTGCCGTCTCCGTTCACATCGCCGACCGAGTACGACTTAGGCGCTGTGCCTACTGCCTTTATCGAGAGCAAGGCGGCGTCATTGTGATGATAAAAGCCATTATTATAATCAAAATGGCCAAACGTCAGATTAAGCATATTGACATAGCAAACGCCTGGCTTCATTACCTTCACCGTGAACCGCACCAAAGCCGGCTGCTCGCTGAAATCATAGATATTGTAAGCGTTGGTAAAATTGAAATGAACCTCATGATTCGTGCGCCATCTGTTAAGGTCAGTATCTAACGTGGGATTACACACCACGCCGGTGATATCGGACTGCATGACGACCCGGTGAGTACTGCGCGTGGGCTTGGGATAATAACCGTCGTAGAACTCCAATATGCCGTTGTTACTGTTTTTTAAGTTTCCCGACGTACCGTCGTTGTTGAAAAAGATACTGACTTGCCCGTTGCAAAAATCGGATGTGCCATCGGCGCTCGGCTTGCCGTAAGCCGTGATCTCCAGTATCGTGCCCACCTTGGCGCGGAACGGCTCGCTGAATTGCATCGTGTTATCGTCCGCCGTTACGCCGTCTCTGAGCGCTCCGTGCGTCGTCAGGATAACGGACGCGTACCCGTCGTCCTCCGTCGCCGCAAAGGACGGGAAGCCTGCCAAGCCGGACAGCATGGCTGCGGCGATCACGACCGCGATCACAGAGCGGATATAACGGTAGCCTTTAGTTTTCATAATGATCTCTCCTTTATTTTACCATTACCTTGCAAGCGGCGGTTTTGCCGTTGTACAGGGTGATTTTTATTGTTGCCGTGCCGACTGCCACTGCTTTTATCGTCGCCTTGTTGCCGCTGCCTTTGGCGACGGTCGCCACCTTGGTGTTGCTGCTTGACCATTTCAGGTTTGAGGCGTTGGCGTAAGTGCCCGAGGGTGTGTTTTCGCTGATAGTATATGTCTGTCCCTTTTTCAGCGTGAGCGAGGTCTTGCTGAGCTGAACGCGCGACGGCGCGGGATACACCATGAGCTTGCAAGAGGAAGCTTTGCCGTTATAGGTCTTTACGGTAACGGTCACTGTACCGGGCTTTTTGGCGGTGATCACGGCTTTGTTTGTCATGTTGATTTTTTTGATCTCAGCCACGCTGCTGTTTGAAACGCTCCATTTTAAATTGGCTGCGTTGGCATAAGAGCCGCTGTCGGTGTTTTCGCATATAGTATAGCTCTCCCCTGCGCCCAGCTTCAAGGCAGCGGGCTTTACGCTTACACTCTTGGGAGCCGACTTTACCGTGACCTTACAGGTCGCTTTTTTACCGCCTGCGGATGCGGTGATTGTGGCGGTTCCTGCCTTTTTGCCCGTTACCTTGCCGTTTTTGTCAACGGCAGCCACGGAGCTGTTGCTGCTGCTCCATGAAACGGGAACGTATTTTGGTTCCACGGTCTTGACCAGTCCGTAGCTCTCGCCCACGCCTAAGCCGAGCGTGCCGCGGTTGAGAGCGAGCTTGGTCGCCTTGTAGTCGGGAGCAACGCGGAAACGGTATTCGCCGTCGTCATAAACATGATAGTGCAGGTAGTATCTGCCGGCTGAAAGCTGATAACTCCTTGCTTCATCGGGCATGACCAGAATGTGGCTGTCGATACGCTCGCGGTTTTCCTTGTACAGCTTCAACTCCGCGGCGGGCCCCAAAAAGTTGCGGATGCTCACCTTAGCGGCTGCAGGCAGAGTAAAGCTGTAGTAATCGTCACGGTCAAACTCGCTGCTGTGTCCTATATAATCGGTATCGGTTTGGATAGCCCTTGCGGTATCAAAGGAATTGTCGTTTTTATCAAAGGTAGATGGAAAGCTCTCCTTTGACGCGGTAAAGGTCACCTTGAACCAATAGTCGGCTGGTCTGCTGTTGTACTGATGCTCGTTTTCGATCCTCAGATAATACCTGCCGCCGATAATCTCTTTTTTGACGAAATCGTACTTTTGATAGGTGCAGATGGGCACTCTTATGCTTTTGTCCTGCGGATAGACACAGGAGGTGATGCCGTTTTCGGCGGAGGTGCCGCACTCGATCTCAATCTTGCCCGACATCGGAATAGTGAACTGATAAAAATGCTCCTCGCCCTCGCGGAGTGTCCCCCGGCAGGTTTTGCCTACGGTGTACGCGGAAGCGTTGGAATAGCTGTTGCCGACCGCGCCCGCCGCAAACGGAGCAACGGTCAACGCGCCGAGCACAGTCAATAGTGTTAGAAGAACGGATGTAAGTTTGAAAATAGATTTGTTTGTTGTCATAATCAACATCTCCTTAAAAATGATTTCACTGTATAGACGTAGGTTGAATAGATTTGGTTTGATAATTTTGAAAATTTTTTCAAAAAAATTTTTCGGATCGCTTTTCATCCTTTGTCCTTTTTTATATTATAATATAGTATTCTGTGTTTTGCAACAGAAACAAGCATATTTTTGTAGGCGCGATCATTGCAAACATCCATAATTTGGCAAATTAATTCCCAATTGCTATTGTAAAAAGTAACGAAATGTAGTATAATAAAGGTGAATGTAAGCAAATCTACATTTATTCTATCACTATATACTGAAAGGATGATTCACAATGCAGCTAAACAAAGTATCTGTTGATGACATCAACGTAAAGGGCAAAAAGGTTCTGGTACGCGTTGACTTTAACGTACCGCTCAAGGACGGCGTTATTACCAACGACAACCGTATTCAGGCAGCTCTGCCCACCATTAAGAAACTGATCGCCGACGGCGGCAAGGTTATCCTCTGCTCTCACCTCGGCAAGCCCAAGAACGGTCCCGAAGAGAAGTTCAGCCTTGCTCCCGCGGCAGCTCGTCTTTCCGAGCTTTTGGGTCAGGACGTTGTTTTTGCCAATGACGACGAGGTAGTAGGCGAGAACGCAAAAAAGGCTGTTGCCGAGATGAAGGACGGCGACGTTGTTCTGCTCCAGAACACCCGTTTCAGAAAAGAAGAGACCAAGAACCTTGAGCCCTTCTCCTCCGAGCTCGCTTCCCTCGCCGACGTATTCGTTATGGACGCGTTCGGCTCCGCTCACCGCGCTCACTGCTCCACCGCGGGCGTGACCGACCACATCAAGGACACCGCTGTGGGTTACCTGATGCAGAAGGAGATCAACTACCTCGGCAACGCGGTAGAGACTCCTGTTCGTCCCTTCGTTGCCATCCTCGGCGGCGCAAAGGTAGCAGACAAGCTCAACGTTATCTCTAACCTGCTCGAGAAGTGCGACACTCTGATCATCGGCGGCGGCATGGCTTACACCTTCTTGAAGGCTCAGGGCAAGGAAGTCGGCAAGTCCTTGGTTGACGACACCAAGCTTGACTACTGCAAAGAGATGATCGCTAAGGCAGAACAGCTCGGCAAGCAGCTGCTTCTTCCCGTTGACACCACCATCGCAGCCTCCTTCCCCGATCCCATCGACGGTCCTATCGACGTTGAAGTAGTTGACGTTGACGCTATCCCTGCCGACATGGAGGGTCTGGACATCGGCACAAAGACTCAGGAGCTCTTTGCCGACGCTGTAAAGAACGCCAAGACCGTTGTTTGGAACGGACCTATGGGCGTGTTCGAGAACCCCACACTGGCAGCAGGCACCATTGCCGTAGCTAAGGCGTTGGCTGAGACCGACGCTACCACCATCATCGGCGGCGGCGACAGCGCGGCGGCTGTTATCCAGCTCGGCTTTGCAGACAAGATGAGCCACATCTCCACAGGCGGCGGCGCTTCCCTGGAGTATCTCGAAGGCAAGACCCTGCCCGGTATCGCTGTTATCGCTGATAAGGCTTGATTTAATACCACTGTTATTGATTTAGCACGTATAGTTTATATCATACTTACTTGTAGGGTTTGGTCTTGACCAAACCAAGGATGAGAGCATTACGCTTTGCTTCCAACCACGGAACGGTCAAGACCGTTCCCTACAATGAAAAATGATATCATTCTAACGCTAATGACCGTAATGTAAAAAACCGAGGCGGCGGTGTGTTCCGCCGCCTCGTTTTGATTTACAAGAAAGGATGATTCATCATGGATAAAGCAAAAAGAAAGGCAATTATCGCCGGCAACTGGAAAATGAACAAGACCCCTGCTCAGGCAAAGGAGCTGTTAGAGGCAATGAAGCCGCTGGTAGCTGACGCTGACTGCGAAGTCATCGCCTGCGTTCCCTATGTTGACTTAGCTGTTGCGGTCGAGGCAACCAAGGGCACCAACATCAAGGTTGGCGCAGAGAACGTTCACTGGGCAGAGAGCGGCGCTTTCACCGGCGAGATCTCTACCGGTATGCTCAAGGAAGTAGGCGTAGAATACGTAGTTCTCGGTCACAGCGAGCGCAGACAGTACTTTGGCGAGACCGACGAAACCGTTAACAAGAGAACCAAGGCTGCACTTGCCGCAGGCTTAAAGCCCATCGTTTGTGTAGGCGAGCTGCTGTGGGAGCGTGAGTGCGACATCACCGAGGAGGTGATCGCGCGTCAGATCAAGCTTGACCTGTGGGATGTTACCGAGGAAGAGCTCAAAAACGTTGTTATCGCTTACGAGCCTGTTTGGGCTATCGGCACCGGCAAGACCGCTACCGCTGACCAGGCTGAGGAAGTTTGCGCCTTTATCCGCGCACAGCTTGCAAAGCTCTACAATCAGGAAGCCGCGGACGGCGTTACCATCCAGTACGGCGGCAGCATGAACGACGGCAACGCCGACGAGCTGCTCGGCAAGACCAACGTTGACGGCGGTTTGATCGGCGGCGCTTCGCTGGTAGCGGAAAAATTCGCCGCTATCGTAAAGGCAGCGTCCAAATAAGACGAAAGGATTTTACTCTATAATGAAAAAGCCTTTAATTTTAATGATATTGGACGGCTTCGGCGTGGGCAAAAAGGAAGAGGAAAAGGCAAACGCCATCCTCGCCGCAAACACCCCCAACCTTGACCGTCTGTTCCGTGAAAACGCGCTGACTCAGATCGGCGCTTCGGGCATGGACGTTGGTCTGCCCGACGGTCAGATGGGCAACAGCGAGGTCGGTCATACCAACATCGGAGCGGGCAGGATCGTATATCAGGAGCTGACCCGCATCACCAAGACGATCAACGAGGACAAGCTCAAGGACAACGAAGCTATTGTAAACGCAATCGACAACGCGCTTAACAACGGCACCGACCTTCACCTGATGGGTCTGCTCTCCCCCGGCGGCGTTCACAGCCACATTACCCACCTGTACGGCATTTTGGAACTGTGCAAGGCTAAGGGACTTAAAAACGTATATGTTCACGCCTTTTTGGACGGCCGAGACGTGCCTCCCTCCTCCGCTGCGGAGTACATAGCCGACGCTATGAAGGAGCTCGACAAGATAGGCGTAGGCAAGATCGCCACCGTTATGGGTCGCTACTACGCCATGGACAGAGACAACCGCTGGGAGCGTGTTGAAAAGGCATACGCCGCGCTGGTTTACGGCGAGGGCGTTGAGGCTGAATGTCCCGTTTGCGCTGTCAAGGACAGCTACGATCAGGGCGTTACCGACGAATTTGTAGTACCGTGCGTTGTAAAGGGCGGCGCAACCATAAAGCCCAACGACAGCGTTATCTTCTACAACTTCCGTCCCGACCGCGCGCGTGAGATCACACGCACGCTGGTTGACCCCGACTTCAACGGCTTTGAGCGCAAAAACGGCTTCTTCCCTCTTACCTATGTTTGCATGACTCAGTACGACGCTACCATGCCCAACGTTGAGGTAGCCTTTAAGCCCCAAACACTGGAAAACACCATGGGCGAGTATATTTCGAGCCTCGGCATGAAGCAGCTGCGCATTGCCGAAACCGAAAAATACGCGCATGTGACCTTCTTCTTTAACGGCGGCGTTGAAAAGGTATACGAGGGTGAGGACAGGATCCTTGTAAAATCCCCGTCTGTAGCTACCTATGATCTGCAGCCCGAGATGAGCGCTTACAAGGTTACGGAAAAGATCATCCCCGCTATCGAAAGCGGCAAGTACGACATGATCATCCTCAACTACGCCAACTGCGACATGGTCGGCCACACCGGCGTGTTTGACGCGGCTGTAAAGGCAGTTGAGGCGGTTGACGACTGCGTAGGTCAGGTGGTTGACGCTATCTTAAAGCAGGGCGGCGCGGCTATCATCACCGCCGACCACGGCAACGCCGACAAGATGTTTGACGAGGACGGCAAGCCCTTCACCGCTCACACCACCAACCCCGTTCCCTTCTGCGTTATCGGCTACGACTGCAAGCTACGCGAGGGCGGCGTGCTGGCTGATATCGCCCCCACCATGCTTAAGATCATGGATCTCCCCCAGCCGGAGGAAATGACAGGAAAATCGATTATTGTCTAAGGTTTAATACTCTATCATAACTTAGGTCAAACAGAGCGTTTGTGTTCTGTTTGACCTTTTTCAATGATCAATTAACAATTAACGATTAACAATTAACAGTTTTGGTCGTGTAGATAGGTTGGTTTTGCAGAAACGTAAAGCTCCCGACCGTATTATTAAAAATACAATCGGGAACCGTTGTTTTTTATTTTTGCCATGCTGTCTGCTCGACCTTCATTGTTAATTGTTAATTGTTAATTGATAATTAGTAAAGCAAAGTCCGTACAATGACACACCATTTATGCATATACGTCCTTTTTAAAGAAAATCGAACATTCGTTTGATTTTTCCGCAAAAATGCGTTATAATAGAATTAGGCATTCCGCCCCGGTGCCGGCAAGAACAAAAACAACAACGCATACGAAAGGACGCAAAATGAATTATTACGAATGGTCACAGGATTACTTAAACAGTGCTGACGAGGTAGCGCGCGTTATCAACAAACTCAAAAAGCAGTATCGGCACGTCTCTAAATCCGAGAGGAAACAGCTTGACGCCAAGCTGTCGGAATATCGCCGATGCTACAGAGATTGTCTGCAAATCGCAAAGCTGCTGAGGGAAAGACACGAGGGCGCTGCATGACGCAGTTACTTGGTCTGAACGACATAATAGAGGGCGGCTTCGACTACCGCGAATACATTTCATACAGCGACAGCTCCAACACGGAAAGCCTTACTAAAATGGTCAGGTTTTTAAAGAACGCTATTCGTGACGAGCTCACCGACCAACAGCGGGTCTGTTTGCAAATGTCTGTATTTGAGGGCTTTTCCCAAAGAGAAATAGCCGAAAACCTGGGCCTGAACGCCTCCACGGTCTGCCGCCACATTGCCGCCGCAAAACGTAAGCTGCGGCACGTTGCACAATACTATCGGCAATAATCAAAACCACCTCCCCGACTAAGCCGGAGAGGTGGTTTGATTTTGAGAGGTTTTATTTTGATTTATTGCATAGCACAAGCACGACGATGGAAAGCACGAAGGTCACGATTGGGATTATGACCATTAGTGTTGAATAAAACGTCGTTGTGCTTGAATTCAGGCTGCTTTTGATACCTCCGAGCACAAAAAGCGTGGCGAGCGACGCAGGGATACCGACGCCGCCCGAAGCGCGAACGCCGCAAAATGACATGATAATGAATATCAGCTCCAAAATAAACATGACAGCCAGCATCGCATACACCACCGAAACACCGGCTGAGGCATACATTCCGCCGAGGCGTGAGGTCTCGCTTAGCAAGCCTAACAGGTTATAGCTCATACCGTAACCCTCCACCATCGGCAAAAACAAAACAAGCACATTGAGCAAACCGAGAATACCGTTTATAATCGGCAAAAATCCGTAACCGCTCTTTTTTTCGCCGTAAACCGGCTCCTCGCCTGCTTTTTCAAAATCGTCGCGTGTAAAGCGATATCCGCAGTCCTCGCACTGTGTAGGTCTGCCGAGCACTTCTCTGTGACACATCGGACATCTTAACATTTTACTGCACCTCCAATAATTTTTTGTTTACTCTGGTTGTTACTTCCAAATAATAAGCCCAGTCAGCAGCACTCATGTCATCTTCATCGTATGAGTCGAGCTTATCGGTATACGTGCCGAGCTTTTCCATGTATTCCAAATACTCTGTCATATACTTCATGGGGTCGCTGTTGTAGTTCTTCATCAGATCAACGTATTCGTTCATAAAATCCTCGTAGCTATCCATGTATTCCTTAAAGGACGGCGTGACCGCGCCCGAATCGCCGATCAAGGACTTGCTGCTTTCCGATTTACTCTCTTGCTTGCTTTCCTGTTTGCTTTCGGTTTTGGAAGATTCTTTCTTTTCCGTGTAATAAGTCACTACTATTTTTGCGTCTGCAATGTAGCTCGTATAGTCATCAAATTCCGTTTCTCCGTTGACCGATACGCTCTTGACGGAGTCCTTCTCCTTGCCGTTATCCTCAAACGCCTTGGTCTTGATATTGGTAAAGCCCTCATCCTTAAGCTGAGTTACAATATCCTCGTAGTTTTTACCGTCAAGTTCCTTGGAATCAAACGGCATGTAATGACTATTTTCAGAATGATATATGATTTTTACAACAACGTCAGACATGACCTTGTCGCCCTTTTTAAAGCTCTTTTTTGTGTCAATCGTAACCTCTTTTACCTGACCGCTCTTGCCCTTGTCCTTTGTAAGCAGATCTGATAAGCCTTCGGTTTCCACATCCGCAAAGCCTGCTTTCTGAAACATTTTAAGGATGTCGCTCTCATCCTTATTTAGACAATCCTTGCTACTAACGGGAATCTCTACCGTACGCGGTTCCGTTGTCGGTTCCTCGGTATACTCATAGGAGGATTCCGAATCAATGTAGCCGCTTTCTTCCTTTTTTCCGCACGCCGTCAACACAGATACCGACATAAGTCCTGCCAAAAGCAACGCCGTTATTCGTTTAGTCTTTTTCATTTTTTACACTCCCATCTGTTTAATGTTTTGTTTTTCTTCTTTTGCACACAGAAAAACCGTGTACCATTATGATACACGGTAATTTTTTTATTGTGGTATGCAGGCTGCATACACATTTTAAAAACTTTTATGTTATAATAGAATCAACTTAAAACAGAAAACGCAATTATGAGATAACCTATCAAAAAGCAGAGTCCTCCCAGCACATAGGTGATCACCCTGCCGCGCTCGTGATTCTTCGGGCAAATACGGCGCGAGATGTAAAACACATCGCCAAACAAAATATACGGAAATGCCGAGAAGAACGTAAGCTGCGTCAGCATATACACGTGCAAATCAAAGTCCGTCCGTTTGCCGCGCAGTACCTGTGAAAGCTGAACGAGGTATATTGCAAGGTTACTGAAATATACTATGAATCCGAGGACGGCAAGCACCTTATGCCACGTTTTTCCGCTGCGGAAGCCCGGCAGCGGACGGAACTTAAGCTCCCTTGAAAACCTCCTGCCCTGCAAAACCTCCGACAGCATTTGGGCGCTTTCGTAGCGCTTTTCGCTGTCGATCTCAATACACTGACGGATGATCTCTCCCAATTCGCCCTGATACAACACCTCATGCGGCAGGTAGCCCGTCAGCAGGTAATTGAGCAGCACGCCGCAGGAGTAAACGTCCGACCGCGCGTCCGTTTGGGCAAAGCCGAACTGTTCGGGCGGCGTGTAGCCTACCGTGCCGTAGATAGTAGTATCCTTCTTGGCGTCCGGCTTCGTTATACGCGTTATGTTATAGTCAATGATCTTTACCGTGCCGTCAGGCCGGACCATGACGTTTGAGGGATTGATGTCGCGGTGGATAATGCCGTGCCGGTGAAGCTCAGTCAGACCGGCGCAGACTTGTATCATTATTTTACGCGCGCTGTCCTCGGTGTACACTCCGCGTGACGACACCGCCTGCTCCAGTGTTTCGCCCTCTATATACTCGCACAGGCTGACGCAGGTTTTGCCTGTCAGCACCGTGTCGTACACTCGCATTAAATTTGGATGATACAGCTTTGACACCGCCTTCATCACGCCGTAGCTTTCCGGCGCGGAAACACGGTGGAGCATCAGCTTGCCGCTCGACCTGCGGCGCACAACGGACACAGCGGAGTTGATCTCCCTTACCTTGTCAAACTGCCACAGCTCAAATAAATTGCTGTCTGCCATAATAAATACCCCACGAAAGGATGATACAAATGAAAAAGCCGACCGACGAATTGCTGAAAAATCTGCAAAACGCGCCCAGCTTTGACGATTACTTAAATGAAAACAGCGACAATCTGCTGTTTGATTCACTGACCGACTGGATAGAATACCACCTGCTGCGCAAGGGGCTGAAAAAAGCCGACGTCATCCGACGCAGCGGCATCGTAAGGACCTTTGGCTATCAGGTAATCAACGGCAAGCGCCATCCATCGCGCGACACGCTGATAATGCTGTGCTTCGGCTTGGAGCTGACGCTTGACGAAACCAATCAAATCCTTAAAAAGAACGCTTTTCCCGCGCTGTATCCCCGCGACCTGCGCGATTCGGTGATAATCTTCGGGCTGACGCACAACTACGACATAGTCAGTCTTGATATGCTGCTTGAGGAAAAGGGACTAAAAGTGATGATCAAGGAGAAGTAATGATTTCAAGCTTCTGTCTGACGTTCTCGTTATACAGCTGTTCGCTTATCGCCATTTTGGTGATGATGTTCTTGACCGTGCCGTCCAGTCCGGAGCCGTCGGTGTAGTCCGCGGGATAGATAAAATCCACCCTGTCTTTATTGAGCAGCTCCTGAACCTTGCTGTCGCGCTGCTGATAGACAGCTATGGAGTAGCCGCCGTACGCCTTCATCATCTTCATGCAAGGCACGTCGGACAAACCGTCGCCGATGTAGATCATGTTGCAAAACGGCACGCGCTTGCTGTCCTCGGGCATGGAGCGGTTTAGGTCAACGTCGTTTGCTACGTCGAGCACGCCCTTGTTTATACGGTAAACGAACTGGGTTTTGTTGGTGTAGTTAACGTCGGTTTTCGGCCACACAGCCGCGCCGCTCTCGTCATACAAAAACTCGCAGGCAAAAATGCTCTTGAACTTGCCGCTGATCCGGCTGCCCTCGATGATCTCCTTCATTCCGGAGGAAATTACGTAGTGCTCCACCTGAACTCCGCGGCTCTCGCCGTAGGAGGTGATGCGGTCGAACCACTGCTCCACCCCTTGGAAGAACTCAACGCTTTTGCCCATCTCAACCAGCTTTTGGCGTTTGAGCGGCATGTTTTTTTCCTTGGACATATGAACCATGCTGTACATGTACGCAAGCACCGAATCCATGTGCTCCTGCCTGCCGAATTCATTGGTCATGCTCCAAAACTCGCCCTCTGTCATGCCGAGGCTGGGAATAAAGCTGTAATCCTGCATGTCGCGCGTGCAAAGCGTGCGGTCAAAGTCATACATAATGGCTACGATGGGAAAGTCATTCATAATGTCACCTAATTAGTTAATAATTAATGATTAATTTTATATGTTCCGATCTTTACGCTCTTTATAACTACGTTCTGCTTGGGAACGTTTTTATCGTCCACTGCGACGGCGGCGATTTTGTCTATCACGTCCATACCATCATACACCTGCGCGAACACGGTGTTTCCTCTGTCGGCGGCGTTGAACGCGCCGTCAAGATTGGGATTGCCGCCGTGCTGCACATACAGCGCCTTTACGTCCTTTGGAACAAGGTCGGTGTTTATCATGCGGTCGCCGTTTTCGTCGATGTAGGCGGTCAGCATCTCGTCGTTATCCTTATACTGCTTTATCTGCCCGAGGCATTCCTTCCATACGCCGTCATAAAACGACCAGCCACCGTTATGCTGGAACACATCCGCGGACTGTTGGTTAACAAAAAACTGACTGCCGTTTGTGTCCTTGCCGTTGTTAGCCATCGACACCGCTCCGCGCAGATTATAGAGCTTGTCGTTGAATTCATCCGCAAGCGGCTTGCCGTCGGCGCTTTCGCCGTTCGGCTGGTTTTCGTCTGTGCCGATATGACCGCCCTGAACCACAAAGTCCTTGACCACACGGTGGAAGATGGTGCCGTCGTACTTGCCGGCTTCGGCGAGCTTTTTAAAGTTTGCCGCGGTTTTTGGGGCTGCGTTTTCAAACAAACGCATACTAAAGCTGCCCATACTCGTCTGCACCACGGCTATTGTATCGCCGTTCTTGGGCTTTTCGAGCTGATAGCCTGCGGCGTTTTGCGCGTCGTGAGCGATCTCGGGCTTGATCCCCAGCTTGTCGGGGTCTGCGCCCGCAGCCTTTATTCCGCCCTCCTGAGCCGCCTTGTACGCCTCGTCGTTTGTGTTGTCGCTCTGCTGTACGGCGCTGCTCTGCTTGGAGGACTCTCCGCCGCCTGCGCAGCCGCATAACGCCGCGCTCAGCACAAAGGTCATTCCAAAGAATGCCGCCGCTGCCTTACGAAACTTTTTCATCTAAAAAAATCCTTTCGTTTCAGATTGATAAAACACACATCTAAAACACACAAAAGTATTATAACATATCTTCACTAAAATTGCAAATTCTAAACTCTCAACTCTCTTCCATAAACCTCTTGCATTCGACGGCGTTTTCCTATAGAATATAAGAGTATAAATCTATCAAACGGAGCTAAAGGATTATGGAAGAATTCAATAATATCATTCATGAAGTCAAAAAGGCGGTAAACGGCAAGGATAACGCCATTATAATTACACTTTTGGCGTTGCTTGCAGGCGGCAATATTCTGTTGGAGGACATCCCCGGCGTTGGCAAAACCACCATGGCTATCGCCTTTTCTAAGGCGCTGGGACTTAGCTACGGCAGAGTGCAGTTCTCCCCCGACACCCTGCCATCCGATATAACAGGCTTTGCGGTATACAACAAGGAGACCGGCACGATGCGCTTTAACAAGGGCGCTATATTCTGCAACCTGTTTTTGGCTGACGAGCTCAACCGAACCTCCAGCCGTACTCAGGCGGCGCTGCTTGAGGCTATGGAGGAGCGTCAGGTGACTATTGAGGGCAAAAGCTACGCGCTGGAGCGACCGTTCTCCGTTATCGCCACACAGAACCCCGTAGGCGCGTCCGGAACCCAGATGCTGCCGGACTCTCAGACCGACCGCTTTATGATAAAGCTTTCCATGGGCTATCCTCAGGAGGACGCGGAGCTTGCCATGCTGCTTAACCGCAGCGCCGAAAATCCCCTTGACAACATTATTCCCGTTATATCCAAGCAGCGGTTTTTGGAGCTGCAAAACGAGGTCAACAACGTATTCATCAACGAAAAGCTGGCGCAGTATATGGTGCAGCTTGTGGCGGCAACTCGCAACAGCGAGCTGATAAAGCGCGGAGCAAGCCCCCGTGCTACACTATCGCTTGCACAGATGGCAAAGGCGTCGGCGTTTGCCTCAAACCGCGATTATCTGGTACCAAAGGACATAAGCAACGTATTGCTGCCCACCCTGTGCCACCGCATTATTTTGAGCGGCACGGCTGACTCACGGCGCATGACGCCCGAGCAGGTTTTGACCGCCGTTATGCGCGGCGTACCCCAGCCGAGGATCTGATATGATAAAAAACTGGTTGATTTACCTCGGCTCGCTGGCGGCGCTGTTTGCGTTTTCCGCGTATCACGGGTTTGAAACCACCACATGGAACATGTTTTTGCTGGTGATGTTCACCCCCGTAGCCTCGCTGATCATCAGCCTGCCGCTTATGATTTGGGCATGCGCCAAAGGAATAGGCGTAAAGGTACCTGCGCAGATACGTCAGGGCGAGCCCACCGAAATAAAAATTAAGTCCAACGCTAAGGGTCGGGTCATTTTTCCTCAGCTGCAATTTACGCTGACCTGCAAAAATGACTTTGCCCGGTCACGCAAAAAATACCGGCGCTCGCTGTTCTTCGGCAGCTCAAAAACTCCGTTTACCATTATAAACCGAAACCTTTCCGACCACTGCGGCATTGTCCAAATGCGGCTGCGCCGCTGCATGGTGTGCGATTTTACCGGGATGTTTTTTATCCCGATGCAATTCAAAAGCGAACTGCGCACCACTATAATGCCCAAGGTAGAAAAGCCCGCGTTTTTGCCGTCCTCAGATCAAACTCAGGTGCTCGGCTACAAGCCGAAGCCGGGCGGCGGCTTTGCCGACGACTACGAGCTGCGCCCATATCGCGACGGCGACAGTATGAAGATGGTGCACTGGAAGGTATCGTCAAAGCACGACGAGCTGGTTGTGCGCGACCCGAGCCTGCCGATCCACAGAGACCTTATAATTCGCCTTGACTTTACCGACAAGCCGGACGAAAACGACAGTATAGCCGCAAGGTTTATGTATGCCGGCTCGTTTTTGCTGGATCAAAAGAAAGTCTTTTCCTGTTACACGGTTCAAAACGGCGGATTTCCGATTGAAAACCACAACGATCTAAAGCGCTGCCTTACTCAGCTTTATGACAACCGCTCAGGCAACGCCGTGACGGACTTTACTCACGCCGACGTGTATAAAATCGGCGCGCGGACCGAGGAGGTGACCGGACTGTGAAAAATCGCGGCCGGGCGCTATCGTCCGCCTATACTAACGATGCCGGCGTTCAAAAGCGGGATCCGGCAATTTCCTATACAATAAAACAGGCTATACATGTTCTGCTTTACAGCTTGTGCAGCATAGCGCTCGTATTGGGGCTGCTGGGCTGCGTACTGACTTCGTTCAACATAAAGGAAGCCGACTTCTCCGCGTTGTGCTGGTACACCGCGGCAACGGTGGCGGTTTTTACCGCGTTGTCGGTGTTTATAAAGAACAGCAGGGCATTTTCCGCGGTCACGCTGTGTATAGTGGCGGTAGACATCATAGTATTGGCTGTCAACCGCACTCAGCTAAAGCTGAGTATGCTGAACTTTACTAACATAATCGCGCGGAAGATCCACTCAGCGTACCCTTGGATGAAGCCCGTTCAGACGGAACCGTTCAACATAGATGTGTTCCTTATTTGCGTTTCGGTGCTGCTGTCCGTTTTGATAACCCTTTTTCTGCTGCGCTGGCGGCGTGTGCTGCCTGCGGCGATAATAAGCGTGATAGCGGTCATGCCGTGTTACCTTGTGCGCAACACACCGCCAAACGCGTTTCCGCTGATGACCTGCGCTGTGATCCTGACGTCGCTGTTTATCGTGCGGCTGTACCACAACAAAAACAGCGACCTTACCCCGGGCGTCCTTGTACCGGCAGCGGCGATCATTACGGTAGCGGCGCTGATGATACATACGATCTCCGGCGAGCCGTCAAAGTGGATGAAGGAGCTGTCTACCGCTATCCCGGGACTCGGAGGCTCACAGGCGACCTCTAACACAGGCATAGACTTCGGCTCGGAGGTCGATTTAAACAAGCTTGAGGATTTAAACCTGAACCACCTGCCGGAGCTGAGAATAAGCACCGACCTGCCGGATGGAGAGCTTTACCTAAAGGACACGTCGTTTGGCTCGTTTGAAAACAACACCTGGCGAATCAGCAGCGGCAGCGACTGGAACGACAAAGCCTATCTGCCGCAGGAATACCTCGGTATACCAGGCGCCGACGGCAACAGAACGGTCAACTACGCGGAGGTCACGAGCCTGATAGAGCGTTCAAACATCCCCCACCCCTACCGGCTGCTGACGGATGAGGCTTTTAGCACAACGTATGATCTTAACCGCGACGTAAACCTCCGCCGCAAGGACGGCAAAAACGACGCGGGGTCTTCCTTTAACCTTGTTACGGAAGCCGAAGCATCGGCGGCAAAGTATTGGGAATACGCTTATAGTAACTACACCTCATACCCCGGCGACCTTATGGATGTTACCGCGACCGACGAGGGACTGCGCGAAGCGGTACAGAACGGCACGACAAGCGAAGCTGTTGCCGCGGCATACACATATTTTGAGCAGCTTGACGGCAGCTACTCCACAAGAGTCAGCACCATTCCCTACGGTCAGGACTACCTGTCGTGGTTTACCAAGCACCGTCAGGGCTGGTGCATCCACTACGCCACAGCCGCCGTGCTGGTACTGCGCGAGATGGGCGTTCCGGCAAGGTACGTAAGCGGCTACCGCGCGACGTTCAGCGAGGAAAAAGAGGACAAGCTAAACAAAACTCTGACCCAGCAGAGCCGCCACGCGTGGGCTGAATACTACGACGAAACGCTCGGCTGGCGTATATTCGACGTTACTCCAGGTCTTGACGAGGACAACGGCTCGGTTGAACAACAGGAGGAGAACGGAACTTCACCGTCAGTGGAGGAAACCACCGCTACAGAAAGCACAACTCAGCCTAACAGCGAGGTTGAGGGAACGACCGACGCCGCCGGCAATATTCAGCCGACCACCATTCCGGGCGAGAACGCTTCCTCCCCCACCGCACCGTCGGGAGCCGACGCCTCAAAGCCCGGCAAAAGCAACAGCGCTGCCGAAAAGCAAGCGGATACTCCCGCGGACAATTCCTTCCTGCTGATACCGCTGTTTATAATACTCGCTCTTGCCGCGATAATCGGCGGAACGCTGCTGAGGCGCAAGCTGATTTGCGACAGGCGGCACAGGCTTTTAAATCAGCGCGACCGCACCCAAGCCACGATATACGCGTACCGCTACCTTGAAAGGCTGCTTCGTTACCTGCAAAGCGAACCGCCCGAACACATTACATCCATTGCGGAAAAGGCTAAGTACAGCCGCAGCGGAAATGTATCACAGGATGAGTGGATCACGCTGCGCAAATACCTCGATCAGTCTATAAAAGCGCTTGAAGAACACGGCAACGCTTTAAAAAGATTCTTCTATCGGTATGTGATATGCCTTTATGATTAATAATTAATTAAAAAATCATATCCCGTTGCAGCCTCTCATATATATTGTTGAACATAATCAACACGGAGGTACGAAAATGAGTGAGTTTTTGCCGGAGGGAAAGCGGATGGCTACTTCGCGCAACCGCGAGATTCTGTCGAGCGAACCGCTGCTGCGCGAGGCTATGGAGCGGCAAACAATTTTGGAAGGCAGGGCGCTGCTGTGTGACGCGCAGCATAATTTATCGGTGGATCTGGGATGTATGCGCGGCGTGATACCGCGCGAGGAGGGCGCTCTGGGAATTCGCGACGGCAGCGTGCGCGACATTGCGGTGATATCACGCGTTAACCGTCCGGTGTGCTTTACCGTGCGCGAAATAACCTGCGACGAGCACGGCAAGCTTGCGGTTTTGTCACGCGAAAAAGCTCAGCAGATCTGCCTTGAACGCTACATCAGCACGCTGCGCAGCGGCGATATAATCGACGCGCGTATTACGCATTTGGAAAACTTCGGCGCGTTTGCCGACGTGGGCTGCGGAATAGTTGCGCTGCTGCCGATTGACGCTATTTCCGTGTCGCGCATCGAGCACCCGCGCGAACGCTTTGCCGTTGGGATGGACATAAAGGCTGTAATAAGCTCTATAGAAAACGGCAGGATAAGCCTCAGTCACAAGGAGCTGCTCGGCACATGGGAGGAAAACGCCGCCGCGTTTATCCCGGGCGAAACCGTTACGGGGATAATCCGCAGCGTTGAGTCATACGGCGCGTTTGTTGAGCTGACTCCGAACCTTGCCGGGCTTGCGGAGCTGCGCGACAACCTGCAAGCCGGCAGACAGGCGAGCGTGTACATCAAAAGCATCCTGCCGGAAAAAATGAAGATCAAGCTTATTATTATCGACACCTTCGACTACCGCTTTACGCCCAAAAAGCCGCATTATTATATAAGCGAAGGACATATAGACCGCTTTCTATATTCCCCGCCAAGGTGTGGGAAAATTGTTGAGACGGTTTTTTGATGAATCTTACAGTAACTTACAATGTAGGGGATGCCCTTGCGGCCTCC
>CAMHCD010000015.1 GCA_946183545.1 uncultured Clostridia bacterium
ATGGTTAAGCCATTTTTACCATGGTGTTCAAATAAGAAAATGTCCTTAGGGGATAATGAACATCATGGCTGCTACGTGTTCCCGAGCAGACTCCAACGTGTTATCTTATCCTTGCCGAAGCCTGTTGTTGTTACAGTGATACCAAGTTCTTTTACAGCCCTTCGCAAAGTTGAAGCATTAGAGTCCATCTTCTTGCAAAGGCTTGCATAGCCCGGCACCTCGATCTCGTCCTCGTCCCCAAACATCTCCATTATCTTGTCGCAGAGCTCGTCACGTTTTTTGCTTGGCTTGGCTCTGGTTTCGGGGCGGAGGTTGAGGATGTCGTCGGCTTTAAGGTCTGAAAATCCGCCGAACACCACTCCGCCGAGGTGGGGCGCTATTTCAAACAGCAGGCTTTTTCCGTGGGCGGCAAGGCTTGACTTTTCGTGACAGAGTATCCTGCCGTCGGGGTTGTCGGGGTTCTTGCCGAGCACCAGCATACTGCGCGCCACGGCAGGGATGTCCACCGAGCCGAGCGCGCGGTGAAGTGCTGTGTTTTGAGAGGCTTTGGAGTTGTGCATAACGAACACCACGGCGCAGTGGTACTTCTCCGCCAAATGCCCTATCCTGCCCAGCACGGGGCGTACCTCGTTGGCGCGGTGCATGTCCACCTGCGCTCCCAAATACGCCTGTAACGGGTCAAATATCATCAGCCGTGGGTGCAGGTCGCGCATGGTTTGTTCTATGCGCTCGTCCGAAAGCGACAGGCTTTCCTGCTCCTCATTGAGCACATAGATGTTGTTAAAGTTCGGGTGCATAGGGGTCAGGCGCGGCTTGATGGTGTCGGCAATGCCGTCCTCCGCTGTCTGATACACCGCAACCGCAGGCTCGCGGTAGGGGGTGTTCTCTCCGTAAAACGGTCTGCCCGTGGACACCTGAGCGGCAAGGTAGAGCGCCAAAAACGTTTTGCCCGTGCCGGGGTCGGCTGTCATCAGGGTGATCTTGCCCAGTGGAATGTACGGGTACCACAGCCATTCGGTGTCGGTGCTCTCTACGTCCGACATGCGGATATACGGCGAAGGCGCGCCGGGTTCCTTTGCAAGCGGCTTGGCGGCTATTGTGAGCGCCTCCAGGCGAAACGCCACGGTTTGGGCGGTGGACATGTTGCGCAGAGGGGTCTCGTTTTCGTACACGTCGGTGATGTCGCCCTTTGGTGGAAGGTTCTCCCACTCAAAGCTCAAATCCGGCAGCTTGACCGTGCGCGCGACCGGCAAAAGCTGCTGCGCAATGTAGTCCGCAAGCGCCCTGCCCGCATCGTCGTTGTCGGCAAGCACGGCAACATCCGCGCCCTTGAACATGCTGTTGAAGCTCCGGCTCCACTTGTGTTCCAGTCTGCCCTGACCCGCGCCGTGAGGCGAGCATACCGCAAGGCATCCGAGCTTGTCGGTGAGCGTGTCAACGTCCTTTTCGCCCTCGGCTATATACAGCGGCTTGCCGCTTTTGACCGCTTGGGCAATGTTCTCCGCCCGGTACAGGGGAGGCAAAAGCTTTGAGCCGTTTTTGTCGGTCGGCAAGCCCTTTTCCCACCTGTCGCCCTGTTTGTGATACCAGCAGAAGCTTTTTTCATACGCCTGCTTTTTGGGGTCCCAACGGTAAAAGCGGGTTTTTTTGAGCTTGTCCGAGTACATGTAATCGACGCTCGGGGGAGCCTGACGCCTTTGCGTTTGCTCATAAAACAGCTCGCGCACGTCAAAGCCTAACATCTGAGCTACCGCCCTGCCGTCCGCTCCGCACACGGGACACGCCATAACTATTCCCTTTGCGCCTGTTTTGATGTCAAGGCTCGGCTTGTGGTCGTTGTGGCACGGACAAAGCGCCGCATAATGACCCTCGCCCGGCAGCTTTTTTACGCCTATAAACCGGCTCAGCAACGCGTTTAACTGCAAATGCCCACCGCCTTGGTGTATGATATGATCTGTTGTTTATTCGTATAGAATCACTCCTTATAAAAAAATAAGAGCCTATTGCTCTACTTCTATTATAAGGGGTATTTTTTATTTTGTCAAACATATGTTCTATTATTTTGGAACAAAAAGCGCCGCACAAAACGTACGGCGCTGTTTTGTCGAAAAGCTATGTTTTCTGATTTGATGACGTTTAGATTTTAAACAAACGTCGGCAAGGCTCCTTTTTAAAAGGAGCTGTCGCGACGCACCGCTGTGCGGCGTGACTGAGGATTCTCACGTGCCGTTCTTTTTTATACGTCCGCTATGATTCGATATGTCAAACGTATTGTTTATCGGGTAATGTTTAACGTGATTGGAAACCACCTGCCATGGGAATCCTCCGTCATTTCGCAAAGCGAAATGCCACCTCCTTTCGTAAAGGAGGCTTTTTCGGTTATTCTTACAGACCTAAATCCTCTTTGAAGATCTGGGTGATTTTTTCAGCCTCGGGGGAGACGAACATGGTCACATACAGGTCATACTGCTCGACCTTGCACTTTTCGATAACAGCCGCCTGCTCCTTGTTGTAGTTCTTGTTTTGCGCCATTTTGCTTTCGTAGCGCTTGTCAAGAGAGGCTTTGATCTTTGCGGCATTGCTGCTGTCCTTAGCCTTGAACATCACGATCTCTTCCTGGTTTACGCCTGTGCTGTTGATTCCGCCGGCGTACTCGTCGAACTCGTCGGATGTGATACCGTAAAAGCGCTCGAGGCTTTTTTCGCTGGTGTATTCGTTAAAATCTTTTAACTCGACCTTGGACTTGATGTCGTCAAACACCTGTGTAAGCGGTTTTTTGCTGCCGCCGGAGCATGAGCAAAGGATAGCCGCGGCAAGCATAAGCGCCGCCAATAATAATGAAACTTTTTTCATAGTGCACCTCGATTATCAGACGTTGTCCTTTAAGTATTTGACCCATGTCTGGCAAGCCGCTGTGGTAAAGTGGATGCCCTGACCCTCGGGATCGCCGCAGTTCTCTAACGGAAGCGCGCCGGTGCTGTCGCAGACAGCGTGATAGATGTCAAGGTACTTGCAGCCGCTTTCCTTGCAGTAGGCTTCAAGCTTGCCGTTGAACTCCTGGATAAGCGTGTTGTTGAGGTTTTCCTGCTCGTGAGTGGTCATCATCGGAGTTACGGACTGAATATATATGATAGCATTGGGTGAATTTTTCTTGATCTTACCGACCAGCTTTTTGCACTCATCCATGCCGCCGTTGGTTCCGTAGATGCCTATGTCGTTCATGCCAAGCATCAGGAACACCTTGTTTGCGCCGGTCACCTTTGCGCAGTTTTCGGCAAGAACGGTCTCGCCCTTGTACTGAGGATGTACGTTGCCCTCGCGGTCGATCTCCCACTGAGAGTTGTTGTAGCCTAAGCTGCCTCCGCAAAGGAACTTGGCGTCGCCGAGCAGGCTGGGGTCGCTGTCGCAGGCAATGCTGAGCATCAGGGTGACGCTGTCGCCCACAAACACCGCGTCGTCAAACCATGCGGCATTAACGGGGTTGGTGTGTGATTCCTGTGCGGGAGTGGTGGTTTGCTTTGTTTGTTCCTTTGTGCTGTCGGCTGCCGAGGAACCGGAGGAGCCGCAGCCTGCGCCGATCGCAGAAAACAGCATGACAGCTGATAATATCAATGCAATTTTTTTCGTAAGTATCTCTCCTTTATCGAGTTAAATCGACAGTATTCTTATACATATCAAGTTTACAAAAACACGGTCAAAAAGTCAAGCGAAAGTTTGTCACTATTTTAATATTTTTACACCTGATTTTTGGTGATTATTTAGTATATCAAGGTCAATGTGCATAATCGAAAAGTGTAAACTCTGTTGAATTCTTACACAATCCTAAGAAATACAAAATAATTGTAGAAAAAGGCGTCGCGATATGTTATAATATACTACAAGCGCAACAATAAAGAGTAATAACGCGCTTTAACCTACCACTGAAAGGTGAACACTATGGATACTTATACTCTAAAAATTGTATTGAAAGTCATTCTGGCGCTGGGCGGCTTGGGACTTTTCCTCATCGGTATGAAAAACATGGGTGAAGGTCTGGAGCTCGCCGCAGGTAACAAGCTGCGTACCCTGCTTGCAAAGATCACCAGTAACAAGTTTATTGCCATGCTGGTCGGCACGCTGGTAACGGCAGTCATCCAAAGCTCCTCGGCAACCGACGCCATGGTCGTAGGTTTTGCCAACGCCGGTCTGATGGAGCTCGGACAGGCGATAGGTATTTTGTTCGGCGCCAAGATCGGTACCACGGTCACGTCGCTGCTGATGGCGATAGATATCAAGGCGTTTGTGCCGATTTGCATTTTTATCGGCGCTATCATCATTACGTTCAGCCGCAAAAACAACCACAAGTATTACGGACAGATCGCCGCAGGCTTCGGTATGCTGTTTTTGGGACTGTCGCTGATGAGCGACAACTTAAAGTGGATGGGCGAAAGCGCCGCATTCCGCAGCATTGCGGACGATTTGTCGTTCCCCCTGATAGGCATACTGGTCGGTATTATATTTACCGGCATCATCCAAAGCTCCTCGGCTTCGGTCGGTATCCTGATGGCGCTTGCCATGGCGGGCGTTATCCAAAACCTAAACGAAGCGGTATTCGTTATTTACGGCTTCAACGTAGGCGCTTGCTCGGCGGCTCTGCTCAGCTCGATGGGCGCTAACCGCACCGCAAAGCAAATTGCGCTTTCCAACTTCCTTATCAGTGCCATCGGCGCTGTGATCATGACGCTGGTAACGATATTCCTGCCGTTCACCGCATTTATCGACAGTGTTCTGCCTGCCAAAACCTTCGGCTTGGCGTCGCAGATCTCGGCAACTCACATTGTGTTTAACATCGCCATCACCGTTATCCTGCTGCCGTTCTCCGGCTTGATCGAGAGGCTCACCAAGCTTTTGCTGCCCGACCTCAGCGAGGATCGCGAGAAGATGGAGACAGTATACCTCGATACCCGTATCCTTACCACGCCTCCTATGGCTGTTCTTTCGGTAGAAAACGAATGTAAGCGTCTGGGCGAGCTGGCTCAAAAGAACTACAAGTACGCTATGCGGGCGTTCTTTGAGCACGACGCGTCGCTTATTGACAAGGTGCATAAAAACGAAAAGGTCATCGACTTTTTGACAAGCGAGATCACCCGCTATATCGTCAAGATCAACGGTCTGGACATTTTGGACAGCGACCGCAAAACCATGGGTGTTATGTACTCCGCTATCCAGGATCTTGAGCGCATAGGCGACCATGCCGAAAACATCGTCGGTCACGCTCAGGAGATGATGGATAACAAGGTCAAGTTCAGCGAGCACGCCATGAAGGAGCTGCATAAGCTTGACGACCTGACCTCAAAGCTGATTGAGGACGGCTTGACAATGTTCAACGCCCAGAGCGTGGATTTTGATTTGGCTAAGCGGATCATCGAGGCGGAAAGCTCGCTTGACAGCCACGTTAAGCGCTATAAATACAACCATATCGCGCGCATGAACAGCGGTGAATGCAGCGCCGAAAACGGCACTATCTATCTGGATATGCTCACCATTTTGGAGCGCGTCGGAGATCACGCAAACAACGTCGCGTTTTCCATCCCCCGCAATAAGCTCAATAACATTGCCGCAATGCCCTCGTGATTCTATGTTTTAAATTCTATTTACACGGCGATTATTCCTGAACGGATGATCGCCGTAAAACAACGCACACGGTGTTGTTTTGTGAAGGAGTAATATATGAAAAAGCATTATCTTGCGTTTGTCTTGGCAGCTATCATAGGTGCTGTCTGCGCCGCAAGCTGCGGCTCCGGTGTGGAAAGCAGTATCCCGCAACCGGAAAAGACGCGAGCCACCTCCGCTACGGTGGCGGTGACCACCGAACCGTCGGCAACACAGTCGGCTTCCACCAAGGCGACCGAGGCTACAAAGGCTACCACCAAGGCTAAAACAAAAAGCCGCGCGCGTGCTTCGGTCAACAGCACACCACGGGCTACCCAGTCACCCACCGCGCCTACCAATATCCCGCCCGACAGTATTTCCGGCGCAAACATAAACCCCAACCTAAACACCATTGCCGGACGTGTTGCGGCTGACATAGCCGCACGTCAGGTCAGCAGCATTTCCTTAAGCAAGTCAGACATCGAGCTTGAGGTCGGCGAAAGCACCGAGCTCAGTGTTGCTTACTATCCGGATAACGCCATGTATAAGCTGTGTACCGCAAAGGTCGGCAACGGCTGTGTAATAGTAAGTACAAACAACCGCACTGTCACCGTCAAGGCAAAGTCCGCCGGAACTACCGTGCTGACTGTTACCTCAAGCAACGGTCACAAGGCGACCTGCAACATAACCGTTAAGCGCAACGAGGAGATCACAGACGATACCAAGCTTGACCATGCCGATTTGTGTACCGCATCTAACGTCAACCGCTGGGTGGCAAACCTTACCGCGGAATGTCAAAGGCTCGGCATGACTCAAAGCGCGTCGCTCAAGGGCGCCGACATAGCCATCGACACCGCCGACGGCAAGGGAAAAAAGCAGAGCTTCAACGAGGTCAACGCGGCTAATATCCAAACCGCCAAATCCCAGCTTGCGGCTCTGGTAACGGGAGACTATAAGGACTATGTGTTCAACTGCTACTCCGAGTCAAAGGGCGGAGGAGAATATTTTATAAATATAGTAGTGGAAGAAAAGCAACAATAAAATAATCCAAAAAGAGGCAGGCAAGGGTTTTCCTTGTCTGCCGTTTTTTATTGAAAAACTATGTTATTCATCGTCTTTATCCTCGTCCGTTGCCTTGAACAAGGTGCACACACAGTAGTATATGGGGATCGTCAGGAACACTATCCAGCCGAAACTCCAGCCGCCGCAGATGTTAAAATAGCCGAAGATGATATACGCGGCTACGACCAAAACGGGGTAGGCAAAGTTTATGGGTTTTCTTTTGTGGATGGCGTCAACCAGTGAGTAGTAGATCGGGATGCTGAAAAAGCATATCCAGCTCAGTGCCCAGCCGAAGCATACTCCGCTGAAGCCCCATGCCAAAAACGCGATCAAAGCGATTGCCCAAAACGGAAAGTGCTTAAAAAAATTGTACGCAGGCGTGGCGTTATGTGCGTTTTTTATTTCCTCATCCACCATCACATTGCCGTTTTCATCGGTATACACGCGGTTCTTTCCCTTTTCATCCACGTGGATGCCGTCCCAGCCGACATGGACATGGTCGCCGTCCTTTTCGTGCACGTTCACGCCGTCCTTGAAGGAAACATGCACCCTGTCGCCGTCCTTGCTGTTTACATGGATACCGTTTTTAAAGGAGACCCTGTCGTATTTATGATACGTAGTCTGCGGATCGGGCTCGGCATATTCCTGTTCCGGTTCCGGTTCTGCCTGCTCGCTTTGAGGCGCTTCGGTCGGCGTCTCTGTTTTTTTGCCCGTGAGCATTTCGTCAAGACTGACACCGTAAACCTCGGCAAGACGGATAAGGTTGTCGGTATCGGGCGACGCCTCGGCGCGTTCCCATTTGGAAACCGCCTGACGGCTCACGCCGATTTTTTCGGCAAGCTCCTCCTGACTCAGCCGGTTTTCTTTTCTATACTGTAATAATCTGTTTGCTGTTTCAATATTCATACAAAAACCTCCTTCATTGTGGCTACATTGTATCATGCAACCGTTGTAAGGGACAATACATTCCGCTTTACATGGGCGCAACCGCCGGTTGCGGAGCGCGATTACGGCATATTTCCTCGTTTTTTCTTATCCAAGTAATCCTGTAATATGATCGTCGCCGCCACGGCGTCCACGGCGTTTTTGCGCTTTTTGCCCCGGGTGTTGGTTTCGTTTAAGTAGTTGTGAGCGGTGATCGTGGTACCGCGCTCGTCCTGCATCACGGTTTCAATTCCCGTCAGCTCCCCAAGCTTTTCGGCAAAGGCACGGGCGTTTTGCGCGCTTTCGCCCTCGGAGCCGTCCATGTTTTTCGGCAAGCCTACCACGATCAACTCGGCATGGCACGCTTTTGCCGCTTCGCAAACCTTTTCGGGCAATTTATTGGGCGATTTTTCAAAAATCACCGTGTACGGAGAGGCTAAAAATTCGGTTTTGTCGCATACGGCAATGCCTGTTCTTGCTTTTCCCAAGTCAACCGACATGATAATCATAATAGAAGTCCTTTCAGCTTGATAGGTACATTATAATGCAAAAGCGGAAATTTTACAATGATTTTATTTTTACTCTGAGTTTGTGCGCCGTGATTTAGCAAAACAACGGAAAAACAGACCCCCACACAGTGACAAAACCGTCCGCGCCCGATGATTATAATAAAGATACTCTAATTTAAGAACAGGGATGTTGAAAATATGCAGGGAGTATCTCGCGCGCGTCAAAGAGGCGCGCAAAAAATCATGATGAAAAAGGCAGCCGCAACCGCTGTTTACGCGGCGCTTGGAGCGTTGGTGTCACGAGGCGCGGTGTTGGGGAATTTGGCTCCGTTCGGAGTTTCGTTCGCCGCCGCCGCTCCGTCGCGCTATTTGCTGCCGTCGCTGCTGGGTACGGCGTTCGGCTATGTACTGCTGCTGCCTACGGACAGCTTCCGCTACTTAGCGGCGGTAGCCGCGGTAGGAGCGGCGCGTTGGCTGTTAAGCGAGTTTGAGCGTATACGCAAAAGCCGTCTGTTTGCGCCGCTGACAGCATTTGCCGCAGTTTTTGCGACCGGGCTTGCGCTGGTGTTCGGCGGCTTGGGAGGCGCGGACTCGTTCACCGTGTGCTTGCTGGAGGCGCTGCTTGCCGGAGCGATGTCGTACTTTATGACAGGCACTGTGCGGTTGTATGACGAGCGGCGAAGCTTAGCCTCGTGCTCCATGACCGAAAGCGCCGGAGCGGTGCTGACCGCCTGTGTGTTTCTGCTGTCGCTAAACAGCGTGGGCTTCGAGGGCGTTTCGCTCGGCAGGAGCGTTGCAGTGACCGCCGTTTTGCTCTGCGCATGCTACGGCGGAGTGGGAGGAGGCGCGGTTAGCGGCATAGCAACGGGAGCTGTGTTCAGCCTTGCCGACCTCAACAACGGTTACCTCTGCGGCGGTTACGCGTTCGGAGGCTTGATGGCAGGGTTGTTTTCTCCCTTGGGAAAGCTCGGCTGCGCGTTTGCCTTTACACTGTCGCACGCCCTGATGAGCTTGGCGTTCGGCAGGCAAAATGTGCTTGCGGCTACGCTGATAGAAAGCATTGTCGGCTCGGCGGTTTTTCTGCTGCTGCCCAAGGAAACGGGGAATATGATCTCGCCCTTATTTTCCGGCGATAAAAGCGCATCGCTCGGCGAAACACTGCGCAAAAACATTGTAATGCGGCTGGGCTTTGCCTCCAAAGCGATAGGCGAGGTCAAGCGCGACGTAAAAGAGGTCTCGGAAAAACTCGGTGAATTGTACGCTCCGACCTTTGGCTGGGTGTGTCAGAATGTAGCCGCCGACGTTTGCTCGGGCTGCGGAATGCGCATGTACTGCTACGAGCACGAAGAAGGCGTTACGCGCGACGACTTTTTCAGGCTGGAGGAACCGCTTCGCCGCCAAACGGTGATAACCGACCGCGACGTTGAGCAATGCTTTGTAAAAGCGTGCTGCAAAAAGGGAGAGATCGCCGACAGCATGAACCTGCACTACCGCAACCTGCTTTCCTCACGCGAGGCTGAGCGAAGGGTAGCGGACATCCGAAGCGCCGTGGCAGGGCAGTTTGCCGGGGTCAGCGATATCCTTGACGATTTATCGCGGGAGTTCCGGTCAACCATGCGGTGTGACGAGGAATGCGCGAGCCGTGTGCTTGCCGCGCTTGATAACGCCGGGATACCGGCAGAGGAGTGCATTTGCCTGTACAACGGAAGCGGCAGGGTAAACGTAGAGCTGGAATTTGCCGATACCGGCGAGCGGCTGCCAAAGGGCATGATAATGCGCGAGGTCGGCAAATGCTGCGGCAAACGGTTTGACCTGCCCAACGTCAGCCGCGCGGGAAACAAAATACGCGCCGCGCTGTGTGAAATGCCCGTCTACGACGTGGAGATAGGCAGCGACCAGCACATCGCCAACTGCGGCAAGCTGTGCGGCGACTGCATCGACTACTTCAACGACGGGTTCGGCACTACCTATGCCTTGGTGTGCGACGGTATGGGCACCGGCGGACGAGCGGCTGTGGACGGCAATATGGCGGTATCGGTCATGGGAAGACTGCTGCGCTCGGGCTTGACGGCGGACAGCGCTTTGCAAATAGTCAACACCGCGCTGATGATAAAAAGCGAGGACGAAAGTCTGTCAACTATAGACGTTACGGGGGTTGACCTTTACAGCGGCAAAATCAGGCTGAAAAAAGCGGGAGCTCCCCCTACCTTTGTAAAAAAGGGGAGCCGGGTTACGCAAAGAGAAATGCCGTCGCTGCCTGCGGGCATATTAAACGGCATATCATTTAAATCCGATACGATTCAATTAAATGCAGGAGATATGGTGGTAATGGTGTCTGACGGTGTGGTAACAGGCGACGAAAAATGGTTGGAAAAGCTGATTCGCAGTTGGAACGAGGGCAGCACTCAGGAGTTGGCTCGCGCGGTGGTCGAGGAATCCATCCGCCGGCGCGAGGGCAGCCGCGACGACGATATCACAGCGGTCGCCATCCGGCTTACAAAAGCACAGTAATGTAAAAAGAAGCAGACAGTTTTCGGTATTGAAAGCTGTCTGCCTCTGTTTGCGATATTTTACTGGTATATCCCGGCGTAAACGGGAATGTTGGATTCATTATCAATTAGCATAAACACAAACGGCTTATCAAAGGTCAGCTTGCGTTTGCTCTTTTGCTGCGCGTTGTCGCCGCCGGGAGTCAGCGCGTTTTTATCCGTCACGATTTTTTCCTCCGCCTTGTCACCTATTCCGCTTGCGGAAATTGTAAGCGACGGCTCAAGCTCATACATTTCGTTTAAATGCAGCTTGCCGGAAATATTCATGGTTTTGAACCTTGTGTCCTCCGAAAACAGAGTTCTAAAGCCTGCCTTTTGGAGTTGCTCGGAAAGCGGACGCGCCTGATTTCCGCTGTTCAGCGAAAACTGAGGCAAAGCAGCCTGAGCGCTTTCCTTGATATCCATGCTCGCCAACAGGGTGCCGTATTCGGAATAATTGAGAGTGTCGAGCACCTCTTTGAGCGTCGCCTTGCCCTTTGGCATTATCGCCAGCAGCTTCAGCGGATTTTTGGCGGTGTATTTTAAAATGCCCTCCGCGTTTTCGGTATGGATATAGCTCTCGTTTGAGGTCATGAACGGCACTGTCGTGTCTCCGCCCGCGCCGTGGAAGCTGCCCTCGCTTAGGCTGTTTGCGTCATAAGGCACAAGCCATGTATCGGTGATGCTCGATGCTGTTACGGTATACAGCAAATCCTTTTTATCCGCGCCGACGTCAGCCTTATCTACATAATCGGCAAACAGGCTTTGCTGCTTTGTAACAAAGCTTTCAGCCGCAAAGTCCGAACGAATGACCGTGCTTTGGAAAAAGTCGGCGTTGTTTTGCAGGAAGGCGGTCGATATCTCGTTGCCGTCACGGACAAACATGCTGTTCAGCAAACACACATGAGGAACATCAAAGGGTGAGGTTTCTTCCTTGTCCTTGTCCTGTTGCCTGTTAGCCTGACTGACCTCCCGGATACGGCTTTTAAAGTAGGAGCTGCACTGACTGAGATCTTCCGCGGTCAGCTCCGCTCCGAGCCCGAGCATTATATCGGCGCGCGTATCCGAGGAAGCGGCGTTTGCCAGCTGACAAAGCGAGACCGCAGTGGACGAAGGCGCAAATACAAACGGCGTATCGCTTTGCATAGCGTAACGGTCACGCAGCAGGCGCAGGCTCAGCTCTGTAACAGAGCCCACGTAATTGTTATAGGACTGAGGCGGTTCTGCAGCACCGTCGGTGTAGTTGTAGGTGACTTTAGCGTCGGTGCTGTGCTTTTGAGCGTCCGACAACACCTCTCCGCCGGAAAACCGGTTCGGGTCGGCGCAGGCGCTCAGCGCGACCGCGCCCGTAAGCAGAGCCAAAAGCAAAGCGGATTTCTTTTTCATACGATCAGTTTCCTTTTACGTTATTACCGGTCAGCTCCATTGCCAGATCGTAGATATCACGAGCTGCCTGGGGATGTGCCAGACGATGGCAGTTTTCCTTCATCTCTTCCAATGCGCGGGGAGCGTTCAGAAGGCTGACTATTTGCTGCGCGCCTAAATCCTTATCAATAAAGATCGCCGCGTTTTGTGAAATCAAAAACTTTACGTTTTCCAGCTCCTGACCGGGGAACGCGCTGTAGATAGCCATAGGCAGTCCGCAGGCGAGGCTTTCGGTAACGGTCAGTCCGCCGGGCTTTGTTACTATCAGGTCGGACACATGCATGTAGTCCTCAACGTTGTCCACAAAGTACAAAAGCTTTGTAAAATCCCCGGTGCCCAGCTCGGCAATATGCTTTTTTAGCTTTTCGTACAGCTTTTCGTTTTTTCCTGTTATCACGATAAGCTGCAGGTTGTTGCCTTCCTTGGCAAGCTGCTCGTAAAAATGCATTACGCCCGTAACGCCGAACGAGCCTGCCATAAGCAGCACGGTGGTTTTGCCGGGATCAAGCCCTTCGCGCCGGCAAATCTCATCACGCTTTACTCTCTTGTTGAATTTATCGAAGGTAGGTATACCGAGCGGGTATACTTTTGTTTCGTCAACTCCGTATTCCTCATGCAGCTTTTTTGCCATTTGAGGCTCCGCAACCACGTAAGCGTCGATGTACGGGGAAATATAGGTGCGGTGGCTGTCATAGTCGGTGATCAGGCTGATGGTCTTGATTTGTATCTTGCCCTGACGCTTAAGCTTGCCGACCATTGCCGAAATAAACGGATGGCACGCAATAAGCACGTCGGGATTATACTGCTCGATCGTTTCAAGCAGCTTTTCCGACATCATGGCGTTTGACTTCATCACTGCCTTGTACATAGTGTTGTTTTTATCGGTTATCTTGTAGAACTTGCCGTATACCTTCGGCGTTTTGGTAGCCATTATGTAGTAGCCCTTGCAAACGGTTTTGTCATACACCTTGCCAATAGAGCGCAGTCCGTCCACCACATATACGGTAGATTCGGGATTGACCGCCTTGAACTTTTCCTCCAGCGCGGCAGCTGCCCGCTTGTGACCGCCGCCCGTAGAAGCGGAAAATATCAAAAATCTCATACTATAGCCTCGTTTTCGTAATCTTCAAAATTCTGCCATCTGATTTTCAAGAAACTTGATATACTTATACATATACTATTATAAAGAAACCTGCGCAGATTGCAACAGATATTTTAAAAGATTTGTCTATATTTATTAATTTAAACCTGTCGTTGACCCGACATTTTGAAGCGGTTTTTTTCATTTTGGAAAATACACAAAAAATAAGGGAAAACAGATGTTGAATATTTGTGATTTGCCACTTTCTTTTTTTGAATTAATATAGTACAATATAAGTTGAATTAAAAGAAGGATCAGATCATTCAGCACCGCGGAGCAGCCGCGGATATATATCAGGGGTGGAGTATGAAAAAGAATCAGAATAAATCTGCTGCGTCCGACGCTTATGTTGATATCTCGAGCGGCAGAGCAGTCTTTCAGCCCGAAAAAAATCCGGGAGGAAATGCTAACGGCGGCAAAAGCAGCAAGGGCAAGATCGCTGTGATCATTTCTGTTGCGGCAGTTGTTGTCGCCGCCTTAGGCGTGACCGGCTTTTGTTTGCTCAACGGTAATCCCATTGCCGAGACAAAAGAAACCAAGCCCGCTGAGTTTAAGTTTCCGGGCACAAAGGTTTCCGGCATCGACATTACCGGCAGAAACATGAAGGACGCCAAGGCTATGTTGGAGGCTAAGAAATCCAAGTTTATTACCCCCGTAAAAATTGAGGTCGCCGTAAACGGTGACAATGTTGAGTTAACGCAGGAGGATTTTAATTACACCTACGATATAGACGAAGTGCTTAATCTTGCAAAAAAGGAAGCACAGGGTCAAAGTCAGACTACTGCAACGACCGACACCGAGGGCAAAAAAGAATATACGATAACCGCAACCGTCACAAATGAATCTATCTCAAACAAGGTGACGAATATATGTGAGGACCACAACAAGGAAGCGGTCAACGCATGGGTAGACAAATTCCATCCGTATTCGGACGATCGCTTTGAGTATGCGGACGCCACGGATGGCTATCAGATCGACAGCAACGACCTTAAGAATCAGCTGGTAGAGTTCTTCGGCAGCAACAAAAACTATGCCGAAATCGAGGCGCAGGGCGAAACTATAGAGGCTGAGGTCAGCAAGGATTTTCTGAAAAAGAATATCGTTAAGCTGGCAACATACAAAACCATTTCGTACAACTCCTACGACGGAACCACCAACATGAAGGTAGCTCTGGAGGCTTGCAACGGTTCTATCATCGACCCGGAGGAGATCTGGTCGTTCAACGACTGCACGGGCGATTCAAATAAAACCGAAAACGGTTACAAGTCGGCAGGCGTTATCTCGGAAGGTCAGTTCACCACAGGCGTAGGCGGCGGTATCTGTCAGGCAAGCTCTACGATATATAACGCGGCTATCCGCGCGAATATGACGATCGACACACGCTATTGTCATCAGTTTGCTTCCGCTTATGTACCTACGGGTCTGGACGCTACCATAGATTATCCGCGCTTGGATCTAAAGCTGCAAAATACATCGGGTTATCAGATGTTCCTTGAATGTAAGGTCGAGGATTCCACACTGTATGCCACCTTCTGGGGATATCAAAGCCCCGATTACGACGTTATCAAAACCCGCAACAAGCTTGAAAGTCAGGGCGACAAAACCTATAAGGTTCGCGCATGGCGCGTTTACTACAAGGACGGCAAACAGGTTGACGAGCAGGAGCTGTTTGAATCCACCTACGACTACAGCGGCGGCGGCGCTACCTTTATTGACGCGTCGGGCGACACAGGCGCCGAGGGTGTGGACAACGATACATCAAGCTCCTCCAACGACGCTTCCGATACCTCTGTCAGCAGTTCGGATCAGCAGACCTACAGCGATTCCGCTGCAACCGAGGCGCAAAACACCGTAGCGCAGGAATCCGCAGCCGTTACGGAAACACCGGCATACGATTCGTCGGGCGGAGGCTCCGAGGATTCCCAAACCTCATTTACAACCGGATAAAAACTTACAGCTCAACGCTCTGATCAAGGCGCTGAGCTGTTTTATTTTCTCCGCATAAAAAACGAGATTTTTCGTACACTAAATAAAAAACTTGCGGAGTGATAATATGATACAAAAAATCGGCAGAGCAACGCTGGTGTTTGAAAACAAGCCTTCGGTAACGGGTTACGCGTCCGTCGTGGGCAAAAAAGAGTTTGACGGACCCTTGGGTCAGGGCTTCGACCGCTGTATTCCCGACAGCTACTTTGGATGCGATACCTACGAGGCGGCGGAGGCAAAGATGCAGTTCAACGCGCTCAGTATTGCCGCCTCAAAGGGCGGTGTGAGCATTGATGATATAGACTGCGTTTTCGCGGGAGACCTGCTGAACCAGTGTATCGGTTCCTCGTTCGGACTAAAAAATCTGGGTATACCGTATTTGGGGCAGTACGCAGCCTGCTCAACCATGGCGCAGAACCTGTTGGCAGCAGCTGTGTTTGTGGAATCCGGAGCGGCAAGAACCGCCGCCTGCGCCACCTCCTCGCATTTCTGCTCGGCAGAGCGACAGTACCGCTTTCCCATGGAGTACGGAAGCGTGCGCACGCCCACCGCGCAGTGGACGGTAACGGGAGCCGGAAGCTGTATTTTGACCCGCTCCGACGCGCCGATACGCGTTGCCGCGGCAACCGTAGGCAAAATCACCGACCTCCAAATCACCGACCCAAACAATATGGGCGCCGCCATGGCTCCTGCGATGTGTATAATGGAACCATAAGATATCAAGGGGAGTTGGTTTCATTGTTTGAGTCAAAGGAAAAGGTATTGGAAATGATCTACGGCAGGTGGGGCGTACTGTATCGAAAGCATTTGATACAGGCGGATAAGGAGAGGTACTACGCCCTCCTTTCCGCGCAGGAGCTTCATGACTACATAACGAAGGTCGATTTACAGGCGGAGCATTTGTATGAGGACACGGTCAGGGCGCTGATGAAGAAAAAGAGGATGACTCAGGAATTAAAGGAATCCGACCCCGAACGCTGGAAAAGCCAAATGAGCATCATCGAAAAACAGGCGGAAAAATCTGTCTGCCAAGCCGTGATAATGGTGGACAAATCCGCGCAAAAATCATAGGCAAAACCGCAGAAAAATGGTAGACCTTCGGAGGGGTCTTCCATGGTAGTGATGTCCACCGTTTTTTAAGCCGGTAAAACAGCCAAAAACGGCTTGCGACCGTCATTTTCGGCGCAGAAAAAATGGCAGACCTTCTCCCCTAAGGCAGAGGCAGAAACCTTGCTCAATGGGAGTACATTTCATAGAGCCCGCAAGGTGGATAATGATGGATTGACGCAAGAGTAATAAAAGAAAAGATCATGAAACCTTGCAAAAGAAAAGCTTCATGAGGACGTCTTTTAGGGCAACAAAGTCAGCGGGAAAAAACGTTATCATATGGTATAATAAACGCAGAAAACCTTTTTTACACTATTGAAGGTTGGCTTTTTGCGTTTATTATACAAATTTGTATTGCCCGCTCGATTTGCCGCTTTGCGGCAAGAGCGATGGCTGATTATACCACAAACGCAAGGCGTTTTGTGGTATAATGGAGATAGAATAATTTCTCCCTGTTTGCCAACAATGATGATGGAAGGCGGTGGCTGGATGCTCGACAGAAATCACTTGCGCGCGCTTCAAAACGCGGATATTTCGGCTTGCGAGACGGACAAGCTGACGGATATTAAAATGATAACTTATCACAAAAATCAGCGGACGGCTGACAAAATGAATACCTTTATCGCGCGCGCAGGCAACCCGTATCTGTTCAAGGTGGGGGAAACCGTCGTCAAGGTCGAATATGAGGGCGGCAAAAGCTTTCCCGAATCCTTCACAAATTTGATACGCGCTGGCTAAGCGGAGGTTATTATATATGCAAAAGTATAAAGACTATTACGGTCAGCCCAAGCAGGCTCTCAAGACCTGGCAAGCTGCCCTGTACATTCGATTGTCCAAGGAGGATATGGACAAAAACAAGTCCGAGAGCGCGTCGATCTCCAATCAGCGCGAGATCTTGAAGGAGTATCTGCGGCTTCACCCCGATATCGAGCACGTCGATACCTACGTGGACGACGGTTTTTCGGGCACGGATTTTGACCGCCCGGACTGGACACGGCTGATGAACGATATCCGTTGCAAGAAAATCAACTGCGTTATCGTCAAGGATCTGGCGCGCCTCGGCAGGAACTACACCGCGAGCGGCGACCTGATCGACAACCAGTTCGCGCGTCTCGGCGTGCGGTTCATCGCGCTCAATAACGGCATTGACACCGCTGGCGACGGCATGAACGCCGCCACGCGCTGCATATCCATCGGCGTCACCAACGTTATCAACGAGAGCTACGCCGCGTCCACCTCGGTGAATATCCGCGGCACGCTCAATAATCACCGCAAGCAGGGCAAGTTCATCGGCGCTTTTGCTTCCTACGGCTATCTGAAAGACCCAAACGACTGCCACAAGCTGAAGATCGACGAGGAAGCCGCTCCCGTGGTGCGGATGATTTTTGACGAATTCATCGGCGGCAACAGCATGATCGGCATTGTGAAGAAGCTCAACGGCATGGGCATACCGAATCCGACCCTGTACAAGCAGCAGAAGGGCTTTCACTTCACCTCACGCACCGACAACGACGGCTTGTGGAGCGACAGGACGGTGCGCCGCATCCTGCAAAACCAGATGTACATCGGCAATATGGTGCAGGGCGTGAACCGCACGGTCAATTACAAGGTCCACGCATGTCGGGCTGTGCCGAAGGACGAGTGGATCATCGTGGAAAACACCCACGAGCCGATCATCGACCGCGAGACCTTTGACAAAGCGCAGTCGCTGTTCGAAAGAAATATCCACAGCCGCAAAACCGACAGAAAAGCGGATCTGTTCGCCGGATTTGTCTATTGCGCCGACTGCGGAAAAGCCATGCACAAAAAGGTCAACCGGCAGAACGGAAAGACCTACCGCTACTATAAATGCTCGACCAAGCAGAAAAAAAGCCCCGACGCCTGCACCAACCACACCATCCGAATCGACAGACTGGAGGAGGCGGTCCTGACCTATCTTCAAACGATGGTCAATATCGCGCTGGAATACGACGAGGTGATCGCCAAGGCAAAACAAAACAGACGCCAACAGGAAACCGATTATCTCCGCCGCACGCTCGAAGCGCAGAAGAAAGAAAAGGAGAAGTGCCTCAAAACCGCCGCGGACCTCTATCCCGACTGGAAAAACGGCGAGATCACGCAGGAGGAATACAAGCTCATCCGCGCCAACCTGAACGAAAAGATGGAAAAGCTCGAGGGGATGATCAAAAACCTCGAGCAAACCTATGAGCAGCTTAACGGCGAAGACTTCAAGGCAAACGGCTTTGCCGAGCATTATATCAAATATCAAAACATCGACACGCTCACCAGACCCATGCTCATAGAGCTGATCGACAAGATCCTCATCCACGAGGGCGGCAAAATCACGATAAAAGTAAAATTCGCCGACGCCTTTGAAGCGATGATAGACCAAATCGAAGCGCAGAACGAGGTGGCGTGAGGATTATTTCTAATAATAAGATACCGTAAATGATTTTTTCAAAAACCATTGCCTTTTCAACGCAAATCGGGTAAACTCTATGCAAAGGGAATGAGGTTCTCTCGTGGATTTTTATCCAAAACCGCTTATGAAAGCTGATGACTTCTGCGATTTCAGGCGCAGGAATTGTCAGCTTTTCTGCGTGATAAGGAGGATTTTCGATGATGATTAGTATCACGCTCATTCTGATCTCTGGGCTGCTGCTTGGATGGGTGTGAAAAAAAGTCAGGTTCATGCGCTCTTTGGCATGATCATATCAGGAATTCTATTGGGGCCGCACGTTTTCAACTTGATTGACGAAAGCGTGCTGAGTATTTCAGCCGAGCTGAGGCGGATCGCTCTTATCATCATTCTGATCAGAGCCGGTCTGAAATTAAACATTTCCGACCTGAAAAGGGGTGGGACGACCCGCGATCCTCATGTGCTTTGTGCCTGCCTGTTTTGAAATGCTGGGAATGATATTGCTTGCCCCAAAGCTGTTGGGGTTGTCGCTTTTGGACGCGGCGATCCTCGGCGCGGTCATCGCTGCGGTTTCACCTGCTGTTGTGGTCCCTCGCATGATCCGACTGATCGATGAAAACAGAGGGACATCCAAGGGCATCCCGCAGATGATCCTTGCCGGAGCTTCTGTTGATGACGTCTTTGTCATCGTGATGTTTACGACCTTTACCGGGCTTGCAAAAGGGGAGAGCGTTTCATGGCTGAACTTTGTGAATATCCCGGTATCTATTATTATCGGAATCGCCGCGGGCTTCGGTATCGGATTATTGTTGAGCATCTTTTTTGATAAAATCAAAATATCGCTGCCGGTTTGTACGATCATTGTTTTTGCCGTGAGCTTTTTGATGAACTGGCTTGAAGGCGCTTTCTCATTCATTCCGTTTGCCGGTTTGATCGCGATAATGGCTCTCGGAACGGCAATAAAAAGGAAAAAGCCAGATATCGCCGCTTCGCTGTCAACTGTTTTTGATAAGCTGTGGATACCGGCTGAGATATTCCTGTTTGTGCTTGTCGGCGCGTCCGTGGCGATCGACAGCATAAAAACGGCAGGCTTCCTTTCGGTCATTCTGATACTCGCTGTTCTGCTGTTCCGTATGCTCGGAGTATTCATCTGCACAATATGCACGGATTTGTCGAAGAGAGAAAAGCTGTTCTGTATGCTGGCATATACGTCCAAGGCGACGGTTCAGGCGGCAATCGGCGGCTTGCCCCTTGCGATGGGACTCGAGTGCGGTCAGACTGTTTTGTCGGTTTCTGTGATCGCAATCATGATCACCGCACCATTGGGTGCGTTTGCGATCGACCTCACATACAAAAAAACTGCTTTAATCCAACAAATTACGCGAAAGTGGCTTGAATTATTTGCATACTTCGACTCCGTTTTTTTACTATTGACATAAATCAAAAAAATGGTATAATGTATAAGGTATAAAATAGGGTTAGTATGGGTCAGCCCGCAATTTGAGTTTGATTATAAAATTGAACGGTTACGTAGGGATTGTTTTATGTACGAGCGTTTTTGGAAAAGGTTATTGGATATAGTGATGTCATCCGTAGGGATTATCGTCGCGGCGATCCCTATGCTCGTTGTTGCACTCATCATTAAGATCGACTCTCCCGGTCCCGTGTTTTTCAGGCAAAAGCGTGTTGGTAAAAACAAGAAGAACTTTATGATAATCAAGTTTCGCTCAATGCCTGTAGATGTGCCCAAGGATATCCCTACGCACCAGTTCAAGGCGGAAAAGATGCTTTCAAAATGGCAGAGGTTTATGCGCAAGAGCTCGCTTGACGAATTGCCGCAGTTTTTCTGTATATGGATTGGTACAATGAGCATCGTGGGACCGCGTCCTGCGCTTTGGAACCAGGATGATCTCGTTGCCGAGCGTGACAAGTACGGAGCGAACGATATTAAGCCCGGGCTTACCGGATGGGCTCAGATCCACGGTAGAGATGAGATTGAGATCCCGCTGAAGGCAAAGTACGATGGCGAGTACGCCGCAAAGCTTAAGCAGGGCGGCTTCCGAGCGTTCGGCTTTGATATGCGCTGTTTCTTTGAGTCGATTATCGCTGTGCTCAAGAAGGACGGCGTAGTCGAGGGCGGCACCGGAAAGAACGCGGAGTAATAGTATGAAAAAAATCCTGATCACCGGCGCAAACAGTTATATAGGTACTTCATTTGAAAAATACATAAAAGAAAATTTTGCTGACGGATATACAGTCGACACCGTCGATATGATCGACGGCACATGGCGCAAAAAAAGCTTATCAGGCTACGACAGCGTGTTTCACGTTGCCGGGATCGCTCATTCCGACAGCGGCAAGCTTACCGAGGAGAAGAAAAAGCTATATTATCAAGTCAACACTGATTTAACCATAGAAACCGCAAAGAAAGCTAAAGCGGACGGCGCAAAGCAGTTTATATTTATGTCGAGCGCTATTGTATATGGTGACAGCGCGCCGATCGGCAAAAAGAAAAGAATAACAAAGGACACGCCCTTATTTCCTGCCAACGCCTACGGCGACAGCAAGGTTCAGGCGGAAAAGGGTATCTTGTCGCTTGCCGATGATACTTTTAAGGTGGTTGTTCTCAGGCCTCCGATGATTTACGGAAAAGGCAGCAAGGGCAACTATCCGCAGTTAAGCAAATTTGCGCAGAAATTACCGATATTCCCGAACGTTCAAAACGAGCGCTCGATGTTATATATAGAAAATCTGACAGAATTTGTCAGGCTTATGGTTGAAAACGAGGAGAGCGGAGTGTTTTTTCCGCAGAACTCGAAATACTCAGGCACCTCTCAGATCGTCAAAGATATCGCCAACGCTCACGGCAAGCGGATCAAGCTTGTAAAGGGCTTTACGTGGGCACTCAAAATACTGAGTCACCTCACGGGGCTTGTCAATAAGGCGTTCGGCAACCTTAGTTACGATATGTCTATAAGCGAGTACAGGGAAAATTACCGCGTGCTCGGCTTAAAGGACAGCGTCAAAAAAACCGAGGGTGCGTCCCTTACCAAAAAGGTTTTGATTTTAGTCAACCACAATGTGGTCATCTATAACTTCCGTAAGGAACTGGTGCAGCGGCTTGTTGCAGACGGGTATGAGGTTTACCTCTCCTGTCCTCAGGGCAACAGGATCGCCGAGCTGCAGGAGATGGGAGCGCGTTTCATTGAGACCGACGTTGAGCGCAGGAGCAAGAATCCTTTAACAGACTTGAAACTGATGCGGCATTATAAAAAGATGATGAAGGAAGTACGCCCAGATATCGTGCTTTCCTATACGATCAAGCCGAACATCTACGGCGGTATCGCCGCAAGAAAGCTCGGTATTCCGCAGCTTGCGAATATCACGGGGCTGGGGACTTCGATCGAGGACGGCGGATTGTCGTCAAAGCTTATTCTTTCATTATATAAATTCGGCTTAAAAGCCGCTAAGGTCGTATTTTTCCAGAACCAAAGCAATTTGGATTTCTTTATAAATAAAAAGCTCGTCAGAGGAAGCGCTGTTCTTCTGCCCGGCTCGGGTGTTAATTTGCAGGAATTTTGTTATGAAAATTATCCCGAAGAAACAGGCAAGACCGTCCTGCTGATCATAGGCAGGATGATGAAGAACAAGGGCACTGGCGAGATAATAGAAGCCGCGAGGATCGTCCGAAAAATGCATCCGAACGTGATTTTTCGCTTCATCGGTTTTGCTGATGATGACTGGCAGGCAACGATAGACAGCGCGGTCAGTGAGGGGATTATTGAGTACCCCGGCAACCAGACCGACGTACATACCTTTATAAAGAACAGCCACGCTACGCTGATGGCTTCATATCACGAGGGTATGAGCAACGTTTTACTTGAGACTGCCGCCACAGGCAGACCGATAATCGCAAGCGATATCACAGGTTGTAAAGAAACCTTTGATGAGGGTATTTCGGGAATCGGATTTCGTATCAAGGACAGCGGCGATATCGTACGCGCGATAGAGGAGTTTTTGAGCCTGCCTTATGAAAAATGCGCTGAAATGGGCAAAGCCGGACGCGCGAAAGTGGAAAAAGAATTTGACAGACAAATCGTCGTCAACAAATACATAGAAGAAATAGAAAAAGAGGTTAATTAAATGTTTACAGACCTTTACGAAAAGTTAGTCAATAAGGAAGAAAAGCTCTCCCTCGTAGGTTTAGGTTACGTCGGAATGCCGATCGCGGTCGCTTTTGCTAAGAAGATCGACGTTGTCGGTTTTGACCTCAATGCTAAGAAGATCGAGCTTTACAAGAGCGGAGTCGACCCCACCAACGAGGTTGGTAACGACGCGATAAAGAATACAACAGTTGACTTCACCGCCGATGAAACCAAGCTCAGAGAAGCAAAGTTCCACATCGTCGCTGTTCCGACTCCCGTCAACGACGATCACACGCCCGACCTT
>CAMHCD010000016.1 GCA_946183545.1 uncultured Clostridia bacterium
ACACCCGGCGACATCATCGCTGTTTACAGAAACGCTGAGTCCGACGCTCCCAAGAGAAAGTTCACCATCGGCATTGTGGACGATGTGACCAACCTTTCTCTGCCCGTTGTTGAGAATCCCGACACCACTCCCGCCGGAACCCACAGCTGTAAGTTCTGGGGTCTGGGCGCAGACGGTACCGTTGGCGCCAACAAGAACTCCATCAAGATCATCGGCGACCACACCGATATGTACGCTCAGGGCTACTTCGCTTACGACTCCAAGAAGTCCGGCGGTCTTACCGTATCGCATCTGCGCTTCGGTAACCAGCCCATCAAATCCACATACTACATCTCTAAGGCTGACTTCGTTGCGTGTCACAATCCTTCTTATGTTGACAAGTACGAAATCGTTGAGGACCTCAAGGAAGGCGGTTCCTTCCTGCTCAACTGCGGCTGGGACGTTGACGAGCTGTCAAAGCGCCTGCCCGGTAAGATGAAGAAGATCCTCGCCGAGAGAAAGATCAATTTCTACACAATCGACGCTATCAAGATCGGTAAGGAAATCGGCTTGGGCGGCCGCGTTAACACCGTGCTGCAGTCCGCGTTCTTCAAGATCGCCGACATCATTCCTGCCGAGGAAGCTAAGCAGTTCATGAAGGACGCTGCCAAGAAGTCCTATATGAAGAAGGGTCAGGCAATCGTTGACATGAACTATGCCGCTATCGACCGCGGTATGGAAGACCTCCACAAGGTTGACATCCCCGCTGACTGGGCTAACGCTGTAGACGACGCTGCTGCCGACAAGGTAGAGGGCGAGGGCGCTCTGGTTGAGTATGTTAACGGCATCTTGAAGCCCGTTAACGCTTACAAGGGCAACAAGCTCCCCGTTTCCGCGTTCTCCGATCACATCGACGGCACCTGCCCCAACGGTTCCGCTGCTTTTGAAAAGAGAGGCATCGCGGTTGACGTTCCCGAGTGGCAGTCTCAGAATTGTATCCAGTGTAACCGCTGCGCGATCGTATGTCCGCACGCTGTTATCCGTCCCGTTCCCATGACAGACGCCGAGGTTGCGGCTGCTCCCGAGGGAACAGAGGCTATCCCGATGATCGGCCTTAAGGAACTCAAGTTCGTTATGACCGTTTCCACCCTCGACTGCACAGGCTGCGGCGCTTGCGCTCAGGTTTGCCCGGGCAAGAAGGGCGAGAAGGCTCTTGTTATGAAGCCCATCGACACTCAGAGACCCAAGCAGGCTCTGTTCGATTACGGCCTCACCATCGACGAGAAGCCCGAGGTTGCAGAGAAGTTCAAGTTCACCACCGTTAAGGGCAGCCAGTTCAAGCAGCCCCTGCTCGAGTTCTCCGGTGCATGCGCAGGCTGCGGCGAGACTCCTTACGCTAAGCTCGTAACTCAGCTCTTTGGTGACAGAATGTTCATCGCTAACGCAACAGGCTGCTCCTCCATCTGGGGTGCGTCTGCTCCCGCAACACCTTACACCACCAACAAGAAGGGCTTCGGTCCCGCATGGCAGAACTCCCTGTTTGAGGATAACGCCGAGTTTGGTCTGGGTATGGCTCTGGGTCAGAACGCTATCCGCAACAGACTGGCTGAGTATGTTACCGAAATCAAGGATACCACCGACAACGCAGGCCTTAAGGCTGCTTGCGAGGGCTACCTCGACACCATCACCGATTCCACCGCTTCCCGCGCTGCTACCGACGCGCTGATCGCAGAGCTTGAAAAGGCTGTTGACGACGCTAAGGTCGGCGAGCTGGCTAAGAAGACCTTGGTTGACAAGGACGAGCTGGCTAAGAAGTCCATGTGGATCTTCGGCGGCGACGGCTGGGCTTATGATATCGGCTTCGGCGGTCTTGACCACGTAATCGCTTCCGGCGAAAACGTAAACATCCTCGTATTCGATACCGAGGTTTACTCCAACACCGGCGGTCAGTCCTCAAAGGCTACTCCGATCGGTTCCGTTGCTCAGTTTGCTGCCGCAGGTAAGGCTGTTAAGAAGAAAGACCTTGCCGCTATCGCAATGAGCTACGGCTATGTATACACTGCTCAGGTTGCTATGGGCGCTGACAACAATCAGGTTATGAAGGCTCTTGTTGAGGCTGAAAGCTACAACGGTCCCTCACTGGTTATCTGCTACGCTCCCTGTATCAACCACGGCATCAAGGGCGGCATGGGCATTGCTCAGCTCGAAGAGAAGAAGGCTGTTGACGCAGGCTACTGGAACCTCTTCCGCTATGATCCCCGTCTGGCTGACGAGGGCAAGAATCCCTTCCAGCTCGACTCCAAGGCTCCCACCGCTTCTTACCGCGACTTCATCATGGGCGAGGTTCGTTACAACGCCCTCACCCGTTCCTTCCCCGAGAGAGCAGAAAAGCTCTTCACCGAGGCAGAAAAGGTTGCAGAGAACAAGTTTGCTCATCTCGAAAGACTGGCAAGCTTTGACGACGCAAACTGATCGCGTATTAATGTAGTTTAATCAGGAAGGCACATGACCGCGCAAACGGTTGTGTGCCTTCCGTTTAATAAAAAAACGGAGGTGTTTATATGAGCCGCTACGCTCCCAAAAACGCGGAAAAAAAAGAAAAGCACGGCAAAAAGCGCGTGCTTTCCAAGATTTTGATTATTATATTTGCGGCTGTGTTCGCTGTGTCCGCCTTTATGGTCGGCAAATATTTTTTTACCGCGCAAAAGGAGCAACAGGTTTTTGATGAGCTTGCGTCCATCGTCAGCGACAATACCTCCGCAACCGAGCCGCCAAACGGCAAGCCTCTGCCGGAGTATGAGCCGCTGTGGGAGAAAAATCCCGATTACTTCGGCTGGCTTAAAATCGACGATACGGTCATAAACTACCCCGTCATGTATACTCCCAAAGACTCCGAATACTATTTGCACCGTGATTTTTACGGCGACTACTCGGAAAGCGGTATGCTGTTTATTGACGGCGACTGCCGTACCGACAGCAACTATCTGCTGATTTACGGTCACCACATGAACAGCGGAACGATGTTCGGTACGCTGCCGTCCTACGGCGACTATGATTTTTGGAAAAGTCATTCCGTAATTCATTTTAACGACCGCTATCAAAAGAACAACTACAAGGTTTTTGCCGCCTTCTACGCCAAGGTCTACGACGAAAGTGATAAAACCCACTTTAAGTACTACGAATGGAAGGATCTTTCCGCCGAGAGCAGCTTTAACGAATATATAGAGAACGTAAAATCCATGTCCGTATATGATACAGGAATAACTCCGACATACGGCGACGAAATTATAGCTCTGTCCACCTGCAACTATCATACAAAGGACGGTAGATTTGTAGTGGTTGCGGTAAAGCAAAAGAAAAACTAAGGCAGTAACCTGAATTTATCTCCCGTGTTTCCCGAACTGTCGGGCACCGATGCGGCGAGCAGCATATAAAACGGGGTAAAGTTAAACGGGTATCGGGAATTAGTCTCCCAAATCAGGAAGAACATCACCATTCCTGCCAGTGCGATGCGCAGCAGCAGAGCTTCATCGACCTTTCGGCTGCGGCGTGCTCTGCGTGCTGAGACCGCCATCATCAAAAACAGCATGATCTGATATCCAAAGCTGTAGGCAAAAAAGACAAAGCGGTATTCTCCGCCGTATAGAATAAAGCTGTGCAGCGGCGTGTGGTGCTTGCAGTTTTCAAGGTAGTTGGCTATATAGTATGTGCCGTCCATGTATGTCCACACCAGCTTGTAGCCCAAATGTCCGGCAAGACCAAAGAAGCCGTAGTCTTGAAGCCTTTCACCGATTTTCCGCAATTCGCCCGCTTGGCGTTCGTCCATTGTTTTAAAGCCTTCGGAATAGTCGCTGTCCTCGTATGTGAACGCGCCCTGATCGTTCAGTCCCATCATTACCCAGTGCAGCGTGGGAAACTGATATCGGTCGGAGGATTCCTTTGAGATCAGGCTTGCGCTTTTCAACCCAAACGCTCCGCCTGCCCACAGCAGGCAAAAGCTCAACAGAAACGCCATACCCATTTTTGCCGCCCGTTTAAGACCGTAGCGCAGCGGCAGGTATATGATTATTGCAACAGCTAAGATAATTACGCTGCCTTTTATAGCAAATCCCGTTACGCACAGTGCTCCGCTCAACAGCAGAAGCGCTGTTTTTTTTATGCGTTTTTTGCTTTGTACCGCGGCAATAAAGGTGTAAGCCGTACCGATAACAAAGGGAATAGAAAAAGAATCGGTGTAAAAATACGGTGTATAGGTGTAGTAAGGCGCAAAGAACGCACATAACAACAAACAAAGAACGGCTTTACGTTCTCTGAACAGCCGCCGAGCCGTTAAGACCGTCATTAGAATCGCTATATTAATAGAAAGCGTGTTCAGTACGATAAGCGGTGTGTGCGAAAAACTTCCGCACAGCCTGTATACTGCCGTTATAATAAGCAGGATCGGTATGTTGTTTTGGTATCGAATGATGTAGTGATTGCCGAAACCGGAGTCGAGGCAGTCAAAGGAGTTGTCCCGAACGATACGCACGGCGTAAGAATCGAGCCTTGCAAGGTCGGAAATCGGATCCATCTCCAGACAAAATGCGCAGGTTAGCTGTACGGCAAACATCGAGCCGACGCATACGGCGATAAGCGCGGTGGTAAACCGCTTGCTGTCGAGCCTGTTTGCACGGCTGCCGGTCAGGAATTTGGCGCATACTATATATATGGCAGTCACGGCGGCAATGCTCATCAGCAAAAGGGCAAAGCGCAGTATCACCGTAATTACCGGCATGGGATATTCCGTACCGAGCTCGCCGAATACCGCCACCGATATCGTGCCTGCTACCCCGACAAGAGCAGCCAGACCGAGCATAAAAATGAAAAAGCTTTGATCAAACACCGACGCAAGCCGTCCGGCAACGCCTGTTTTGGTGCCTGTTTTGTTGTGACTCATGTGCATTTCTCCCTATTATGTCATCCTGAATGGGTGCGGTCAGTCGGGATCACAGGTGATTTCCGCAGTTTATTCCTGATCTGACCGTGTATTTGTATATACATTCAAAGTGTTTTGTATCTTTCGGAATCAACAAAAGATACGATTTATTGATCATGCAAAGCGCTCAGGGCGCTTTTATCTTATTATAACACACTAAATTATTTTTTTCCATTTAAAACAGGTGTGAAATCCGTTGTTGATTTTACACAATTTTTATTGTTTCGGTTTGTCTAATATAACCAGTATTTTAAAGGCGGCAAAAATGCTTCATCCGATTGTCCAAAAGATACGGACATGTATATTTATTCTTTAAAAGAATTACCAAAAACGGGCGCAAAAAAGAAATGTTGCACAAAACCCTTGATTTCTTTTTGTGCATGATATATAATACCAAACTGTTGACGGCAAACAACGCCGCCAATACAAACGTTTTATCATTACAATTCTACAAGATACCATCAGGGTGTCTAAATTATGGAAGGAGAGAATTTGTCATGACAAAAACACGTTCTATGAAAAAGGTTGTATCTCTTATCGCTGCTGTAAGCATCATGCTCAGCATGTTCTGCGTAATGGGCAGCATTTCCGCAAGCGCAGCTACCGACAAGGTTAAGCTGTATTCCGCTGAAACCTACTTCTGCAAGTACGGTATCACCGGCACAAACGTATTCGTACAGACCAAGGGCAACGAAGCAAACCAGCAGGTAGTAGTTCACTACAACTACCTCAAGGGTCAGGCTTGGAAGGACAGCACTGCTGAGTATGTTAAGACTCTTGAAGACGGTTCCAAGCTTTGGAAGGCTTACATCCAGAGCTACAACACCGAGTATGCAATTAAGCTTACCGCTAACGGTGTAAACTACTGGGACAACAACAACGGCAAGAACTACAAGGACGAGAGAATCGGCGCTGCTGTAGTTACTGCTAACAGAGGCGGCTACTGCTACTTCCCCGGCTACACCATCAACGCAACTCTGCAGAACCTTGCTTACCACAAGAACGTTAAGGTTAGATACACCCTTAACAACTGGGCAAGCTACAAGGATATCGACATGAAGTACGATTCTACCAACAAAGACGGTACAGAGCAGTGGACTGTTAATATCCCCGACTTCTGCCAGAACACCAACGGCTTCCAGTACTGCATTTCTTACACTGTAAATGGCAGAACCTACTGGGCTAACAACTTCGGCGCTAACTACGACGCTTCTTACAGAGTTTATCCCTAATCGAATATGATCAAAGTGAGGCTGACCAATACGGTCGGTCTCATTTTTATCGTATAAACGGATTTTATATGTTGACAAATCCGTATTGCGGACTATAATATATATAGGTTGTCTTCGGGGCGGAGTGAAATTCTCCACCGGCGGTATAGTCCGCGAACAGGCGTTTGCCTGCCGAGCCTGTGGAATTCAGGCACCGACGGTTAAAGTCCGGATGAAAGAAGATGCGCACACGCACGCTTTTGTGCAGATACGCAGAATTATTCCCGTTGCCATCGGCAGCGGGATTTTTTTCGGAGACTCCTAAAATATTTAGGGAGGTCATGTTAATGACAAATCAATCAAAAAAAATCAAATCCTTGGCGGCAATGGCGCTGCTGACGGCGCTTGCGGTGGCGGCGGATCTGTTTTTGCGGATCCCGGGCATCGGCGGTTTTCTTACCTACGAGCCTAAGGACGTCATCATCACCATCGGCGCGTTCATCTTCGGACCTATCGCGGGCATTTTGATGTCGCTTGCGGTCAGCTTTGTAGAGATGATCACCGTTAGCTCCACCGGTCCCATCGGACTGCTGATGAACTTTTTATCCTCCGCGACCTTTGTGGGTGTAGCGTCAGTTATCTATTACCGCAAAAAGACCATGCCGCGAGCTATCATCGGATTGTGTGCCGCGGTGCTGTCCATGACAGCTATTATGCTTTTATGGAATTATATCGTAACGCCGATGTATATGGGCGTACCCAGACAGGCGGTCTTAGAGATGATCGTACCGCTCCTGCTGCCGTTCAACCTGCTCAAAGCCTCGCTCAATGCCGCGTTGGTGCTGCTGCTCTACAAGGGCGTGGTCACGGCGCTGAGAAAGTCAAAGCTTGTGCCTGAGCGTGAGAGCAAAAGCGAAAACAAGCGCTTAAACACTGTTTTGGTGGTAGTGATCTCCGCTGTGGCGGTCATCACACTGCTGTTAGTGCTGCTGATTTTTGCTAAGATCATCTGATTCCTTGACAATACGAATTATTATGCTATAATAATATACACATAACACAGAGTAGAAGCATGCGCGTAAAGTGTTTTGCGGACGGGGAGTTGCCGTGAAAACGAAAGAGAGTTCTCTGCGATGCAGGCTTCGCATCCCGCTGTTACTTTGAGGAATCATTGCGGGCAGTGTTTACTGCCCGCTTTTTTCTTGAAAGCGGTAGGGAACAAGGGGGAATATGAATGAGTTTTTTCAAGCAATTCAAAAATTCGGCATTAGAATGTAAGTCCGTTTATTCGCTGGCGGCTATCGCCATGCTGCTTGCACTGCGCGTTGTACTGGGTATTTTTGCAAATGCCACCCTGCCCATGTTCGGAAACACAATAAAGCTGAGCGCGGCGTTTTTGCCTATCGTGCTGGCAGGCTCTATGTTCGGTCCTGTACCCGCAATGCTTGTAGGCGCGCTTGGTGACGTGCTGTCATATATCGTAGCTCCCACCGGCGGCGCGTTTTTTCCGGGATTTACAATAAGCGGTTTGTTAACGGGTCTGATCTACGGTGCAGTACTGTATAAAAACCAAGTGACCGTTCCGCGTGTTATCATCGGCTGGGTCGTAAATATGCTGGTGGTCGAGACCTTTTTGGCGGCGTATTGGCTGTGGGTGCTCTATGGCTACTCCGCGGATTACACCTTCTATCTTTCGGCGCGGTTTATAAGCGAGGCTGTAAAGTGTATACCCGAGATCGTGCTGATCTTCCTCGTCGGCAAGCTTGCGTCGAGGATAAAACTGTATCAGCCCAAAAAATCCTGAGCGCATGTAAAGAATTCAGCCTGTAGAAAAGGTTGATACGGTTAGATTTACATAACAACGATTGACAAGCGCGCCAAAAGCCTCCTTTTGAAAGGAGCCTTTCCCACGCTTGAACAATTTTTTACCATCATCAAATCATAAAACAAAGTTTTTAGACAAACTGACAGCCTGCCGGGCGGCAGGCTGTTGCTATTTACGTTTCAATGCTCTTAAATGCGCCTTGTCCTCATCGCTGACGCGGCGGCTTTCGATCGCTTTTTGTATCGTCTTGTTGAATGCGGCGGCTGACATATTCGTTCCGCTGTCCATGTACGCCATGGCTTTATCGCGGCATTTGGCAAGTGCGGTGGCTATCAGCCATGCCTGACCCATCTGCACATAATACTCATCGCTGTTTACGCTGTCCGCAAGACGGAGCACTTCGTCGATATATTCATTATCTAAATAATAATCGAGCATCATTATCAATGCTGCGCGGGTCATCCACGGGTCGCCGCGCTTTATAAGATCGTTTTTCAGGTAGTCAAAGTACGGCTGCCTGAATTTTTTTATGTTTTTCATGTTTACGCAAAAGGTGTCGTTCAGCGCCCAGCTGTTTATCAGCGGCAGCTGCGCCTCCTGAAGCGCCAGCAGATCGTCAAAATCACGCGGACGTATCCTGCCCGTTACCATAAAGCGTATGATACGTTCTTCATAGAAGTCGCTTTTAGCCACGGCAAGGAACTCCCTTGCGTTGCCCTTAGATATCTCCCTTGCGAGCATACGCATGTCGGGCGTTCTGACTCCGATGTACATCGACAGCTCGGTGTCGGGCACCAGAGAGTGGTGAAACTTGCGGTATTCCAAATCGGCGTAGGTATGTAATTCTTTTACAAACGCGTCGTAATCAGCGCTTGACCATGTATCTCTTTGTAAATTCATCCTTGTGAGCCTCGTCATATACTTTACAGGGAGTGTTTAAATCAAGATATGCAATGTCGTGATGCGGGACCTGCTTGTCCTTCGGCGGAGGGGTCATGTAGTCGCCGAACACCATGGTAAGGTACTCGTCGTAGCCCTTCATACAGGGCATTTCCATACCCTCAAAGGTTACGGTGTCGGTTCCCTCGTAAATACGCTTTGGGTACTCTATTTTCATCCAGTGCGGTCCGGAGCACAGCTCGGTGACGCATTTGTTTTCGCTCAGCTTATATTTTTTCATATGACGCTCGCAGGCGCGCCAGATCTTCCGCCGGGTCTTTTCACCGCGAAATATACCCAACAGCATACGGCTGCCGAAGCCCAGCAAGCCGCCGTGGTTTTCGGGTACGATCTGAGCCAAAAACAGGGAGTAGAGCATTGTCCAAACAAACTGCATTTTGCGCGCGAACCGTCCGTCGGGAGCTACGTCCAGCGGAAATACATCGAGCACCAGTCCGTGGGGAATGTCCACCTCGGTTTGGTTCGCCTTGACCATGGTGTAGTTGGTGTCGGTAATGGTGATGAAGATGTTGCCTGTAAAAACCTCGTCATCGGTTTTCAGCAGGCGAAAACGTCCGTCCGCGTGTTGCTCGCGCCACAAACGGGGAAGCTTTTCGTAGTCCTCACGCGGGAGCATAACGTCTACATCATCGTCCCACGGTACAAAGCCGCCGTTGCGCAGCGCGCCTATCAGTCCGCCGCCGATCAGGTAAAAGGTAAGGTTGTTTTTTTCACAGAACTCCTTAAAATATTTCAGCATGTCCAGCTGCTTGACTTGCAGCTCACGCAATAGCTCCGGAGTGAGTTGTACGGTGTCGCTCATTGTAAGCCTCGCTTTATGAGAATATAGAGAAAAATCAAAAGTGTCCGAAAATCAAAAAGCATATGCCCTTCAGCAGCGGCTGATGCGCCAAATAGATCCACAGCGTGTATCTGCCGATAAATGACAGCACGGGAACGTTGGGTTTAAAGAACCGGTCCGCGCCGATGTTTTGAAGCAGCCGCCATAAAAAGAAGCCGCACCAAAACAGGAATATCCACGGCAGAAGCGGAAAATAGTCGGAGGATATGAACCCTCCGCCGGGAAAGCCGAAAAACGCTGTCAGCAGGTTTTGGTATAACCATCGCGGCAGCACGATCAATTTGTATCCGAAAAACCCGAGCCATCCGTTTTGCACATTATAAAAGAGCAAAAACAGGACTAATGAAGTCAACAGCCCTGCCGCAGGAGGCAGCTTTTCAAACAAGCGCCGCAGCGCCTGAGTCAGCAGGATAGCGGCGCCGATAAGGGTGAGTACTCCGAACCAGATCACAAAGCTTGGTATCACGGTCAGCGTTACCGCCGTCATCAATGCGCCGCATGCGCTTACGATAAGACCGCGCCGGTATGCGTGACGCGAAAAGTTAAGTGAAATGCCCGATATCAGAATAAACGAAATACAAATGCACCGCTCCCAAATCACGGCACCGGGAGTGAACATCCAGTTGCTATTCAGACCGTAGATGTGAAAAATATCAAAGCACAGGTGGTAGGCTATCATGTTCAGCAGCCAAAAGCCGCGCAGCGCGTCGATCAAGCCGAACCTTTTTTTCAGTGTTGCAGCATCCATATCAACGCGTGTTCTCGGCGATTTTGCGCTTGACTTCCTCAATGTGCTCCTTGGCGTGGCTGTGGGCGATCTTCTTTTTCCACATGGGGATCTGTATCAGACCGCTTATCGTACCGACTCCGTAGGAAACGTGCAGCAGAGGGAATATAACAGGCAGCAGCAAAAACTGAGGCTGGATGTTTTTCATGGTGAAGCAGCTAACGGTGTTTACAAAGTCAAACATACCGTAAAGGATCAGCAAAACATAAAGCAGCAGCGGCAGTCCGAACGCCGCAAGCAGCAGACAGAACAGCAGCGCTGTAACAAATAAAAACGGAGCAAAGTGGAAGTACGAAAGACATCCCGGGCAGACCGATACCGTCAGACCTATCCACTTGCCGTTGGCGTATTTTTGACGTATCATGTTTTTTAAGGTGTTGCGCGAATGTTGATACGAGATAATGTCCGGGCAGCAGCACATCTTGAAGCCTGCCTGACGGATGCGGTAGTGGAACTCGTTGTCCTCCGTCCGTCCCAGATCCTCGTTAAAGCCGCCGACCTTTTGGATGACCTTGCGTCTGTACGCCGCGTGGAACAGACTGTCCATATACTCCTTTTCGGTAGCAGGGCGGCGGTAGCCGGCAATGGAGCTGCCAAACAGCGAATCCTCGGCGGCAAGCAGGGTCAGCTTCCATGAGCTTACGTTGGAGCTGATGTTCGGTCTGCCGCCTCCCACAACGTTCTCGCCGTGTCGGATATTGTATACGTTGCGTGATACAAAGTTAGACGGAATACGCGCGTGCGCGTCCACACGGATAATAAGGTCTCCGGTAACGTTCCTAAGCGCCGCGTTCCAGGAGTACGCCTGGTTGCGCTTTTGGCACTGCACGATCTTAACGTCCAAAAATCCGTAGTCGGTGTTTTTGAATTCCTCCATCTTGGCGTGGGTGGCGTCGGTGGACATGCTGTCTACAAACACGACTTCTATTTTTTCGTGCGGATATTCCTGCAGCGAAATGTCCTTGAACAAGCCGTCAAGCGCGTTTGCCTCGTTAAAGGCTATCATACACAGTGATACGATCATAAGGCACCTCCGGCGGACTTGGATTCGGTCTGCAAAAGCCACTTGACCATGTTGGCGGACGATACCGCAAAGTAAGGCACGGTATACAACGCAGGCAACACAAAGAAGCACAGGGCAAACCATCCCGCAAAGCTTAAAATCAGCCGCATAAGCTTGTCGAAGTGCTTAAACGCAAACGGCAGCAGCAGGATCGTGGACTCGGCAAAGCCCTTGTCACCGAAGGAATATACGAACATCTGGTAGTGAACCAGGATCGCGTACAGTAAAATCTTTATGATGACGGAAACAATAAGCGCGGCAACAAGCAGCAGTACCATAACAGGGGATATGCCTTCTGACCCGAAATCCTGATTTGTAAAAATAACGATTATGCGGTAAATGTCCGTCAGCGCGGACATCACGGCAAACGACAGCAGGACAAGCAGGTTGACCAGTATTGTTTTCAGGTATAATCCCGGTGATGAAAAAAAGTAAAACATCTCGGAAACATAGGTCTGATGGTTGACAGACAGGTTGGCACACATTTTCAGCACACCGTTGAGCAGCGGCGACAGCAGCATAAGCAGAGTAGCGCAGCCTACGGTGATACAAAAGGAAATCAGCAGGTTGTCATTTGATACCTTGCCTTCACTGTCTACCAGGTCAAACAGGTACAGCAGCGCGGTCTCAAGACATAAGGCGGTCAGCACGGCAAGCAGGACGGCGGAAAGTCCGATTATCAGCGGAACCCAGTTGCCCTTTAGCAGCAGACGCGCCTGTTTTTTTATCAATTGGTTGGTTTTCATAACAAATTAGTCCTTATTTTGCATATAGTGATTTGCGGACGTTTACGCTTCGGTCAGCAGCTTATACATCGCTTCAAGGCAGATCTGAGCGTGAGTCCAGAATTTTTCGCAGTCCACGCTCTCGTCGGCCTGATGCATGTTGACCTTGTCGTCCTTAAAGGCAGGTCCGAACGCTACGCCGCGGCCCTGAAGCTTGCGCGCGTAGGTGCCGCCGCCTGTGGCGTAAAGCTGAGGAGCTTCGCCCGTGACGCTTTGGTACGCGTCGCTAAGCAGAGTGATCAGCTCGGAATCCTTTTCGGCAAACAGCGGAGGTTCGCGGTGAAGCACCTTAACGCTCAAGCCGCTGCGCTCGGCAACCGTGCGGAACTGCCGCAGCACATAGTCGCCGTTGACGGTCACGGGATAGCGGATGTCAAGCTGTGCGGATGCGGTGTTGTCCTCGATGTGAACGATCCCGAGGTTGACCGTAAGCTCGCCCGAAACCGCGTCGCTCATTTTAAGCCCGAGCGACCTGCCGTTGGTTTCGTTGTTGACAGCGTAATCAATAAAGCTGCAAAGTGTGCCGATGTCCTCAACGTCATACGCATGGGTGATCAGGTCGATCAGCATGGAAGCGGCGTTTTTGCCCTTTTGAGGCTCGCAGGCGTGAGCCGCCTTGCCTCGGCTGATTATCATTAAACCGTCTATGGTGTAGTTGAATTCAAAGCTGCCCTCGCTTGCGTCCGCAAGACGCATAAGGGTCTGCTCGTCGTAGCCCGAGGAATCGAGCATAACATATGCCAAATCCGGAACGGCGTTTATTGCTTTGCCGGAGTGGAACTGGCTGAGCACCTTTGCTTCGTTGGTAGGAGTTGCGATCTCCAGATGTAAAATGCCCTTTTCGGCATAGCAGATACCGTAGTCACTGTCGGGCGTAAACGCCAAGTCGGGCAGCGGCTGTTTGGCAAAATAACCGTCCATGTCCGTCATACCGGTCTCCTCGGCGGTGCCGTATATAACGCGCAGGCGGTTTTTGGGAGTTACGCCTGCCTCCTTTAAGGCGCGCAGACAATACAGGCTGACCATTGACGCACCCTTGTCGTCAATTATACCGCGTCCGAAGTACCTTCCGTCGCGCTCGGTCAGGGCGTAAGGGTTTACACTCCAGTTGTTGCCCGCAGGCACCACGTCCAAATGCGACAGCACGGCGCAGTCCCTGCCGTTCTCACCAAGGGTGACATGACCGCTTCGCTCGGTGATCTGCTCGCTTTTAAGTCCGAAATCCTCGGCGCGTTTCAACATAAACGCCAGCGCCTTGGCGCATTCTTCGTCTTTTATTTTGTCCACCGACTCAAGACTGAGAAGGGTATTGAGGTCGCGGACGATTTCTTCCTTGTATTTTAGAATTGTATTGCCGAACTTCATATTACATTTCTCCGTTTCTGTTGGCTTCGGGAGTTTTTTTGGTAAGATGTTTTTTGATAAGGCGGAAGGTTATGATGCCTGTCATGTAAAGCGCAAAGGCAACAAGCGCAAAAAGGCTTATTGTAATGCCGGTATCAAGACCGGGAGTGCGGTAGCGGAACTCGATCTTTAGGTTTTTTTCTGCCGGGATACGTATTCCCGTAAACCCTATGTTGACCCTGTCCACATCCACCGGCTTGCCGTTTATTGTGGCGGTAAAGCCTTCGCTGTAGGGAACGCTGAAAAACAGCAGATTCTCTTCCTTGAATTTGTTTTCGTATTCCGCGGCAAAGCCGTCCTTTGTATAAAGGAAGTTTTTGCAGCAGTTTGATGCAAGCGATTTGCAGCGTTTGCTGTAGCTGTCAAAGCTTATGGTGTTTGAATACTTTTCGATATCGCTGTGAAAGCGCATCGGATAGTCGCTGTACAGCACCTTGTAAACCTTTTCGTCGTAGCCCGTGATATCCGCGTGCTTTTTCATTACCTCGCGGCTGAGCACCATCGTGTTGAGCATCACCTGAGTGCGGTCTTCTTCGCTTATCCGTGTAAGCTCCTCCTCGGTGACGAATTCATCGTAGACAAATCCCATTGGGATGTAGTTTTCGTTTTCGTAAATATCAAAGTGATTACAGGTTTTCAGGTACTTCCATCCCGGCATTTTGGTGTTGCCGTTCTCGTCAATAAAGCACTTGTCCTCTTTTTTGTCGTCATTGTCCTTGTTGTAATCAAAATAGTATTTGCAGCTGAACAGTCCGCGCAGTCCGTAGTCGGAAAAATCCGGACGTGAGGCTACGTCGCGTGTGATTCCCATAGCCTTGTAAAATTGCATTATCGAGGGCGACACCGCGCTTTGGAAGCAGTTCATGCTTTGAACCTTCCAGAACATAGAGGTGTTGTCCACACATTCGTAAAAATCGCTGCGCACAACTTCAAGGTCATTGATTTTGATATCTTCGCGCGCGTTGATTATATCCTCCTTGATCGGCTCGGTAGAGCTGCTCACCATAACGCCTGTGCCGATAATCATAAACGACGTGATGTAAGCCACCGCCATCATGACCACAGTGGACGCTATCATAAAACGTTTTTTGTTGTCAAAAAACTTCTTGTATACCAGTACAAAACCGAGCAGGCTCGCAAGCGCCGCCAGCACATATATCCAAAAGCGCTCCGGCGTTGCCGAAACGCCGATCTGTATTTTTTCGTCGCCGCTGTCATAGCCTGATACATGCGGCATAAGTCCGATCAGCAGCGCCGCGCCGGCTGTAAGTCCGGCAGACCACGCAACGGCGCGGTTCCAGTTTGCTTCATTGTCCTCAACGGCGCGTACCGTGGCAAGCGCGAACATCAGCACGGGAATATAGAACCAGCGCGTATAGAAGATGGAGCTTTTCATCATTTGGAACAGGCTGTTGAGCACGGGTATCATGGCAAACAGTATCAGCAGAGTGATGACGCGTTTGAGCCAGTCGCGCTTTTTTATCTGCAAAAACGCGATAACGCCCGTCATTCCGAACAGCGGCAGCCAGCCTGCTACCGAAGCCCATTTGCAGTCCGATTCGGGGGTGAACACGGGCATTGCCGGCATGTCGGCAGGGAAAAGGAAGCCGAGTATCATCAGCCAGTAGCGCTGAGGCTTGTCGTATATCAGCGAGCTCCATTCCTGCGGCAGGGTGTCCAGCCTCGGATTACCCAATAGTCCGAGCACGGAGGGAAGCAGTATAAACGCCGTGGCACAAAAGCCGATGATGACCTCCGCGCAGAGCAGCAAAAATCGCGTAAAGCGGAAGCGGTAGGCTTTGCTGAAGGTCAGCACCAAAAAGTACATCAGCACAAACAATGCCTGACCAACAAAGAAATAGTAGTTTACCACGCAGGCGGCAAACACCGTCACCGCAAAGATCCCGCGTCTGTCGTCGTATAAAAACGCGTCCAGCGCCGCCAGCAGCAGCGGAAACACGATCATCGGCTCGTGAAAGTGGAAGAAAAACACGTTGTAGATCGAAAAGCCCGAAAACGCGTAAAGCAGACCGCCGATCATGGCAAAGCCCTTGTGACTGACGTACCGCTTTAAATAGACGTAAGCCGCCGTAGCAGCGCAGGCGAATTTTAAGATCAGCAGCGGACCGATCAGGTACGGCACGAACTCATTCGGAAAGGGAATGGTCATCCAGAAAAACGGGCTACCCAGCAGATAGAAGCTGTAGCTCGATATAGTGTCCGTTCCGAGGTCGGTCAGATGGTTCCAGCCCAAGCTGCCGTTGTGCACCTCGCCGTGGATAAGCTGATAAAACGGGATCTCCTGCACGTTGAAGTCGCCGTAGTAGTAGAAAATACCACCGTTATAAATAATAAACGGAACAAAAAGCAGAGCCGCCGCGCCTAAAGAGATGAAAAATGTCAATAATAAATAATGACGCTGCGGATTTTTTAATGTTCGGGGTTGATTTTGCATATCATGTCCTCGTAAAAATTCTTTGACTTTTGCTGTAAATTAGGTATAATTAAGAGTGCTTAAGGTTAAATCAAAGTATATTTAATGTATTATACCATATTTAATGAAAAAATGCACGATTTTTTTGGCTTTTTTCAGAAAAAACATTTTTGGCTTTTTTCAGAAAAAACTTTACTAAAAATATTGCGTCGCCGCAAAATTTGCGTTGCGCCGCAAAGTTCAGGAGATTATCATGAATCCTTCACATTTTTATGCTATGCTTTTTAGGATGAAATACATCAACCGATGGGGGCTGATGAACAACACCCGCAGTGAAAATATCAGCGAACACAGTCATCAGGTGGCTATTTTGGCGCATTGTCTGGTGCTGATCCACAACAAGCGCTTCGGCGGCAGCTTAAATCCCGAACGCGCGGCGCTGCTTGCGGTGTATCACGACGCTTCCGAAATCATCACGGGCGATCTGCCCACTCCCGTCAAGTATCAGAACTCCGATATCATCGCTGCCTACAAGCAGATCGAGGATTCCGCCGCGGACAGGCTCATAAGCCTGCTGCCCGAGGATTTCCGCGACGAATACGCGTCCGTTATCAAGCAGACCGGCAGCGGCGACGAACAGCTGCACCGTTTTGTTAAGGCGGCGGACAGATTTTCGGCGCTGATAAAATGCGTGGACGAGCTGCGCATGGGCAACGACGAATTCCAAAAAGCCAAGGAGAGCATCGAGACCTCTATCCATGCAATGCAGCTGCCCGAGGCCGAGGTGTTCTTTGAAGAGTTTATGCCTTCGTTCTATCTATCGCTTGACGAGCAGGATGTCTAATTATTGTGTACATTTAAGCTAAATATTTGGCGTACACATTGCTGATAATTCTATATTAGAATTATCCGACAATATATTGTGTTATAATGGATAAGATAACAATATTTGCGATAAATCCTAACGTTTGGAGGAGCAATATGGCTAAAAACGAAACAAAGGGCAATGTGGTTGATATCAGCTCCAACACACAGATGTTGAAGCTGTACAACAAAAAGGGCAGGGCAAGGCGCATTGTTTGTCTTGTGCTTTCAATCATTTTGCTGCTGGGCGGCGCAGGTTCCCTCTATTACTACAAGCTGCTCGACTCACTCAACTTCGTTGCGGATGATGAAAAAAAAGTACAGAGCGCCACCACCGCGCAGAACGTTTCAAGCGGTGATGTGATCGGTGATTCCGAGCTGCTTCAGGACTCAAAGGTGCTCAACGTCATGCTGTTCGGCGAGGACAACAACCACGGCGACAAATACGGCAGAACCGACACCATGATCCTGCTCAGCATTGACAACACTCACAAAAAGCTTAAGCTTACCTCGTTCCAGCGCGATACCTACGTTTATATCCCCGGACACGGCTACAATAAGATCAACGCCTCCTATACTTTGGGCGGCGCCAAGCTTTCGATAGAAACCATCGAGGCAAACTTCGGCGTTAAGATCGACCGTTACGCCATCGTCGATTTCCAGAGCTTTATCGACATAATCGACACCCTCAACGGCATCGACATGGAGGTAACTCAGGACGAAATAGATTACATCAACTATCAGATGTATAAAAACGGTCAGGTCAAGGGCAGAACAACCATTACCGATCCGCCCGGAATCGTTCACCTTAACGGTCAGGAAGCTCTTTGGTACGCGCGTAACCGCGGTCTGACCAAGGGTGAGGACGGAAACGAGATCGGACTCAGCGGCGACGACTGGGACAGAACCTCCCGTCAGCGCAAGCTGCTCGAAACAATGGTCAACCGCTTTAAGACCGCCGATCTGGGTCAGATCATTTCCATCGTCAATCAGGTAGGCCCCATGGTGACCACCAACCTCAAAAAGGACGAGATCACCGCTCTGGTAGCAAATTCGCTGACTTACCTCAACTATAAGGTCGTGCAGAACTACATCCCCAAGGAGGGCTTGTGGTACTACAACAGTCCCGATGATGAATCTTGGGATATCGCGGGCTCATGTATCTGCATTGCGGACATGACCGCGCAGCGTAAGGCGTTTGCGGACTTTATCTACGAAACGGGAGTTTCCTCCGACGTAGAGGCGACCGTTGACAAAAACGCAAAGCAAACCACCACCGAGTCCGGCGGGACCTCAGCCGAATCAAACAGCTCGGAACAATAATGCAAACACAACAGCCCCGGAGTTATCCGAGGCTGTTTTTTGATGTATGACCCGCAATTATCTTTTTCTGTTCTTATAATCCCGGTCAAGATTCTCACGCCATTGGGGTGCCATGGGGGCTCCGCAGCGGATATTTCCGACCGCGTTGTTGACCGCCTCGTACACCGCCTGTGTACCGATCGTGTCGGCGTGGTAGTTGACCGCGTTGCGCTCGCTGATTCCGTAGCGGCGGGCGGTCTCCACAGCGTCGATGTTCGCGCCTATAAACACGAACTCCCAGCCGTATTTCTTCTTTTGGTGCTCGATCAGCTGCTTGATCTCGTCGCTGCCGTAGCGTCTGCTGGCGTTCTCCATGCCGTCGGTGGTGATGACGAACATCGTGTGCTCCGGCACGTCCTCGGGACGGGCGTACTTGTGGATGTGACCGATGTGCTTCACGGTGTCGCCTATCGCGTCGAGCAGAGCGGTGCAGCCGCGCACGGTGTAATCTCTGTCGGTCATTTTCGGCACATCCTTAAGCGGGATCCGGTCGTGAAGCTTATCGATTTCGTGGTCAAACAGGACTGTTGTGACGTAAGCCATGCCGTCCTGCTTTTTTTGGTCGCTTATCATCGAGTTGAAGCCGCCGATGGTGTCTGCCTCCAGACCGCTCATGGATCCGCTTCTGTCAAGGATAAATACCAGCTCGGTCGTGTTGTTCATTGTTTCTCTTGTCTGTTTCATATTATTACCTCCGTAAGTTGTTTTGGGTTTGGTTTAGCTTACGGTTATATTATAGAACACAGTCCCGGCAAAATGGTCGCCTGCAAAGCGACATTTTTAGATCGCGTACTTTGGAACGGGTTTATTGATAATGTCGGTGTTTCGCGAGAAGGGTTGCGCTATTGGACAACGTTTTTAATGCGGAATTTCGGTCGGGATGATGTGCTGCGTTTTCGGTTGCTAACAAAGTAGGGGAGGCCCTTGCGGCCTCCCTAAGCTATGCGCACAGTCCGCGGGAGGCCGCAAGGGCCTCCCCTACATGGATGTTTTCCAAATCAGCAAAAAAGGGAACCGATTTTTCAACCGGTTCCCATGAACATCTATTTTGCGTAATCTGCAGCGCGGCTTTCGCGGATGATATTGACCTTGATCTGTCCGGGATACTCCAGCTCCTCTTCGATCTTTTTACAGATCTCTCTTGCAAGGGTAACCATGCGTTCATCCTTGACGACCTCGGGCTTGACCATAACGCGAACCTCACGGCCTGCCTGTATCGCGAAGGTGCGTTCAACTCCGTTGAAGCCGGAGGCGACCTCCTCCAACTTCTGCAAACGCTTGATGTAATTTTCTACGTTTTCACGTCTTGCGCCCGGCCTTGCGGCAGACAATGCGTCGGCAGCCTGTACCAGACATGCCACGATCGTTTTAGCCTCAACATCGCCGTGGTGGGCGTGGATAGCGTGGATAACGGCGTCGCTTTCCTTGTACTTACGCGCCAAGTCAACGCCTATTTGAATATGCGTGCCCTCAACCTCGTGGTCGATGGACTTACCGATATCGTGCAGTAAGCCCGCACGCTTTGCCAGCGTGGGATCAAGTCCAAGCTCGCTTGCCATCATACCGGCAAGCTGCGCGACCTCAATGCTGTGATTGAGCACGTTCTGACCGTAGCTGGTACGGTAACGCAGACGACCCAAAAGCTTAACAAGCTCGGGGTGAATATGATGAATACCCAAATCCAGCACCGCGCGTTCGCCGTCACGCTTGATAGCGGCGTCAACCTCGCGGCGTGATTTTTCAATTGTTTCTTCGATTCTGGCGGGATGGATACGTCCGTCGGCAATAAGCTTTTCAAGCGCTATGCGCGCGACCTCACGTCTGACAGGCTCAAAGCACGACAGAGTGATAGCCTCGGGTGTATCGTCAATGATCAAATCAACGCCTGTAAGCGTTTCGATCGCTCTGATATTACGTCCCTCACGGCCGATAATACGACCCTTCATTTCGTCATTGGGAAGAGGAACTACGGAAATCGTAGCCTCAGCCACCTGTTCGGCGGCAAGTCTTTGAATAGCAAGCGAAATAACGTTGCGCGCTTTTTCGTCTGCTTCTTCCTTAAGCTGCTCCTGATATTCCATGATCTTCACGGACTTTTCGTGAGTCAGCTCAGTTTCAAGCTGGGATAATAAATGGTTTTTTGCCTGTTCAGCGGTGTAGCCCGAAATCTTTTCCAGCATTTCAAACTGGCTCTTTTTAAGGGTCTCTACCTCGTTAAGCTTTGCGTCGGCTTCCTTCAGCTTCTTTTGAACGCGGTCTTCCTTTTTCTCGACATTGTCGAGCTTACGGTCCAAGGTTTCTTCCTTTTGCTGAATACGACGCTCCTGCCGCTGGACCTCACGCCTGCGGTCCGCGATCTCTTTTTCGCTTTCCGTGCGGAACTTGTGGACTTCTTCCTTACCCTCAAGCACAACCTCTTTCTTTTTGGCTTCGGCTGTTTTGATGGCTTCCTCCACAATGCGCTTTGCTTCGTTTTCGGCGCTGCCGATCTCCTTTTCGGCGGTATTCTTACGGATCCTGATTCCGAGCGCAATACCTATCGCGCCGCCGACTAACAATGCAACCACGGCACATATGATGATAACCGGCAAGTTTTCCATTTCCCTGACACCTCCTTTGGTTCAATTTGTTTGTTTAATCCTCATTAACAACCAAACCCTATCGGTGCCGTTAAATAGATATTCAGTTTTAAAAATACTTTTTATATGGTTCGATAACGCCCTTTAGTGCAGAAGCGCTATGTGATTTAATAAAAAATATCTATATATAACGGCTCTGAAACAGAGTCTGATAAGAAAAAATCACAAAAACAATGGGATTTTATACTACTGTTAAATCCCATATTATTGGATTCTACTTTATTCTAATATAAATATAAACACTTGTCAAGATTAAATTTGACATTTTGCAGAAGAATAATGTGGAAAACGAATAATACTTGTAAGATAATTCCCGAACGACGCAACAGTGCTCGGCTTATTATTTCGTAATCATCACAATAGGGAATAACAACAGCTTAAGAACAGCCGTCATCCCGGGCAAAGTCGAGGCAGGATGTAAGCTGCTTACATTGCGCAATAGGAAAGCAGCCCTGCGGATAGGCATAATATACCGAGAACACGGGAATAATTTTTGATTTGTGTGGAAAAATTGAAAAAATTTCCGTTAATTTTTTATCAAACTCTTGAAGTATACGGAAAAATGTAATATAATAGATATATCTTATTTTAGGAGGATGTATTATTATGTCAGTAAAAGTTGCAATTAACGGCTTCGGCCGCATTGGTCGTCTTGCTTTCAGACAGATGTTCGGCGCTGAGGGTTACGAGGTTGTTGCTATCAACGATCTTACCGATCCCAAAATGCTCGCTAACCTGCTGAAGTACGACACCGCTCAGAAGGGCTACTGCGGTACTATCGGCGAGAACCTGCACACTGTTGAGGCAGGCGAGAACTCCATTATCGTAGACGGCAAGGAAATCACCATCTATGCTAAGCCCAACGCTGCTGAGCTTCCCTGGGGCGAGATCGGCGTAGACGTAGTGCTCGAGTGCACAGGCTTCTATTGTTCCAAGGCTAAGAGCCAGGCTCACATCGACGCAGGCGCTAAGAAGGTCGTTATCTCCGCTCCCGCAGGCAAGGATCTGCCCACTATCGTTTACAGCGTTAACGAGAACGTTCTCACCGCTGACGACAAGATCATTTCCGCTGCTTCCTGCACCACCAACTGCCTTGCTCCCATGGCAGATACACTCAACAAGTACGCTCCCATCCAGAGCGGTATCATGAGCACCATCCACGCTTACACAGGCGATCAGATGATCCTTGACGGTCCTCACAGAAAGGGCGACCTCAGACGTGCAAGAGCCGGCGCTGCCAACATCGTTCCCAACTCCACAGGCGCTGCAAAGGCTATCGGTCTTGTTATCCCCGAGCTCGACGGCAAGCTCATCGGTTCAGCTCAGCGTGTTCCCGTTCCCACAGGTTCAACAACTATCCTTACAGCTGTTGTTAAGGGCACAGACGTTACCGTTGAGGGCATCAACGCCGCTATGAAGGCTGCTGCTTCCGAGTCCTTCGGCTACAACGAGGATCCCATCGTATCCAGCGACGTTATCGGCATGCGTTACGGTTCAC
>CAMHCD010000017.1 GCA_946183545.1 uncultured Clostridia bacterium
AACTGCGGCGCCTGCGGCTTTGCCGGCTGCGACGGCTACGCCAAGGCGCTCTGCGAAAATCCCGACACTCCTGCCAACCTGTGTATTCCCGGATCAGACGGCGTTGCGCATCAGTTAAGCGAGATACTGGGCGTTGAGTTTGCCGACGTAGTGGAGCAGGTGGCTGTAGTCCACTGCTCGGGCGACTGTAATCATACGCAGGACAAGGTAGAATACGACGGCATCCAAACCTGCGCCGCCGCAAAGCTTATGTACGGCGGCAAGGGAAGCTGCACCTACGGCTGCATCGGCTTCGGTGACTGCGCGGCTGCCTGTCCGCACGACGCTATTTGCATTGAAAACGGCATTGCGCACATCAACACGCGCAACTGCATAGGCTGCGGCGTTTGTACCAAAACCTGCCCGAATCATCTTATCTCACTGGTGCCCGACGTCGAGCGCGTCGTGGTCGCCTGCTCCAACAAGGACAAGGGCGCAGTAACGCGCAAGGCTTGCTCTATCGGCTGCATAGGCTGCCGCAAGTGCGTCAAGGCGTGTCCTCAGGGCGCTATCACCGTAACCGACAACTGCGCCTCTATCGACTATGAAAAATGCACAGACTGTCCCGACTTCGGAGTCTGCGCGCGAGTTTGCACAACCGGCTGTATCGTACAAACAGACTTGACCGGCAAGCACCACGCAAACGAATGAAACGACTGATCGCGCTTCCGTTGTCGCTGTTGCTTTTGCTGTTTTGTCTTATACCGGTCCTCGCTGAAGCGACTGTTTCGTTTGCGGCACAAAACGGAAGCTCCTCACGGAACCGATCGGTAGCTGTGGATATCACGGCAAAGGGCGACGCGGCGCTGGGAGCCGTTACGGTCACGCTGAATTACAACAGATCCGTGATCAGCTATCGAAGTGTTAAGAGTGACGACGAAGTCAAGGCTAATGACAGCGGCGGTTGCTGCAAGGTGATCTATCTATGCAAAAACGGAAGACAGCTTAAAAACGGCGCGACGCTTTTCACTGTTATATTCCGCACCGTTGCGTCGGGTACAAGTGATATCACCTACACCGTAGCGGAATGTACCGACAGTAACGCAAAGCTTATCAGCGTAGGCGCGTGCGACGCCGGACGGGTAGAGGTGCGCAGCAGTAAGGCACGCTTTACGCCGAAAAAAGCCGGCAAAACCTCCGGCAAAGCGCAAAGCAGCCGTACCGCTCGCAGCCAAAAGAACAAAGCCTCGTCAAGCCCTGAGCGCTCCGGCAATCCTGCCGATCCCGGCAAATATATTTCAAGGGACGGCGACCGCTTGGGAGCTGTTGACATGACCCCAAGCGAAGCCAAAAAGGAATTTGACGCAACGCTGCCGCTGTTAGTCACCGGATTTTCCGCCGTGATCTTGGCTCTGCTCTGCTTTTGGTTGGGGCAAAAGTTCCATCAGTACCGCGCCCGCAAAAAGGAAACCAAGGTGCCTGAGGAATGATCAACAGGAGTCCGCAAGGGCTCCTTTTTTGTTGAAATATGGTTGCAAATGCAAAAAAATGTGATATAATAAGCATACTACTCTTTAACGATCGAGGCGTACTATGGAAAAATATATCGACGGCGCGCAGTTCAGCGACGAACACCTTCGCCTGATGAAGAACCACATCATGTTCAAGGGGCTGGATACGTCGCAAATAAGGCTCTTTTTGAACCATGCGCAGCCGTATTTCTTACAAATCGAAGAGGGACAGACGATCCGGCTTCCGGCGGAGCTGTCCGATTACATCGGCTTGGTGTTTTCGGGTCATGTTATAGTATACGGCGTTGACTATTCCGGCAACCGCCTGCTTCACAATTCACTTGAAAGCAGCGAGAGCAGCGGTACGCTGTTTTCCATACTGGACTACCGCAACACGCTAGTTGAGGTAGAGGGCAAGGTGCACAGCCTTATGCTGATGCTTGACCGCAGCGCAGTATATGAACCGAGCGGCGATATAATAGAGATACAAAACCGTATTCTCGTTAACATGATCGATTCTCAGCGGCAGATGTTTACCGACCTTTCGTGGCATTTATACTGCCTTTGCCAGCGCACTATCCGCGACAAGATCTTAAAGCTGCTGCAATTTTGCGTAGAGCGGCACAAAAGCTATGAATTCGATATCCCCTTTTCACGCGAGGATATGGCAAATTATCTGGCGGTAGACCGCGCGTCGCTGTCGCGCTCGTTGAGCGAGCTAAAAAGCGAGGGCATTATAGACTTTCGCAAAAATCACTTTTCCGTGCTGTCACCGCAGCATTTCAAGTATAACTAAACCTAAACAAAAGAGGAACCGCAAATGACAAAAAGAACCCTCAAACGGGCGTTTAAGGACAGTCTGCCCATACTCGCCGGATATTTGGCGCTGGGAATGGGCTTTGGCGTAATGCTGCAAAGCAAGGGCTACAGCTTTTGGTGGGCTATCCTGATGAGCTGCACAATGTTTGCCGGATCGGGACAATACGCCGGAGTCGACTTTTTGGCGACCGGAGCGTCTGTGCTGACCACCGCCGTCATGACCTTCATCATCAACGCCCGTCACTTTTTCTACGGCTTTTCGCTGCTCGACAAATACAAGGGCGCGGGTATACTAAAGCCGTATATGATATTCGGTTTGACCGACGAAACCTACTCGCTTGTCTGCTCTACGGAGCTGCCCGACGACATCCATCACAAGCGCTACTACTTCTTTTTGACCGCTCTCAATCACTCATACTGGATAACAGGCTGCACGCTGGGCGCGGTTTTGGGCGAGTTTTTGCCGTTCAGCAGCAAGGGCATTGACTTTGCAATGACGGCGTTGTTTGTCGTTATAATGGTGGAGCAGTGGATGAACACCAAGGAGCACCTTCCCGCGCTGCTCGGAATAGGCACCACCGTTGTATGCCTGATGATTTTCGGCGCGGACATGTTTATTATCCCGAGCATGGTGCTGATAGCGGCGGAGCTGCTTTTATTCCGCAAAAAGCTTGACCCCGAATCAAAACAGAACAGCGAGGTAACTGCCGATGATTGACGTTGGACATTCTTTGATTTTAGTCGGCGTAATGGCGGTAGTTATCGCGTTTTTGCGCTTTTCGCCGTTTTTGGCATTCCCCGAGGGAAGAAAAAGACCAAAGGTTATCACATATCTGGGCAGTGTGCTGCCATATGCTGTTATAGGCATGCTGGTGGTGTACTGCTTCAAAAACGTCAGCGTGCTAAAGTACCCGTGGGGCTTGCCCGAGCTGATTGCGGCGCTGTGGGTGCTGGGCATGCATGTATGGCGTCGCAATACACTGATCAGCGTTTTTTCGGGAGTCGCTTTGTATATGGTACTGGTACAACTTGTTTTTGTGTGAGGCATTATGGGTATTTGGGAAATTCTTATCATAGGAGTCGGCTTGTCGATGGACGCGTTTGCCGTTTCTGTCTGCAAGGGACTGTCCGTAAAAAAACTAAAGCCAAAGCACAGCCTTATAGCAGGCGTGTACTTTGGAGGGTTCCAGGCGCTTATGCCGTTGGTGGGATGGGCGCTCGGCAAGCAGTTTGAGCAGCTTATAAAAAGCGTAGACCATTGGATAGCGTTTGTGCTGCTGGGACTTATAGGAGCAAACATGATCCGCGAATCGTTCTCTGCCGAAGAGGGTCAAAACGACTCGTTTACATTTAAAACAATGATCCCCCTTGCTATAGCCACCAGCATAGACGCGCTGGCGGTAGGCGTGACCTTTGCGTTTTTGGAGGTCGATATCCTGCCTGCCGTGGCGCTGATCGGCGTTACGACCTTTGCGTTGTCCGCAGCAGGCATAAAAATAGGCAGTGTGTTCGGAGATCGTTTTCAGTCCAAGGCGGAGTTTGCGGGCGGCGTTGTGCTGATATTGATGGGAATAAAAATCCTGGTCGAGCATTTGTTCTTCGGCGGCTGAGACTGATGAAATCATTGCAGATGACTATGGTGTAATTAGTACAAATACTTTGACTTTTTTAACTTATGTTCATTCAAAAAACGAATGACTTTTTTGGTGAAAAAGTGTATCATAGTGGTATGTAATACAAAGCGAGGGGATCGCAGTGAGCAATATCAAAATAATAACCGATTCATGCGCGGATATTCCAAAGGATCTGCGCGATAAATATAAAATAGACTACCTAAAAATGAAAACTGTTCGCGACGGCATGGAAACGCCTGCGGACTTGGACTGGGCGTATTTTACTCCCGAAAAGTTTTATGATTCTCTGCGCGGCGGCGCTCGAATAACTACATCTCCCGTATCCCAGAGCGAGATGATAATGCGGTTTCGCAGCTTTTTGGAGCAGGGCTTCGAGATAATTTATGTAGCCTGCTCCGGCAAGATGTCCGCTTCCGTTTTCACCGCTCAGCATGTAGCGGAACGGCTCGCGCCGGAGTTCCCCGACGGAAAAATCTTCTGCATAGATTCGCTAAACGCAAGCATGGGCGAAGGGCTGCTCGCTATTCGTGCCGCCGAGCTGCGCGACATGGGCAAGACCGCGGAAGAAATCAACGATGAGGTTTGCGCTGTACGCAACAACGTCAACCAGTTTGTTACCGTCCACAGCCTGAGCACTCTGCGTCAGGCAGGCAGGGTGACGGGTTCGTCCGCTTTCTTCGGTGATCTGCTGGACGTAAAGCCCGTGATCATATCCGACATAAGCGGAAACAATTTGCCTATCAAAAAAGTCAAGGGCAGGAGCAACTCCATAAGCGAACTTGTAAAGCTGACAGCCGAAAGCATCGAAGAACCTCAAACTCAAACCATATTCGTTATGCATTCCGACTGTTTGGGCGAGGCTGAGATGACCGCGCAGCTTTTGCGTGAATCGATCGACTGCCGTGAAGTTCGGATATGTACCATAGGAGCCGTCAGCGGCGCCACGATAGGAGCCGACGCTCTGGCTGTATTCTCCTTCGGCAAAAGCGTAAAACGGTTTGCCGTGTAAAACAGCGCCGCAAATCTTGCATTTTGCGGTGTTTTCTGTTATCATATTAACATTCAGGCATTTGAGGTGAGCTATATGAGTCCCGAGGAAAAGCATCAAAAAAAGCGCTATTCAGCCTACGCTATAATGATTCTCGGCGTGTTGATTTTTATAGTCGGCACGACCATGCTGCAAAACGTTATACTGACCGTCGTCGGACTGCTTGTATTGCTTGGCGGATTCATCCGCAAGTCAGTCGTTGACCGGCAATACCGCGAGGAGGTCAACCAAATAACCCATACCCCGGAAATCGACTTTTCCGCAATGCAGCACCGCCACACTCATGACAGCAGCACCGACAATGATAAATACTAAATGAAAAAAGCCGGTTCCGTGGTAACATGGAATCAGCTTTTTGTTAGGTATTAGTATTAAATAGTTTTTCTATTTTAAGTAATCCTTCGGCGAGGTCGGCTCTGCCTAAGCCGAGGAATTCGCCGTCGCGCGTTTTGACGCGGAATACGGTTTTATCAATATCTGTTTTGTTTTTCAGACCCGTTCGCTCCAAAGCAAGCGCGCCGCCGTTTTGGAACCGCTTTGCCTGCGCGTCGCTTACAGCCACCGCACAGTAGAATGCAAACAGGCTTTCGGTGGAGCGTACCGCGTCTCCGAGCGTTCCGTCTGCCGCGCGTTCCCTGATTTGCTCCAGCGTCAGGCAATCCTCAACGGAAAAACCACATGCCTGAGTGCGGCGCAGCGCTGTCATTACCGCGCCTGTACCGAGGGCGCTGCCCATATCGTCTATTAAAGTGCGTATATATGTTCCTTTAGAGCACGAAACCGTAAGAGAACCGGTCTGCTGTTCTTCGTCAAAGCGGTCGAGCGTCAGGCGGTAAACCGTGACCGGACGCGCTTTGCGTTCTACCTCAACTCCCTGACGCGCCAAATCATACAGCCGCTTGCCGTCCTTTTTTACAGCGGAGTACATCGGCGGCACCTGCATAATATCTCCGCGCAGAGGTCTGAGCGCCTGCTCAACCTGCTCCGCGTCGGCGGTCTTGGAAAACGTAGCGGTCTGCTGCCCCCAAATATCAAGGGTATCTGTCGTAAAGCCGAGCCTGAACTCCGCCTCATATGTTTTGTCGTGGTTAGGAATGATGTCCTGAGCCTTTGTAGCGCTGCCCAAAAGCACCGGCAGCACGCCCGTAGCGTTTGGATCCAGAGTGCCGGTATGCCCGGTTTTGCGCTGTCCCGTGAGCTTGCGCACCACGGCGATAACGTCAAACGAGGTGAAGCCCGCGGGCTTATCGACTAAGAGCACTCCGTTCACAGGAATTCCTCCAACGCGTCGGCAAGCTTTTGCTTTGCCTCCTCCAGGCTGCCCTTGACCGTACACCCTGCCGCTGCCGCGTGACCGCCGCCTCCGAACTTAGCGCAAAGCTGCGCCGCGTTTATATGGCTGTCGCTGCGGACGGAAACCTTAAAGCCGCCTTCCTCGCGTTCCCGCAGAGTGATGCCGACAAGCACGCCCTCAATACGGCGCGGTATGGAGGCGAGCCCCTCCAGCTCATCGTCGGCAACTCCCAGCTTACGGCGCATTTCAAGGGTAGCTGCTATCATTGCCACGCGGTCGTCAAAATAATAAGTTATCGTATCGCAAACAGCCTGCTCCAGCGCAAGCTGTTTTTTTGATTTGGTTTCAAACATGACCTTGTTTATATAGGCGTGCTGCGCGCCTGCTTCCAGCAGGTCAGCCGCAATACGAAGCGTATCGGCGGTGGTATTATCATAGCGGAAGCAGCCCGTGTCAGTGGAAACGCCCGTATACAAACAATCGGCGATCTGCTTGGTCATGGTAACGCCCATGATCGGAAAAAGCCTGTACAATATCTCGCAGTTGGCGGCGGCTTCGGAGTCCACGTGCTTCAACGGAGCATTTACGCGGTTGATCGAGTGGTGGTCGATGCACAAATCTATTTTTCCCTCGTAGCGCGGACGGTTGCTGTCCAACAGCTTTTCGTCCGCCACGTCTACGCTTACTACGGTTTGCGCTTCAAAATCCTGTTCCCGAACGCCGTCTGTCAAATACAGATACTTTTTGGGCAGCTCGGTGTTGATCACTCCGGCGTTTTTACCGAGCTGCTGCAGCGCCAAACAAAGCGCATAGCCGCTGCCCAGCGTGTCGCCGTCGGGGTTAGCGTGGGTAAGGATATGATAATTATCATGTCCGAGCAAAAACTCAGCTGCCTTTTCAAGACTCATCCTCATTGTCCTCGCTTTCGGAAATATCCAGACTGTTCAGAATACGGCTGATGTTTGCGCTGTATTCAATGCTGTCGGTCGGCTCAAAAATCAGCTCGGGCACATGGCGCAAACGCAAACGGTGTCCCAGCTCGCGACGGATATAGCCCGACGCGCTCTTTAAGCCCTTTGCGGCTTCCTTTGCGCGGTCAAGCCCCTCAATGGCGCTGACCTTGACGGTGCAGTAGGAAAGGTCGTTTGTGACCTCTACACGGACGATGGACAAAAACGCCTGCGTAACGCGCGGATCCTTTAGCTCGCGGAAAATCGCTGTCAGTTCGCGCTTGATGTCCTCCGTCGTGCGTTCGATTCTATGACTCGCCATATTTATATCTCCTTATTAATCCTGTCATCGGAACGATGCTCCGGGTAATCGCAAAAAGAGTTTGACTAAACGAAGCGTTCAGAATTCAGAATGCAGAATTGAGAATTACGGTCGAGAAGAAAGGTTGGTTTTGCGGAATCGTTAAATGCCCGACCTGAACTCTCAACTCTTAACTCTCAACTCTGTAAGCTTAATCTCTGTATTCCTCGATGGTATAAACCTCGAACATATCGCCTTCCTTAAGGTCGTTGAACTTGGCGAGTCCGATACCGCACTCATAGCCCTCCTTGACCTCCTTGACAGCGTCCTTAAAGCGCTGCAGCGAGCCGATCGTGTCCTCGGCGATAACGATACCGTCGCGGATAACTCTTACGCCGCCGTCACGCACGATCCTGCCGCTCTTGACATAAGAACCTGCGATCGTACCGACGGACTTGATCTTGATAACGTTGCGGCACTCAGCCATACCCAATACGACCTCACGGGTCTTGGGCGCGAGCATGCCCTTCATTGCCGCTTCGATCTCGTTGATGCAGTCGTAGATAACGCTGTACAGGCGCATATCCACACCTGCGCGCTCAGCGTGGTCGCTTGCTACGGAATCGGGACGCACGTTAAAGCCTACGATGATAGCGGAGGATGCCTCGGCGAGCATTACGTCGCTCTCGTTGATAGCGCCGACTCCGCCGTGGATCACGTTAACGCGTACCTCTTCGTTGCTGAGCTTTTCAAGCGACTGCTTGACTGCCTCTACCGAGCCCTGTACGTCTGCCTTGACAATGATCTGCAGCTCCTTGACCTCGCCCTGTTTGAGCTGATCGAAGAGGTTGTCGAGAGTGACCTTGGTCTGCGCGTTGAAGATCTCTTCCTTCTTTGCGGATTTTCTCTGCTCTACCAGAGTACGCGCAAGACGCTCGTCGGATACCGCGTCAAATACGTCGCCGCCTGTCGGGACCTCGTCCAGACCGGTGATCTCTACGGGCACAGAGGGACCCGCCTCGTGTACGCGCTCGCCCTTATCGTTCGTCATAACTCTGACACGACCAACGCTCGTACCTGCGATGATGATATCGCCCTTATGGAGCGTACCGTTTTGTACCAGCACGGTGGCAACTGGACCTCTGCCCTTGTCCAGACGCGCTTCGATGACCGTACCCTTAGCGGCGCGGTCGGGATTTGCTTTGAGCTCCTTCATCTCGGCAACCAGCACTACCATTTCGAGCAGCTCATCAAGACCCTGCTTGGTCTTGGCGGAAACCGGGATACAGGGTGTATCGCCGCCCCACTCCTCGGGAACAAGCTCGTATTCGGTCAGCTGCTGCTTGACCTGCTCGGGATTTGCGCCGACCTTATCCATCTTATTGATAGCGACGATAACGGAAACTCCGGCAGCCTTGGCATGGTTGATCGCCTCTACCGTCTGCGGCATTATACCGTCGTCAGCCGCTACAACCAGAATAGCTATATCGGTGACCTGTGCGCCTCTTGCGCGCATGGTGGTGAAAGCCTCGTGACCGGGAGTATCGAGGAAGGTAATAGGCTTGCCGTCGATCTGAACGCGGTACGCGCCTATGTGCTGGGTAATGCCGCCTGCTTCGCCGGCGGTGACGTTTGCGTGGCGGATAGCGTCGAGGATAGAGGTTTTACCGTGGTCAACGTGACCCATAACTACTACAACAGGCGCACGTCCGACCAGATTAGCCTCGTCGTCCTCGCTGTCGTCTATCAGCTTTTCTTCTATGGTAACGACAACTTCTTTTTCAACCTTTGCATGGAACTCCATTGCGATAAGCGAAGCTGTGTCGAAGTCTATAGTATCGGTAGCGGTAACCATGGTACCCATCAAAAACGCCTTTTTAACGACCTCGGCAACCGTCGCCTTTAGGCGCAGCGCCAGCTCGTTTACGGTGATCTCGTCGGGGATCTCTACGGTGATGGGCTTTTGCTTACGCTCCAGCGCGATACGCTTCAAACGCTCAGCCTCGGTTTCACGCTTACCCTGTCTTCTGCCGCGCTGTTTTTGGGTACGGTTGGAAAACTTCTGCTTTTTGGTGGTGTGGTCGCGGTCGGTACTGCGCGACTTTGAGGTGCCGCTTGCCAAATCATCGTACTTGGAATTATAACGCTCAACGTTTACGTTGGTGGCGCGGGTGTCGATAACTCTGCGCTTGCGCTGTACGGACTTGGATTCCTCCTGCGCACCCTCTTCCTTTTTGCTCTGCTGAGGAGCGGCGGGTTTTTGTTCTGCGGTCTTTTTATCGTCCTTAACATCCTCGGGCTTTGCTTCCTGCTTTTGAACAGGAGGCTGAGGTTCCGCGTCGAGCTTAGCGTTACGCGCCTCAAAGTAGCTGTCCAGGCTTTCGACCTTATTCTCCTGTGTGATCACGTCGAAAATAACGTCCAGCTCTTCTTCCTTAAGCGTAGTCATTGTCTTTTTGTTAACGCCGCAATACTGACTGAGGATCTCCGTGATCCTCTTATTCTGTACTCCTAAGTCAGTTGCTATATCCTTAACCTTATATTTTATCATATAATTCTCCTCCCTAAGTCTATACTATCTTTTTAAACCGCCTTTAAAAAGTGATCAGTTACAGATAGTATCACTGTTCCTGCAAAATCATTTGTGTGAGCTTATCGGCAAAGCCCTTGTCCTCAACAGCCAGCACTCCGCACAATCTGCCGAGCGCCCGGCTTACGGATTCCTTGGAGCGGTTGAGCCTTAATACAGGCACGCCCTTTGCCGCGGCTGCCGCCGCTACGGGTTTAAGGCTGTTTTGGGAAAAATCATCGGCATACAGCACCAGCAGCGCGTTTCCGCTGTTAATGGATTCCGTAACTACCTCTGCGCCGATCACCATTTTTTTCGCCCTGCGGCACAACCCTAAAAAGGACAGGATCTTGTCGTTCATGCCATCACCTTACTCTGATTTGCTGAGTTCTTCGCTCATTCGCTCATATACTTCCTCGGGAATCTTGCAGCTAAGCGAGCGTTCAAAGCGCCTTGCCTTGCGTGCTTTCTGAAAGCATTCGGGATTTTTGCACACATATGCGCCGCGTCCCGCCGCCTTGCCGGTCAGGTCAAGCGTGATTTCACCGCCTGACACAAGGCTGTCGTTTTCATCGCGCTTTTCGGGTGATTTTACTACCCTGATCAGCTCGCGCTTCGGCTTCATCTCGCCGCAGCCTGTACATTTTCTGAGTGGTATCTTTTTCATAATTATGCTTCCGCATCCTGATCGGATTCGTCGGCGGGCTCATCCGCGGCTTCTTCTGCCGCTTCTTCGGCTACCTCAACGGCTGTTTCCTCAGCTATCTCCTCGGCAGCCTCCTCGACCTCTTCAACGACCGGTGCTTCTTCCTCTTCTTCGTCCTCACCGTAGAAGCCGCTTTCGGGACGGATATCGATCCTCCAGCCTGTAAGTCTTGCCGCCAGACGCGCGTTCTGTCCCTTGTTACCGATAGCCAGCGACAGCTGACCGTCGGGTACGGTCGCCTTGCAGCTCTTCTTTTCCTCGTCGGTGATATCTACCTTGACGACGGTCGCGGGAGAAAGCGCGGCGGAAATATACTTCTCCGGCTCGTCGCTGTACTCGATGATATCTATTTTTTCTCCGCCCAATTCTTCTACGATACTGTTGACACGCGCGCCTCTGGGACCGATGCACGCGCCGATAGCGTCAACGTCGGGATTTGAGCTGATGACCGCCATCTTGGTACGTGAGCCTGCTTCGCGCGAAACGGACTTGATCTCAACAATACCGTCGTATATCTCGGGGACCTCCTGCTCGAACAGCCTTCTTACAAAGCCGGGATGTGAACGGGAGATAATAGCGTGCGGACCTCTCTCGTTGTCCTTAACGTCGGCGATATAAACCTTAACGTGGTCACCCTCGCGCAGGTTTTCGCAGCCGACCTGCTCGCTCTTGGGCAGCATAGCCTCGCTCTTGCCGATGCGTATGGTAGCGATTCCCTTGATGGGGTCTACCCTCTCGACGGTAGCGGTAGCGATCTCGCCCAGCTTGCTCTGGAACTCAAGCAGGCTCTGTCCTTTTTCTCCGGCGCGGATACCCTGGCGGATAACGTTACGCGCAGAGGCTACCGCGATCCTGCCCAGTCGCTTGGGGTCGAGCGGGACCTCGACCTCGTCGCCCACGACAAACTTTTTGCGCTTGTTGATTTGCTGGGATTCCTCAAGCGTTACCTCAAAGTTGGGATCAAACACCTCGTCTACGATGGTTTTTACCAGCTTAACGTCAAAGGTGTTTTTTTCCGGGTCTGCCTTGAAAACAACGTTCTCGTTGCCGCCATAGTAGTTTTTGCACGCAATTTCAATTGCCTTACGGATCTGCTGAAGCATGTAGTCCATGGGGATGTCTTTTTCTTTTTCAAACATTCTCAATGCTTCAAATAATTCTTTATTCGTCATTTTTCCTACCATTCCTTTTTTTACTTCGAGAATAAAAGTTTTATATAATTGATTCGTTGGGTCGCCCGACCATATACGACATCGGGAGATAACGTTTTAAGCAACGTTTTGCTTTGCCCGACCATATAAAAGATCGGGAGATAACGTTTTAGTAACGGCGTTACCTTTATGTCCGCGCAAAGCACGCGGTTTGAAAAAACTAAAAATCGTCGAGCTTGATCCATGCGGCTTCCTTTTTATTTATTGTGACCTCATTCTCGCCGCTGTGATCCTCAATAGTGACCATGCCGTCCTCATACGATTTAAGTTTGCCGTTGAACTCGCGTCCGATACCCTCAATGGGGCGCAGCATTTTGACCATGATATCCGCTCCGATAAACTGCGCAAAATGCTCGTCGCGAACCAGCTCGCGCTCGATACCGGGGGAACAAACCTCCAAACAGTAAGAATTCTCGATGGGGTCAAGCCGGTCAAGCGGCTCGTTGACCGCACGCGACACACGCTCGCAGTCGTCGATATTCACCCCGCCTGGCTTGTCGATAAAAATACGCAAGTACCAATCGGCACCCTCTTTAAGATAGCGCACATCCCACAGGGTCAAACCCTGCTCGCGGACGATCGGCTCGCACAGCTCCCAAACCTTTGCGACGGTAACGCCGCCCTTGCTTTTAGCCATAAAACACCTCCGGTTTAACAAACACAAAGGAGCGGGCTGCAACCCACTCCTTTACTTTAGCCTATTTAACAATACTGATTATAGCACCATCAGGAAAACTTTTCAAGTGTTTTTTCAGATTTTAAGCCGTTTTTGCAAAGTTTTTTCAGTTTCTTATAAATTTTTTTAAAAAACTTGAAAAAAACATTTGCATTTACGGAAAAGATGTGTTATAATAACCGTCGGACACATGAGAAACATCTCATCAATATGCTGATATAGCTCAGTAGGTAGAGTGCATCCTTGGTAAGGATGAGGTCACCGGTTCAAATCCGGTTATCAGCTCCATAGAAACAGGGTATCCATCCGGATACCCTGTTTCTATTTTACCCATGCGGTTAACCGGATTTGAAGGCGACTGTGCCGAGCGAAGCGAGGTAAAAACAGTCCTGTGGACTGTTTTTAAGGAGGGCGCAGATGATATCTTTTCCCATAGCAAGTGAACCCATAAGGCGAGGTAGTTTTTTATCTATCTGAACAACATAGGTTATCAGCTCCAAGACCGCGGAAACACTGCGTTTTCGCGGTTTTTTCTATTTTTGAGCAGTATTTTAGACCGCATCCCTTTTTTACAAAAAATTGTGAAGGGATGCGGTCTAGCTTTATGAAAAAAAGAATTACAATGAACACACAGAAGGGAAACTATATTTGATTTTTACTTAATTGTTGTAGAAAGTATTGAATATTTTAGTCGATTATGATATGATTGAGGTGCTACACAAAGTTGAATATAGGTGTTTTTTTAACATACAGAATAGAAGTATGTGTTTTTTACAATTATTGTTTAAAACACAGGCTTACTTTTCATATACTTTTATTCTGTATTGAAAACTTTGTGTAGCAACAAATGGAGCTATGTGTTTTGGTGTGTAGTTCCGTTTGGGACTACACATTTTTTAATTTGAGGAGGAATCGTAATGAAACCTAAAATAGCAAGAAAGATTTTTTTTGTTGGTGTTTGGACTGAGGTAATAGTTGGCTTTATTGCAATAGTATTAATGTTTGATAATAAGAGTAGTATAAGGAATATAGGTATAATATTATGTGTTGTTACTTTGATTTTGTTTGTCTTGTTGGGTTTGTTTTTGGCATATTTAAGTAAATCAAAACGCTACCAAAAGACGCTTGAGGATGAAAAAAAGGAAGAAAGAGAAAAGATAGAAGAAGAGATTAAAAACGAAAGAGAAAAAAGAATTAGTCCAATAATAGATCAAATAGAGAACGGAACATATCCATTTCCCAGGATGTTCTACGAGTATTGCAGGAGTGAACATGTCAATTCTTTGGACTCTGATTTTAATAAAGAAAAAGCCCAACTGCTATTTAATCAATTCAAAAAAATTCATTTTTACCAAATTGAAATTCCCGAATCAATTTATAACAGTGCCTATTCAGATTTAGATACTGTGTTCAATGAAGGTCGTGCTGCAATGGAAGTCTATGAGAAAACAGCGCAAAAAGGCGAATTGCCGATAGACCAGAAACAACTTCTTGAAGAACAAATCAAGTATTATTCTCTCAGAGGAAGAGAAAAGCGCAGAGCAATGTTAAATAGTAATATAAGTCTTCTCTCAGAAAAAATACTCGACATACTGAATGCACAAAAAGCTATGAATACACTTGCGGTCGCTATGAGTACTTCTGCATATACCCAAAAGAAAAACGACTGGGCATTTCTCGGAGGTGTAGCCAGCGGTATTGGCGGTGCCGGTGCGGGTATTGCTGTGGCGTCAAATACCATGATAGAAAACGAAAGAATTGAAGCACAAAATCAAGCAAATCGTGCTGCTGTTAAAAAAACGGCACAAATGATCGCCAGAGAAGGAATGAATCTTGATGGAGATATAAGCGATTTAAAAAAAGCACGTGATTTGTACACTTCGGAATTACAAAAACTCGATCAAAAGGTCTTATTACATCAAAAGGATTCCAATACATTATATAAAGGTTTAGAATTATATGGTAAAGTAAAAAAAATCAATAAGACAGTAAAAGGCGTATTATCGAATCCTGACAAGCATTATGAGTATTTGAAATTCGAAATAACAATCCGGAGCAATAACGATGCAGATGTACCCGAGGGTACACATATCGTTACTGATGGTTTCATTAATGTCAAAATATACAGTGAAGATACATTGATTGGAACCACTCCTATCAATCTTCCGATGATGGGCATTGAAAAAGGAGAAAAAGAAACAATCGAGGGTGTTTGGAATTTTTTTCTTCCTGGAAATCATGAATATAAGTTAGAATATGAAAACATTGTTCTTTGGCAAATGGAAGCATAATTGTATGTACTATTTTTTCGAGCGGGGCTTGTGTCCCGCTCTTTTCTCACCTTCCAACAGCCCGATATACTTATAAACCGTCGTTCTGCTCAAACCGCAAATCCTTACCGGCTCTAACAATTGAACAACGCAAACACACCCCGTACTTGCCGAAATCCGGCTTGTACGGGGCTTTTCCGTGGTCAGAGTAATAATCAGCGCAGGGTATAGGTAGCTATCATCCTGCCGATCTCCACGATATCGGAGTGACCGGTAAACTCAAAGATGACCTTGCCCAAGCCGCTGAACCAAAGCTCCAGCTCGCTGTCGATATCGAAAACACCCGAGGTTTCCACCGAAAAGACGGTGATCCTGGAATATGGCATGCTGGTAAAATCACGCTTTTTGCCGGTAACGCCCTGAACATTGGCTGATATCACGCGCTTGTTTGTAAACACCACAAAATCGCGCACGCTTTTGTATGCCGAAAGCACCGATTCTCCTTCGATCAAGAGCTGCCGAACCAGTTCTTCACCCTCCGAAAGCTTGATTTGTCTTAGCTTCAAATAGCTGCTGTTTTTAAAATCTACCATGGTTTATCTCCTTTTCATATCTGTCTTATCGCTCTCTGTCCAGACGGAATTCGACTGAACGGCGGAGGTATTCGAGGTAATCCTCATCGCGGCACATTGCCTTGCCGGGTGCGTCGGAAAGCTTTGCTACGGGTCTGCCGTTGACGTACTGCAGCTTGATAACGATGTTGAGCGCAGGCGCGCAGGTATCGTTGGAGCAGAAAGTACCGATGCCGAAGCTGACCTTGGCTCTGTCCTTAAAGTGATCGTAAAGCGCCTGGGCGCGGTCAAAATCAAGGCTGTCTGAGAACAGCAGCAGCTTTGTTTTTGGGTCTACGCCGTAGCTCTCGTAGTGGCGAATCATTTTTTCGCCCCATTCATAGGGGTCGGCGCTGTCGTGGCGCACACCTGTGTAGTTGTTGACCATAGAGCGGTTAAAGTCGCGCAGGAACAGGTCGGTGGTGATCGTGTCGGTCAGCGCTGTGCCGTTGTCGCCCTGATACTCGTCATACCAGTCGCGCATTGCGTAGTGGTTGGTATAAGCCAGCGGAATGCTGTCGATGCCCTGGTACATCTGTACATACTCATGCGCGTAGGTGCCTATCGGAGTCAGGTCGTACTTCTTTGCCAGATACACGTTTGAGGTGCCGACGCACTTGTCGGTTTCGGCAGCCAAACGGCGCACCACCACGTCCTCCCACTTGCGGGAGAGTCTTCTGCGGCAGCCGAACTCGGCAAAGCGGAAGGTGTAGGTACCGTCGTTGAGCGCCTTGATTTTCTGATCGAGCTTTTCCTCGGCGGAGCGGCGCAGCTCGTCATAATCGTAGCTAAGGCGGAAATAAACCTCGTTGACGATTTCGAGCAGATAGATCTCAAACTGCATGGCGGAGAACAGCGGTCCGTCCACCACAATATTAAGTTCGCCATTTTCGGTGCGGCTTACGCTCACGTAATCACGGATAGGTCTCCACAGGCGAAGAAACTCCACATAGTCGCTTTTGATAAAGCGGATAGAGCGAAGGTAGTCCAGCTCTTCATCCGTAAAGCGGAGGCTGCACAGGTGATCTATCTGCGCGCTGATCTCATCCTCCATCTCGGCGGTGAAAACAACGTCCTTGTTGCGGCACTTAAAGTAATACTGTCCGCACAGCTCGGTGTGCTTGTGAAAAATGACCTGATCCATATTGAATTTATACAGGTCGGTATCGAGCAAGGATATGACAATGGGTTCTAATTTCATAGGCTCCTCCTGACATTTTTCAAAATGTGCCTTCTTTGTATGTCATCATATTTCGGGCTTGAACGCAGGCATGAGCTGTAGTTTGAACAGATTCATCTGATGCTTGCGGTCTATCATAGCCTTGTGTTCCTCGTTTTCGATAACACCCTCGCGGATGTAACGGTCAAGCTCAGCGTAAGTAAAGCCGAGGTTATCCTCATCGGTCTTTCCGCACAAGCCGTCGGAGGGCGCCTTGTCAATAAGCTGCGACGGCAGTCCGCACAATCTGCCGACAGCCTTCATCTCCTGTACCGTAAGGTAAGAGCAGGGACTGAAATCTCCTACAGAATCGCCGTAACGCGTTGAGTATCCAACCCAGTCCTCGGACAGGTTGCATGTGTTGGCTACGCGACCGTTATGGCTCTGCGACACGGCGTACAATGTCGCCATGCGGATCCTCGGCGGCAGGTTAACTACACTCTGGGTGCTCAGCTCAAACGGCATCGCGTTTTTTACTCCGTCCACCGCTTCCTTGATATTGATGATATAATGCTTGATGTCCAGTGTATCGACCAAAAGCTTTGCCATGTCGATATCCGACTGCTCTCCGTTGGGCATAAGCACGCCGATGACCCTGTCCTTGCCAAGCGCCTCAACGCAAAGCGCCGCTACTATCGAGCTGTCCTTTCCGCCCGAAATACCGACGACCGCGTTGCAGCCCTTTCCGTTTTCCTCAAAGAAATCGCGTATCCACTGTACGCACTCACTTTTTACCTTTTCCGCATTGAATTTATACATATTCGTTCTCCCTTCAAATTGTTTCTATCTGACAGCTTTTCATTGTTGTGAGCGCCGCTTCATGAGCCTCGGGCGTAACGCCGGCGCAGCACGCCGCGTCTACAGCAATAGGCGCCTCAGGGAACCGCGCCTTTAAAAGCAGCGCGTTGCTGACTACACAAATATCGGTGCACAAGCCAACCAGCTCAAGCGTAAATTCATCCCCCTGCGCTGCCTCGAAAATCAGGTTCGGCAGGTCAACAGAGCCAAAAGTGTTCTTTTCTACGGCTGTATATGCTCTGTCCTCCAGCGCACGCGCAACGTTTTTGTCAAGCTGCCAGCCCTCGGTACCTTTTATGCAGTGCGGCACAGGCAGGTGCTTTCCCTCGGCGGTTTGCATATAGTTGTCATAGTGGGTGTCAAATGTCGCAAACACCTCTCCGTCAAACGTTCTGATTTTTTCCGCGACCTTCGGCACGATAGAAACCGCCTCCGCGGTTCCGAGCGCGCCGTCAACAAAGTCCTTTTGCATATCTACAACGATTAAAAACTTCTTCATCTGACTTCCTCCCTTTTTCGTTTGTAAAGCTTTGCGGGACGGTGCCCGGCTCCGCTTGTATACTCGTCGGTCTCCTCGACATAGCCTGCTACCTTTCGGCGAAAATTGGCAGGCTGCAACGAGATATTCAAAATCGCCTCCTGCACGTTTTGCAGCTCGGTAAGGGTGAATTTTTCCGGCAGAAAATCAAAAATCACCTCAAAATCCCTTGCGCTGCTGCGCAGAGCGCTGAGCGCCTTTGCTATGATTTTTGCGTGGTCAAAGGCAAGCTGACCGCTGTCCTTTATGCTGAACGACGACATTCCGAACGCTGACGAATCCTCGTGCACTACCGCGCGCAGAGTTATTTCTCCGCAGCTCAGCGTGAGTACATCGTCTCCGTTTTCGCCGGGCTCAAACAATACATCGAACCACTGCGCGTCGCCCGCGTCGTCGCCTGCATGCTGAGGTACATCTACCGCTCCCATTACCGACACAAAAGCGTTTGAGATTATCCATCCGCGCGGGTCGCGGTTCGGCTCGCTGAACAGTCCGATGGACATCAGCGACACGGGCTTGACTGCCGTTTCCTCCTCTGCCTCACGCAGAGCGCACTGCTCGATCGTTTCGCCGGGGTTCAGGAATCCGCCCGGAAGCGCCCAACATCCGCGGTACGGGTGCCCGTTGCGCTTTATCAGCAGCAGCGAAAGCTTGGTCTGCACGTTGCGGCGGTAGTTTCCGCTGTCCTCGCCCGAAAGCTTGAACGCGACTATATCCGCCGTGACCGAGGGGCGCTCGTAGTCGCCCTGATCATACTGCTGAAGAAAGGTTTTTTCATCGGACATATGTATCTCCTCCGTTCTTATTTATTACACTTTGATAATATCACTTTGTTATTAACATGTCAATAGTTTTCTTGAAAAAAGTTTAAAAAATCTTCTCTATTTACAGCATGGCAAAATCTTTGTATAATAAACTGCAAAGAGGTGAGCGCTATGGAGCCGGAAATATACAGAAAACACGCCTTTGCGATGTTGCACTTGATCGAGTCGGCAGCAGAAGCGGAAAAAGCCTGCAATCAAACCTTATACAACGCAACATCGACCGCACACTTAAATCCGGAAGCAAGCTTTCGTACATCAAAAAGAGGCTTACGGTAAGCGAGCTTGATATCAAGCGCCACCCCTACTATTCGCGCCATCCGAATATGGTGTGGCTAATGCGTGCCTGCCGACCGTTTAGGATAATAAAAAGCCGCAAACGGATAGTAAGAGAATTAAAGCTGCTGAAAAACACAAAACCGAACAATACGGATTCTTGACGCAAAAGAAAACGGAACCGCTCTAACCCGAGAACGGTTCCGTTGTTTTATTGTTTTGTTACTGTGTAATGACTTCTCCTATCGGATACGGGACGTTGTATTGAGCAATGTACATTTGGATAGTGGTCGCGTCCGAAATATCCAAATCGCCGCTTTGGTTGGTCTCCGCCGCATAGAGGTAGATTCCCTTTATCTGCTCCAGCTGAGCCAAATGACGCTGGATCGCGGTAACATCGTTGATGTTGACCTGACCGTCGCCGTTAGCGTCGCCGAGCTTCACGCCGTCGAGGAGGACGTAGGGGATGTTGTTGTCCTTGGCGTAGGAATAAGCATATGAACCATACCATACACCGAGGGTGAGGTTAGGGTCGTTAGCAAAAGCAGACTGCGCTATGCTTGTAACACTCTTTGGAATCTCTATATATTCCAAAGCAGTGCAATCAGCAAACGCCCATTGTTTACCTGATAACAGCTTACCGCGAATACGCTTTAGTGCAATAAAACGCCTCAAAACGTATTCCTATACGAAGTAATTATAGCACGAAACTAATGTTTTTGCAATATATTTTTATGTAATTTCTTAATTTTAATATGAAAAAATCGATAAATATATAACAAAAACCGCCATAAACACAATATCTATGACGGCTTGTATTTTGGGGCTCATTATCTTGTTGTCGCGTTTTTTACAAAAAAATGACTGCCGTCAAATCGAATGACTTGACGGCAGCCTGTTGCTGTATACATATTTATTTGTGCTGTCATACCGGCTCAAAAAACGTGTCCGGATGGTTCGGGTCAAACTGCTCGTTTGCCCACATCAGGGTTACGAGATTTTCGGTGTCGGACAGGTTGATGATGTTGTGCGTCCAGCCGGGGATCATGTGGATGGCTTCGATCTTGTCGCCGGATACCTCAAAGCTGACCTTTTCGCCGGTGTGGATGTTGCGCTCCTCAATCAGCGCGCGTCCGCTGACCACAATGAAAAACTCCCATTTTGAGTTGTGCCAGTGCTGACCCTTGGTGATGCCGGGCTGTGATATATTTACGCTGAACTGACCGCTGTTGACGGTCTTTAACAGCTCGGTAAAGGAGCCGCGGTCGTCGCAGTTCATCTTTAACGCGAACTTGAATTTATCGGTCGGCAGGTAGCTGAGATAGAGGCTGTAGAGCTTCTTTGCAAAGCTGTTGTTCGGGATATCGGGCATTACCAAAGTCTCGGGCTGCTGCTTGAACTGATTTAGTAAATCAACGATCTCGCCGAGCGTGACCTTGTAGGTCAGCGGAACATAGCAGTATCTGCCGTTTTCATTCTCCACGGGAATTAAGCCGTCGTAGTCGCAGCGCTTCTCCTTGCCCTCGAGCAGATCGAACATGCCCTCGACCAAGTCGTCTATGTAGAGCAGCTCGACCTCGGCGCTGCGGTCGTTGACCGTATACGGCAGATCGTTCGCGACGGCGTTGCAGAAGGTGGACACGGCGGAGTTGTAGTTCGGGCGGCTGTGTCCCATCAGGTTCGGGAAGCGGTAGACTGCGACCTTGGCGCCGGTTTCCTCGCCGTATTTGAACAGCAGCTCCTCCCCTGCCAGCTTGCTCTTTCCGTAATCCGACTGACCATAACGGCCGATAAGCGTCGCCTGAATTGAGCTCGACAGCATGACGGGAGCCTTGTTATTGTACTTTTTGAGCGTATTCAAAAGCGTTTCGCCAAAGCCGAAATTGCCCTGCATGAACTCGTCGTTCGTCTTGGGACGGTTGATCCCGGCAAGATTAAAGACAAAATCCGCCTTCTCGCAAAACTCATTTAATTCCTCTACGGAATTATCAATGTCATATTCAAAGATTTCATCAATATTAATTTCCGGACGGGTTCTATTCTTCCCATCATGGATGTTTTTCAAATTCGCGCATAAGGCAAGCCCAACCATGCCACGAGCGCCGGTAACTAAAATATTGATATAGAACATCTCCAATCATAAGATTATATTTATTTACTTTGTTTTTTCGGATATCCCTGACCAAGTAAAAAAGGTAAGTAATTTGAAATAATGTTCACTACAATAATATTGCCAAAAAGCATTACAAAGAATAGAATCCACCATATTCCTGTCCACGAAAATCCAAATAACAATAAAACACATTTTATCTGCAAATGCACTGGAAAAGTCGCCAAAGAATTATAACTATACCAAAGAACAAAATTATTGAATAGAGAAATTTTACTCACAAAAAAGTAAAAATATTTCGCAATTAATAAATATGCAAAAGAACCACCAATTGCTCCAAGAATTGAATAAATGTAATCTCCGTACTCGTTAATATACATTAACATCTTAGCCCGATCTGTTCTATATGTACTATATAACATTCCAAGCATCAATAGACATATAATAACATCAATAAGAATGTGTCCCTTATTTAACAAAAAAGATATTGTATTTTTTCCCCAATAACCAATTAACAGAAAAGCTGTTGCCATAAATGCCGTATCAATTGTAAACGGAAGCCGCCATGGTATTATTTTAAAAGTAAACCAAGAGATAAAAAAGCAGATTCCAGTTACACAAATCAAGCCTTGATTATGCGAAATATATCTTTTACAAAAATAGAAAAAGATACTACTTACAAACATACATGGAAGAAACCACAGCCTTCCGCACAAACCGCTGTATGCATCTGTATTAATACAAAGCACTATACTAATAAGCGGTGAAACAATATGAATTGATTTTCCTAAAACCATACATCTGATATACCAAATTAGCAAATTGATAATTTCAAAAGAGAAATACGGAATAATCAATCGCTTGGCTTTTTTAATTACAAACTTTCCAAATTGCTGCTGAGAACGGTTACTTTTTATCGCAACTGTATATCCTGAAAGTATAAAGAAAAAGGGCATATGAAATGCAAGTATCCACTTGCCCAACGGAAATCCAGAGTGATGAAGAAGAACCAATATCATTGCTCCTCCGCGGAGAAAATCAATTAGTTCGACCCTCTCCCCCCTGCATGTACTATATTGTTCCCTTTGACGGAAAATATTGTTTTTATCGTGTTAAGCAAAGAATCACCTTCCAAAAA
>CAMHCD010000018.1 GCA_946183545.1 uncultured Clostridia bacterium
CCCTGTAGGCGTACTCCGCGTCGAGTGTAGCCTCTAAGTCCAACTCCTTTTCAGCCAGATATTTTTCAATATAATCATCCTGGATAGGCGACTTTTTGTTGTTTATCAAATCAACCTTCTCGGGAACAATGTCAACCGCCCTGACGGTGTTGTGCTGCGCCAAAAGCACGGCGATAGACAAGCCGACATAGCCGGTGCCTGCTACTGCTATTTTCATATTCATCACCAAAACCTGCTTTTATTTGTATTTATGACCAAAATTTTGAATAGTGCGATCGTTCGTAACTTATATTATAACAGAAAAGGTATACCGAGGGCAACAGAAATTTTAGAAAAATTCAAATTTTTTTGGCAAGCCATAGCATAATGTCATATTTTTTGAAGGATTTAAGGGGCGATCTTCGGGTTATCGCTGCTCCAATGAGCACCGCTCGCCGGTCTAATAATCCGAAACAAAAAACAGCGCCAGCCTTACGACTGACGCTTAACTTGGTTGCGGGAGAAGGATTTGAACCAACGACCTTCGGGTTATGAGCCCGACGAGCTACCGAACTGCTCTATCCCGCTATATTCAACTTGTTTTGTGCCCCTTAGAGCTCTATTAATATATCACATTTGTGATAGGATGTCAAGCAATTCTTAAAATTTTGGCGTTTTCTCAATAAAACCACAAGGCTGCGGCGGAAAATATGGTTGGGCTGTTGCATTTTCCGTTTGGAATTGGTATACTATATGTTAAGCTCATTTACAGCTCATTCGCGAAATGAAGGAGGACATTACTCATGTGTAAAAAAACACCGTATTACATCACCACCGCTATTGCCTATACATCGCGCAAGCCGCACATCGGCAACAGCTATGAAATCGTACTGACCGACGCTATCGCGCGCTACAAGCGCATGCTGGGCTACGACGTGTTCTTTCAGACGGGCACCGACGAGCATGGTCAGAAAATAGAACTCTACGCCCAGGCAGAGGGCTGCACTCCCAAGGAATACGTAGACAAGGTCGCCGGCGAGATCCGCGATATCTGCGACGTTCTTAATACCTCTTACGACTACTTTATCCGCACCACGGACGAAAAACACGAGCGCGTGGTACAGAAGATCTTCAAAAAGCTCTACGAGCAGGGCGATATCTACAAGGGCAGCTACGAGGGCTTATACTGCACGCCGTGCGAGAGCTTCTGGACAGAGGCACAGCTGGTGGACGGCAAATGTCCCGACTGCGGCCGTGAGGTAAAACCCGCCAAGGAGGAAGCGTATTTCCTGCGCCTTTCCAAGTACCAAAAGCAACTGGAGGATTACATTGAATCCCACCCGGACTTTATCTATCCCGAAAGCCGCAAAAAAGAGATGCTCAATAACTTCATCAAGCCCGGACTTCAGGATCTGTGCGTGTCGCGCACCAGCTTCAAATGGGGCATCCCCGTCGATTTTGACGACAAGCACGTTGTATATGTATGGATAGACGCGCTGTCAAACTATATCACCTCACTCGGCTACGACCCCGACGGCAGCTCCGAAATGTACAAAAAATTCTGGCCTGCCGACGCCCACATCATCGGCAAGGACATCGTGCGCTTCCACACCATCTACTGGCCTATCCTGCTTTTGGCGCTGGGTGAGCCGCTTCCCAAGCAGGTTTACGGTCACCCGTGGCTGCTGTTCGGCGAGGATAAGATGAGCAAGAGCCGCGGAAACGTTATTTATGCTGACGAGCTGGTAAAGCTTATCGGTGTTGACGCGGTACGCTACTATCTGCTCAGCGAGATGCCGTTTGCGAACGACGGCTCCGTAACATATGAAACCATTATCGAGCGCTTCAACTCCGACCTTGCAAACACCCTCGGCAATCTTGTCAACCGCACCGTTGCCATGAACAATAAATATTTTGACGGAGTAGTTCAGGAGCCCTCCGCCGCCGAGCCGCTCGACGAGGAACTTAAGCAGTTCTGTCTTGATACCGTAAAAAAGGTTGACGACTGCATAAACGTATTCCACATGAGCGACGCGGTCGAGGCTGTCATAAACCTTGCCAAGCGCTGCAATAAATACATTGACGAAACCGCTCCCTGGGCTCTCGCCAAGGACGAGGCAAACAAGCAGCGTTTGGGCACCGTGCTGTACAATTTGCTTGAGAGCATCCGCTATATCGCCGTGCTTATCGCCCCGTTTATGCCCGACACCAACAAGGCTATTTTAAGCCAAATCAACTGTGAGACCGCGGACTACGATAGTCTTTCTTCATTCGGCGCATACAAGCCCGGCACTCAGCTCGGTCAGGCGACGCCGCTGTTCGCGCGCATCGACCCCAAGCTGTTTGAGGAGGAGCTTGCCGCCATGCAAAAGGCATCCGCCGAAAGCGAGCAGACCATCGAAGAGATGGAAGAAAAGCTCGACTTGGAGAGCATTCCAAAGATCGGCATTGACGACTTTGCGCAGTGCGACATCCGCGTCGGCGAGGTGAAGGCGTGCGAAAAGGTCAAGAAGAGCAAAAAGCTCTTGAAATTCAACATTTTCGACGGCGCAGGCGAACGCACCATAGTAAGCGGTATCGCCCGGTATTATCAGCCTGAGGAGCTGGTAGGCAAAAAGATCCTGTTTGTGTCGAACCTTAAACCCGTCAAGCTCTGCGGCGTGGAAAGCCACGGCATGATCCTGTCCGCGTGTCAGGGCGACGAGCTTAAGCTGATCGAGGTTTCCCCCGAATTGCCTGCGGGCTGGAAGATCTCCTGATCGGGAGCGATCATGACTTACACAAATATATTTGACGCGCACGCGCATTATGACGACTCCTGGTTCGATGAGGACAGAGATGCTTTGCTCGCCTCTCTGCCGGAGCAGGGCGTATGCGGCATTGTAAACAACGCGGTAGACCTGAAAACCGCACGGTCAGTCATTGCGCTTGCCGAAAAATATCCCTTCTGTTACGCGGCGGTAGGATTTCATCCCGAAAACTTAGACGATGTTCCCGACGACTATCTCGATCAAATCGCCGGACTGACCCGTCACGACAAGGTCGTTGCGATCGGCGAAACGGGGCTCGACTATCACTGGGACACGCCTAAGCCTTTGCAGCTGCGCGTGTTTGAGGAGCAAATCAAGCTGTCGCTCGACCTCGATATGCCGCTGGTCGTGCACGACAGGGAGGCACACGGAGACGTTTTTGACCTGCTGCGAAAATACCGTCCCAACGCGCTGGTGCACTGCTTTTCCGGCAGTGTCGAGCTGATGCGCGAGGCGATGCGGCTTGGTTGTTATATAAGCTTAGGCGGAGTAGTGACCTTTAAAAACGCGCGCCACAGCATAGAGGTCGCGCGGGAGATCCCCCTCGACCGCCTGCTGCTCGAAACCGACGCGCCCTATATGGCTCCGGTACCGTTCCGCGGCAAGCGAAACGACAGCTCCAAAATCATCTATGCCGCTCAGGTCATAGCCGGGTTGCGCGGTATCTCCCCACAGAAGGTTTTGGATATAACCATGCAAAACACCGCAAAATTCTATAACATTTGCACATAATCATTATTGGGCAGTCGTACGATGTGCGACTGCTCTTTGTTTGCTATGCACAAAATTCAAGCCTTCTTTTGTTCATTACTTACAGCAATCTACAATCTTCGTTTCCCTGCTCGGTAAATCATGGATTTTATTGCTTTTTTGAACACTTTATTGTATAATAAAATAGATAAATTATGTTTACATAAGGACTATGAATTTTATTAGGAGTGAAGGCACAATATGGAATTTTCGTTCAAGGATATTCTGCACGTAATCAGAAAGAATATCGTTTTTATGCTGATCGTATCGCTGGTGATCGGCGTTGGCGCATACTTTGCCACCAAGCTTTTTATCCGTCCTACATACACTTCTACCGTAAAGCTGTATGTTAATGCCAACAGCAACGGAAAAACCAGCTATGACGACATCAACTCGCATAACTACGCTCAAAAGATGGTAGCCACATATATCGAGATACTCAACACAAACTCCTTCCGTAACGAGGTCGCAAAGGAGCTGCCCGATAATTATTCCGCAGCCTTCCTTAAGCAAGCCATCTCGTACTCAGAGGTGACCGACACCGAGGTGTTCAGCGCTACAGTAAGCTGCGCTGACCCGATAGAGGCTAAAACCGTTGCGGACGCTGTTGCCAAGGCAGCTCCCGCCACCATCAAAAAGCAGTTTGAGGGCAACGCGAGCCTTAAAATAGTAGACGAAGCTCAGCTTCCCGAAAAGCCCACCGCGCCGCATCCCGCACGCAACGCCATAATCGCTTTTTTGGCGGGCTTGGTGCTGACGATGCTGATCGCGTTCCTGCGCGATTACTTTGACGTAAAGATCAAGTATGACTACGAGATGACCGTGCTTTGCGGACTGCCCGTACTTGCGGCGATCCCCGAATTCGGAAAAACAGCCGACAACACGGATAGATCCGCAGGCAGAAGAAAGGCGGAGGGTTAAGACATGAGAAGAAAAAACAAAAAGGGCAACCAGAACGTAAACGCCGACGCGCTGAACTTTATGATCCGCGAAGCGTACAAAACCGCCCGTACAAATATTGACTACTCCATAATCAAAAAAGGCTGCAAAAAGGTGCTGTTCACCAGCTCCTCAAAGGGAGAGGGAAAAACCCTTTCCTCGGTCAACATAGCCTCCGCGCTGGCTCAGCAGGTCGACACCAAGGTCATTATCGTTGAATGTGACCTGCGCCGTCCGCATGTCCATCTGGCGCTGAATCTTACCCCCTCGCCCGGTCTTGCAAACTGCCTTAACGGCGAGTGCGCGCTGGAGGACATCATAAAGCCCACTCACCTTGCCAACCTTTCCGCAATTTGCTACGGCGCTATCCCGCCGAACCCGTCCGAGCTGCTTTCGAGCGACTCCATGACCACCATCATCAACCGTTTGTCCGAGGAATACGACTACGTTATCTTTGACGCGCCGCCCGTCGGCGTTGTTATCGACGCGGTCCCCATCATCAAGCAGAGCGACGGAGTTGTGCTTGTGATCCGCAACAACTCCACAACTTATCCTCAGCTCAACAAAACAATCGACACTATCAACCGTTCGGGCGGCAAAACGCTTGGCGTTATCGTCAACCGCGTTAAGTCCGAAGACACACGCAGCGGCAAATACAGCTACAATTACAACTATCGTTACGAATAATACACAAAGGAGAAAACAATGAACTCAGCTAAGACAACCTCTGCTGAATTCAACCAAGCGTTTCCCCGTAAGCTACTGTACCATTTCGTCAAGCGTGTTTTTGATATAGTCTGCTCGCTGCTTGCCTTGATATTGTTGTCGCCGTTCTTTTTGATAGTTGCGCTCGGGATCAAGCTCGGCGACAGAGGCCCCGTGTTTTTCCGCCACAAGCGCGTAGGCAAAAACGGCAAAGTGTTCTATCTTATAAAGTTCAGGAGCATGGTCATCAACGCCGAAGAGCTGATCGCGGATTTTACCCCGGAGCAGATGGAAGAGTACAAAAAGAATTATAAGCTTGAGCACGACCCGCGCATTACCAAAATCGGTAACTTTCTGCGCAAAACGAGTCTTGACGAGCTACCTCAGTTCTTCAACATTATTGCGGGAGATATGTCGTTTGTCGGACCGCGCCCGGTCACCGAGGAGGAAACCTTGATTTTCGGCAACAAGCGCGACTTGCTGCTTAGCGTTCGCCCCGGACTGACAGGCTACTGGGCGGCTTACGGCAGAGGCGACCTTACGGTTTACCGCCGCAGACGCGCCATGGAGATTTACTATGTAAAGAACCGTTCCGTTTGGCTTGATATCAAAATCATATTCAAAACCGTCGCCACTGTTATCAAGGGCGAGGGCTCACGATAGCAGGAGGACAAAATGAAAGCGGTACTATTAGCGGGAGGCTTCGGAACCAGAATTTCGGAGGAATCCCAGTTTAAGCCAAAGCCGATGATAGAAATCGGCGGCATGCCTATTTTATGGCACATCATGAAACAGTATTCGCATTACGGCGTTAACGATTTTATCATCTGCGCCGGCTACAAGCAGCACGCTATAAAGGAATGGTTTGCAGACTACTTTCTGCACACCTCCGATATCACCTTTGACTTTACCCGCGATGACAAGATCATCGTTCACAATAAACGCGCCGAAAAGTGGAAAGTCACCGTAATAGACACGGGACTCAAAACCATGACAGGCGGCAGGATCAAACGCATTGCTCCGTATCTGGACGACGAACCGTTTTGCATGACCTACGGCGACGGTGTTTCGGATATCAATATCTCCGACCTGATAATGTTCCACAAATGCCACGGCAGGCCGGCGACCATGTCCGCCGTCAAGCCCGAAAGCCGCTTCGGCACAATTGATTTGGAGCAGAACGGCAAGGTAAACGCCTTCCGCGAAAAAAGCGCGGCGGATGCGGGCTACATAAACGCAGGCTTTATGGTGCTCGAAAAAAATGTGCTTGACTATATTGATGGCGACTTCGTCAGCTTTGAGCGCGAGCCGATGGAAAAGCTTGCCGCAAACGGAGAGCTGATGTGCTACCGTCACGACGGGTTCTGGCAGTGCATGGATACACTGCGCGACAAGAACAAGCTTGAGGAATTATGGGAAACGGGCAAGGCGCCCTGGAAGGTATGGACTGACTGATGCAAGACTTTTATAAAAACAAACGCGTATTCGTTACGGGACACACCGGCTTTAAAGGAAGCTGGCTTTGCAAAATGCTTACCAAGATGGGTGCAAACGTAACCGGCTACGCGCTGGAACCCAACACCAAACCCAATCTGTTTACACTGGCAGGTATTGAAAATGATATCAATTCCGTGATCGGCGACGTGCGTGACTACGATGCGCTGAAAAAAGCCTTTGACGAGGCGCAGCCCGAAATCGTGTTTCATATGGCAGCTCAGCCGCTGGTGCGCGAAAGCTACCGCAACCCCGCATCCACTTACGAAACCAACGTGATGGGCACAGTGAATATCTTAGAATGTATACGTCAGAGCAACTGCGTAAAATCTGTCGTTATCATCACAACCGACAAGGTATATGAAAATAAGGAATGGCACTGGGCATACCGCGAGAATGAAAACTTGGACGGCTACGACCCCTACTCCAATTCCAAAAGCTGCTGCGAGCTGGTAACGGCTACATACAAGCGCTGCTTCTTTGACAAGGAAACGGTAGCAGTTTCCACCGCAAGAGCCGGTAACGTTATCGGCGGCGGAGATTTTTCCGCCAACCGCATTATTCCCGACTGCGTGCGTTCCCTGAAAAACGGCAATAACATCATCGTACGCAACCCCGATTCGGTACGTCCGTATCAGCACGTCATAGAACCGCTTTACGCCTACCTGCTTATTGCCCAAAAGCAATACTACACCCGCAGTCTGGCGGACAGCTATAACGTAGGACCGTCAGAAAACGGCTGCATTACCACGGGAAGACTGGTGGATCTGTTCATTCACCTGTCCGGCGACAAGATCGCTCGTATCGATCGTCCCGAAAAGAACGCTGTGCACGAGGCGACCTTCCTAAAGCTTGACTGCACCAAAATCAAAACCGTTCTCAATTGGCAGCCGCGCTGGAATGTTGCCGACGCGGTGGCAAAAACCGTATTATGGACGCTGATCTGGATGGACAACGGTAATGTATCCCGAGTCATGGACCGCCAGATCGACGAATTCTTCAAAAAATAAAGAGATGTGTATAAAATGAAAAAGGCAATTGTTACAGGCGCTAACGGCTTTGTAGGCTCGCATGTATGCCGGGCGCTTTGCGCCGAGGGCATCGCTGTCACCGCCGTGGTCAAGGATGAAAACGAGAATATCGACAATATCAGGGAGCTTGAAAACCTGACCGTTGTATACTGCGAATTGAGCGACATCGAATCTCTGAGCAGCAGACCGGACAGCGACCACGATGTTTTTTACCACTTTGCCTGGGTCGGCTCGGCAGGACCCTTGCGCTGCGACGAGGAAATGCAGCTGCAAAACGCGCTTTGGACCGCAAAGGCGCTGCGCACAGCGGACGCTTTGGGCTGCAAAAAGTTCGTGAACGCCGGCTCCATTATGGAAAAGGAAACGTATTGCGCAGTCTATACGCAGGACAGCAAGCCGGGTCTCCCCTACATTTACGGCGCGGGCAAGCTGGCGGCAAGAGCCGTTTGCAAGCCGATCGCCAACAGCCTTGACATCGACCTGTGCTGGGCGGTCATAACCAACGCCTACGGCGCAGGAGAGTTCTCTCCGCGCTTTGTCAATTCAACTATACGTAAAATCATTGCAAATGAACCGCTGCAGTTCACCGCGGCAACTCAAAACTACGACTTTATTTATGTGGACGACGTTGCAAAGGCTTTCGTCGCCATCGGCAAATACGGCAAGCCCAACCGCGAATACACTATCGGCAGCGGCAACGCCCGTCCTTTAAAGGAATTTATACTTGAAATGCAGCAGGCGCTTGCTCCCGACGCGGAGCCGGTTTTCGGCAATGTGCCTTTTTCGGGCGTAAATATGCCGCTTGAAGCGTTTGACACCACCGCCATCCGTGAGGACTGCGGCTTTACCCCGTCCATTCCCTTTGCCGAGGGCGCAAGGATGACGATGGATTGGATTTTGCAGGTGGACTAAGATATATATGTCATCCCGACCAAGTGGAGCGCAGCGGAACGCGTGGAGGGATCCCCCAAATAGAGAAACAACGTTTCTGCCACTGATTGGGGGATTCTTCGACTATTTCGCTGACGCGAAATTTTGCTCCGCAAACCGCTCAGAATGACATCGTGAGGAGAGAATAAATATGATTTCGCCGTTTGAATTTTGCGGCACTCAATTTGAGGGAGCATATCTGATAAAGCCTTTTTGCGCCACGGACGTCCGCGGCGCGTTTATCAAGGACTATTCAAAAGAGGTTTTTGAAGCACAGGGCATCAAGCATGACCTTGCCGAGACCTTCTACACCGTTTCGCACAAGGGCGTTATCCGCGCCCTGCATTTTCAGCGCGTTAAGGAGCAGGCTAAGCTCGTGCGCTGCATCAAAGGAAAGGTATATGACGTTATTGTAGATCTTCGTCCGGAATCCCCCACCTTTATGCAGTGGCAGGGCTTTTATTTGAGTGAGGAAAACCAACAGGAGCTGCTGGTTCCCGAACGCTTTGCGCACGGATATTTAGTGCTCGAGGACAGCGTTGTAAGCTATAAATGCGGCGAAAAATTCTACGGCGAATACGACGACGGCGTTATGTACAACGACCCCGATCTGGGCGTTGAGTGGCCGTTTGACGAAATCGGCGGCGAGGAAAACCTGATCCTTGCCGACAAGGACAAGAACCTGCAAAGCTTCAGAGAATATAAAGAAAGATACTTGGATATATGAACATAGTATACTCCAGCTCAGACAGCTACGCACCAATTGCCGGTGTGTCAATTATGTCTTTGCTTTACAATAACCGTGATGCGGACGACCTCCGCATCTACATGATCGACAATCACATATCTTACACCAACAAGGAGCGGTTCCAAAAGCTGGTCAGTGAATACGGCAGAGAGATCACCTTTATCCCCAAGCCCGATCTGGAAAAGGAGACCGGCGTTACCATTGAAACCGGTCGCTGGAACATCAGCACGTTTTTCCGACTGTTTTTGTGCACCATACTGCCCAAGGACATAGACCGCTGCATCTACCTTGACTGCGACACCGTTGTTCGCCATTCGCTTAAGGAGCTTTGGGAAACCGACCTCGGAAGCTGCATCGTCGCAGCTGTGGACGACTGCCGCTCAGACCGCTATAAAACCGAGCTGGGACTGCCCGAGGACAGCACCTACACCAACAACGGCGTGCTGCTGATCGACTTGGCAGGCTGGCGTGAGCACGAGGTCGAAAAAGACTTTTTGGACTTTATCGTCGCTCACAACGGCGACATCACCTATGTTGACCAAGGCGTGCTCAACGGCGTTTTGGCTAAGCGGAAGCTGGTAAAGCAGATCCACACAAAATACGACGCTATGACGATATTCTTCGATTTTAATTACGAAGAGCTTCTTAAGGTGCGCCGTCCGGAGCATCACCTGAGCGAACAGGAATATAACGAAACCGTAAGCGATCCGTACATTATCCACTTTACGTCGTGCTTCTACTCCGGCACCCGTCCGTGGAACCAAAAGAACGACCATCCGTTTGTAGACGATTATCTCAAATACAAGGAGATGTCACCTTGGCGCGACACCGCGCCGCTGCCCGACGATCGCAAGCCGGCAAAAAAGCTTATGACAACCGTATGCCGCACCATGCCCAAGGGTCTGATGATCGCTTCGATCTCCGTTGTTCATTCCAAGCTTTATCCAATGGTACGCGCCCGCAAAAGCAAGCGCAAAGGAGCGTAATATGAAGATACTGCTGGTAAACAAGTACCATTATATCAAGGGCGGCAGCGAAACATATCACTTTGGACTGGCAAAGCTTTTGGAGCGCCACGGTCACGAAGTGATTTTCTTTGCTATGGCGGATGAACAGAATATGGACTGCGCACAGAGCGGTTACTTTTCCAAGAACGTTGACTTCAACGGCGACATCGGCGCGGCAGGAAAGCTGAAGGCCGGACTCCACGCGCTGTATTCGTTTGACGCCAAAAAGAAGATAGCAAAGCTTATTGAGGACGAACGTCCCGATCTGGTGCACATCAATTTGGTGCACCGCCACCTGACGCTGTCCGTTTTGGACGCTATACAAAAATACAACCTTCCTGTGGTCCACACCGTGCACGACGCCAACAGCATTTGCCTGAACCACGCCATGATGACAGACGGCAAGATCTGCGACCGCTGCGTCACCGACCACAGCTACCGCTACGCGCTCAAGCACAACTGCGTCAAGGGCTCAAAGCTTCAAACCTTACTGGCGCTGGCGGAGGCGGAAAACTACAACCGCCGTAAATCCTACAATAAAATCGACTGCTATATTTGCCCCTCGCGCTTCTATCAAAACGAGCTGGCGCTTTCCGGCATAACGGACAGCCCAATCGTCCATATGACCAATTTTTTGCCTGAGGACACGGTATACGAAGCAAGCGCCGACGTGCGGGATTACTTTTTGTACTTCGGCAGACTTTCGTTTGAAAAGGGCGTGCTCACCCTGATCAAGGCTTACGACGCGGGGCATTTTGATAATCCGCTGTATTTGGTGGGCACAGGTCCCCTGCGCGACGAATTGGAAGCATACGTTAGGGAACACAACCTACAGGACAGGGTACTGTTCAAGGGCTTCCAAAGCGGAGACGAATTAAAAAACACCGTCGCGCGAGCCAAATGCGTCATTTTGCCAAGCGAATGGCACGAAAACTGCCCCTACTCCATCATGGAGGCTCAGGCAAGCGGCAAGCCCGTTATCGTAAGCAACATCGGCGGACTGCCCGAGCTGGTACAGGACGGCGTGAGCGGATTTTTTTGCGAGCCGTTTGACCCCGACAGCCTGTGCGCCGCAATGCGTAAGCTAAACGAGCTGAACGCCAACGAATACCGCGCTATGTCGCAGGCTGCCGTTCAAAACGCAAAAGCGCTGTGCGACAGCGAAGCCTATTACGAAAAGCTGACAGAGCTTTACAAGAAGCTGATTGCCGAAAAACAAAGAGGATAATATGACACAAGCCAAAACGGTTGCGTTTGTAACCAGACATATAGTTGCCAATTACGGCTCGGTGCTGCAGGCATACGCCACGCAGCAGGCGATCAAAAAGCTGGGACATAAACCCGTCTGCATAGATTATTTCCGCACCGATGAGCTGCCCCGTAACCTTGTCGCCACCCGGCTGAGCACCTCAAAATGGAATAAAAACGCGCTGACAAGGGCGTTCTTTATGCTGACGCAAAAGCCCGTATACGCGCTGGCGGACAAGCGGTTCGCTCAATACCGAGCTATTGTCGGCGTTACCGAACGTCAATATCACACCGAGCGGGAGCTTATGGAGCAGCCGCCCGAGGCTGACGTTTATCTGACGGGCAGCGACCAAGTTTGGAACACCGTTGTATGCGGCGAATTAGACCCCGTTTACTTTTTATCGTTTGCGCCGCAGGGCAAAAAAAGGGTAGCCTACGCTGCCAGCTTCGGCGGCAAGCTGACCGAAGATCAGCTGTCGGAGATCAAGCCGTACCTACAGAAATACGACCGTATCTCTGTGCGCGAGCCGAGCGGAGTTGAGCTGCTTGCTCACATGGGCATCCCGGCAGGGCAGGTGCTCGACCCTACGTTCCTGCTGAAAAAGTCCGAGTGGGAGCAATTGGTTCCTAAGCGCCCCTGCAGCGAAAAGTTCGCGCTGGTGTATCAGCTGCACCCCAACAATGCATTTGACCGCTACGCAAAAGCCTTTGCAAAGCGCAAGGGCTTGAAGCTTGTGCGCATCAGCCACTGCTTTCATCACGCGGTACGCAGCGGAAAATTCATTTGCTGTCCGCCGATAGAGGAGTTTTTGTGGCATATAAAAAACGCGCAGGTGCTGCTGACGGATTCGTTCCACGGCACCGCCTTTGCCATAGGACTCAACACACAGTTTGTGGATGTGCTGCCAAAATCCTACAGCGAGCGTATTCAGGAAATTTTGGAGCTTATCGGTTATGAAAACCGTATTTTGCGCGATTACAATGACTTTTCCGTTGCGGATGAGCCTATAGATTACGCCAAGGTTAACCGCATTATTGAACAACAGCGTGCGGCTTCCTGCCAAACACTCAAAGAGATGCTGGATGATTAAGATGAATAATATACTGACACTGGGCAAATCCTGCTGCGGCTGCGGCGGCTGCGAACAGGCTTGTCCGAGGCACTGTATTTCTTTTATCACTGACGAGGAGGGCTTTTTGTATCCCTCCGTTGACGCAAACGCCTGCACAGACTGCGGCGTTTGTCTTAAAAAATGCCCTATTGCCTCCGACGTTCCGCGCGGCAAGGATCCTGCCGTGTACGCCGCAAAGCTCAACGACAGACAAACCGCGTTCCAAAGCACGTCCGGCGGAGTATTCTATGCTATAGCCGCAGACTTTTTGGCTCATGGGGGCGTTGTTTTCGGCTGCGCCTACGACGATGACCTAAAAGCTGTCCATATCGCCGCGCACAATGAGCGGGAGCTTAAGCGACTGCAGGGCTCAAAATATGTTCAAAGCGACACCCGCGGCGTTTACCGCCGGGTAAAGGAAGCGCTTGACCAAAGCAAGCCCGTGCTGTTCAGCGGCACCGGTTGTCAGGCGGCAGGGCTTCGCGCGTTTTTAGGCAGGGAATATGACAACCTGCTGATCGCCGACATCGTCTGTCACGGTGTACCGAGTCCGCTGCTGTTTGAAAAATATCTGCAATACAAGGGCGGCAAAATGGGCGGAAAGATAACCGCCTATAATTTTCGCAGCAAGGCAAAGCGCGGCTGGGACTTATACTATATGGCTGAGACCGCCCGCAAAAAGCAAAGCGACTACGGTTTTTTTGACCCGTACTACAACGCCTTTTTAAACTGCAAAACCTACCGCGAGAGCTGCTATCAATGTCCCTTTGCCAACAGTGAGCGCCCCGGCGACATAACGCTTGCGGACTACTGGGGCGTACAAAAGGCTCATCCCGAGTTTTACGACAGCAACGGCGTTTCGCTGGTGCTGGTCAACACCCCAAAGGGTGAAGCAGCATGGGAAAAGCTGCGCAAAGTCACCACCTCTGTTCCCTCCACTCTGGAGCAGGCGGTCGTACTGAACAAAAACCTGCGCGAGCCCTCGGCACGTCCCGATTGCCGCGACACCATATACGAGGGGATAGACGGCGACATTAACGAATACTTTTCCTCAAAGCTCGCCTTCAAAGCAAACCCCAAAACAAAACTGAAAAAAATGATACCCACCGGTTTAAAGGATAAATTAAAAAAGATAAAGAGCTGATTTCATGAAAAAGTTAGGCATATGCGTTTGCTATCAGCACCGCAACTACGGCAGTCAGCTGCAAAGCTACGCCACCACCGCAGAGCTTGAAAAACGCGGCATCGACTATGAAATAATCCGCTATCAAAAAAAGATAACTCCGGCTTTTGTCGTAAAGGCATTGCCCCGGCTGATGAACCCGGTGTTTATCAGCGACCGCGTTAAGATACGATATAAAAAGAACATCATGCTTAAAACGCATCCTCAGCTTGCAAAGGACAACGCAGTGCGCAACGCGTGTCTGGCTGAGTTTTCAAAGGAGCACTTCAAAAAGCTTTCGCCCGTTTATAACGGTTATGATGAGCTGCAGCGTCAGGCGCAGCGCTACGACGCCGTGATGGTCGGCAGCGACCAGCTGTGGGCGCCGGGCGGCATAACCTCCGACTTTTACAACCTGATGTTCGCCCCCGAGGGCGTTCGCAGGCTTTCCTACGCGGCAAGCTTCGGCGTTTCGCAAATCGAGCCGAAGCTGCACGCAAAATACAAAGACTTTTTATCGCGCATGGATGATATTAGCGTGCGCGAAAACAGCGGTAAAAGGCTGGTAGAGGAGCTCAGCGGTCAGACCGCCGAGGTGGTGGTAGACCCCGTGCTGCTGTTGAGCGCCGAGGACTGGCTGCGCGAGATCCCAAATCAAAACCATTACGACAAGCCCTATATCTTTGCTTATCTGCTGGGTCCCTCCGCAAAATACCGCGAGGCTATTACCCGGTTTGCAGAGGAAAAGGGGCTGCCGATAGTGACCTCTCACCATATGGACACCTATAACACCGCCGACGAGGGCTTCGGCGACGAGGCTCCGTTCGACGTAGGTCCCGCGGAATTCGTCAATTTTATACGAAACGCGGAATACGTTTTTACCGATTCCTTCCACGGCTCGGTGTTTTCCATGCTCTATCGCAAGCCGCTGCTGATTTTTGACCGCTACGAAGCCGGTACGCTGACCTCCAAAAACGGAAGGATCGACAGCTTTTGCGAAAACTACGGGCTTAACGACCGCCGCTACAACGGCGATATCTTTGCCGTTGAGCATCAAACCGATTACGACGCCGCTCTGCAAAAAGCTCAGGCGCACATTGAACGCTCCAAGGCGTTTTTAGACAGGGCGTTGGGAGATTTTATATGATTACCGTTACTTCAAAAAAGGACTGCTGCGGCTGCACAGCCTGCGCCGGAGTTTGTCCGTTAGGCTGCATAACGATGCAGGCGGACAGCGAGGGCTTTGTATACCCCGTTATTGACGCTTCTAAATGTATCAACTGCGGCAAATGCGACAAAATCTGTCCCGTACAGAACCGCGAGCCGGAGACCACGCCGCGGAAAACCGCGTATATAATGCGCAACAACGACGCGGACATCGTAAGAAACAGCACCTCCGGCGGCGCAACGTCGGCATTTTGCGAGGCTGTTGTAAAAGAGGGCGGCGTTGTTTTCGGCGCTGTATACGACGAATCGTTCCGCGTTATGCACCGCTGCATCGACAACGCCGAGCAGCTTGAGCTTTTTAGGGGTTCAAAATACGTGCAAAGCAACACCGAGGGTATCTTCGCCGAGGTCAAAAAACAGTTGGAAAGCGGCAGAAAGACGCTGTTTATCGGAACTCCGTGTCAGGTAGCCGGTCTTAAACGATATCTGGGCAGGGACTATGACAGGCTGCTGACTATTGATTTTGTATGCCACGCGGTTCCTTCTCCGATGGTGTGGGACTTGTACCGCAAAACGATGGAGAAGAAATTCGGCGCGCCGATCACCTCTGTAAACTTCCGCGAAAAGTCCTTCGGCTACCACAGCTCCACCATTACACTGACGTTTGCAAACGGCAAAAAAAGTCAGGAAAACACCCTGACCGACCTTATGATGAAGAGCTTTTTTGACAGCATCAGCACCCGTCCCTCCTGTCACGAATGCGCGTTCCGCCGCGCCGACAGGGTATCGGATCTGACGGTGTTCGACTGCTGGAACATCACCCGTTATGTGCCCTCTGTCAAGGACGACGACAAGGGCTACACCGCCGTGCTCGTCCACAGCGACAAGGGCGAAGAGCTGCTTAAAAGCGTAGCGGACAAGACTGTTTCCTACTCCGCCGATTTTGACCTGCTGCTGCAATACTGCGGCGTTATGGCGCTTAAAAATCCGCCCATCCATCCGCAGCGAGACGCGTTTTTTGAAGCGCTGAACAACGGCACCGGTCTGGAGCAGGCGGTCAAAACATATATCCCCGTCAAACTGAGCCGCAAGGTGTTTGGCAAAACAAAAAGGACCCTGCATCGGCTGGGAATTTTAAAGCTGATGAAGCGGATCAAGGCAGGAGGAAAATAAGCATGGTTCCAAAGGTTTCGGTAGTTGTTCCGGTCTACAACGCGGCGGAGTTTTTGCCGCGCACGCTTGACGCGCTCAAGGCACAAACGCTGAGCGAGACGGAGTTCATTTTGATCAACGACGGCTCCACCGACGACTCCGAACAGATCTGCCGCAGCTACGCCGAAAAGGACAGCCGCTTTACCGTGCTGTGTCAGGAAAACAAGGGCGTATGCGCCGCGCGCAATGCCGGTATCGACGCTGCCCGCGGAGATTATGTCGGCTTTTGCGACAGCGACGATATCCCGGACAACGACCTGTACCAAACGCTTTACGAGCTGATCACCCGTGAGCAGGCGCAGCTTGCCATGACGGACGTTCGCATCAAGCTGCCCGACGGCAGCATAAAGCACACCTCCTCGGGCGTTGATCACTGCTGGAACAAACCGGAGGATTTTGCAAAGGACTTTTTCTCACAATACCTTAATATCGGCGTCTACACCAAGCTGTTTCGCCGCGATCTGCTGTCCGGCCTGCGCTTTGATGAAACCCGCAAGATCAACGAGGATTTGTTTTTCTTTTTCTGCGCCGGCATTTCTTCCACAAAAACCGTACACCGCAGCATTGAAAAATACACCTACATCAAGAACAGCACCTCCGCGACGCTCGGGACTTTTTCCGAAAAATTCTTTGACAGCCGCTATTTTGCAAACGAGCTCGTCAGGATCACAAAAGAACGCTTTCCGCAGCTTACCGACAGCGCCGAGGGCAAACGCATTTCCATACTGCTGCGGCTGCTAAACCGTGTGATCATCTTGGGCGGCGACAGGAAATTCAAAGCCGAGTATAAGGAAATTTCCGCCGATATCACCTCGCACACACCCGCGTTCTGCAAAAAATATCTTCGCAAAAACGACTATTTCCGCTACTCACTGCTGAAGCGCTGTCCTCCCCTATTTAAACTCGTAACAAAAACACTGGATAAGTATTAATTGTAGGAGCTTTATGAATAACGAAAAAAAATTATCCCTTACCGAAATATGGTACTTACTATTGACGCTGATGCTTCCCTTTATTTGCGTTGCCGGCGCTTCGCCTGTTCCCTACGCGCTGCGCCCCTGGCTGATTTACGCAATGGGGATCGGCTTTATTTTGGTGTTTGTTTTTTCCGATATCAAAATCAACATGAATCCTGTTTCCGTAACGGCGTTCCTTTTGGTTGCTTTTATGTCTGCCTCGTGGTTTTACTCTTACGACCCGGCGTCAACAAAATCTCTGCTCGTTATTTATTTATGCAGCTTTACCCTGCTGTTTAACGATATTCCTATCAAGCGAACTTCGCAGATCATGAGCATCATGTATGTGTTCTGTATCATCATTGCGCTTTCTATTGTGGCAAGCCTGTTTGCCAACAATTTGATGCTGAACTATTTCAGCTTCATCGTTAATCCGCAGCACTCGCCTGATATCGTGCGCTCTATCACGCGCGAGCTGAACGACGGCTCTTACTCCGGATTTGCAAGAGTCCGCAGCGACGCGGCGTTTATAATGAATGTCGGCATCGCCGTTTGCTACGCCCGTTTCTTTGCCAACGGCAAATTCAAAAAAACGGATCTTGTCAGTTTAGCGCTGTTTTTTGTAGCCCTTATGCTAACGGGCAGACGTATGCTGTTTTTGGTATGCATCGTTTGCTTTGCGCTGTTTATGCTGATTTCCAACATCAAAAACCGCTTATTGAAGGGCATTATTATATTCCTGCTGAGCTCAAGCGCCATGCTGCTGGCGGCAATGCTGATCCCGCAGGTGTCAAACTTCTTTGCGCGCTTTTTGGACAAAGAAAACCTGAGCACGCTCAGCAACCGCGATATGCTGTGGGATTCCATGATCTCGATGTTTAAGAGCCATCCTATATTCGGTGCCGGCTTTAACTCATACAACGAGTACGCGTTCAATCACGGTCTGCTGGTAGGCAACCACGAATGGGTATATAACGGACACAACACCTATCTGCAAATCTTGGCAGAGCTGGGTATCGTAGGCTTTTTGATGATGATGATCTTTATGATCGTCACCTTCTTCCAATCCATTGTTCTGCTCAAAAAATTCAGCAAAGACGTTCAGCAGGCAAAGATCATATATTTTTCAATTTATATTCAGGTGCTGATCGCCGTATACGGACTGACCGGTAATCCGCTGTATTCACGCCAAATGGTCGTTATCTGGTTCTTGTCGGCGGGGATCATCACCTCCGCCTACCGAAAAGTACATCCAGTCGGCGTTAACTCCGTTCGCATGATTGACAGGAGACATTATTATGGACAAATCTAAAATCGGAATACTGACGTTTCACAACGCGCTCAGCTACGGAGCAAAGCTGCAGGCATACGCGCTGCAGCAGTTTTTGCGGGAGCTCGGCGTTGCGAACGATATCATTGACTATCAGTGCGAGCATATGTACAAGCGGCATATCCGACCGATCCGCGTCGATCCGACAGAACGGGTAAAGTCGTTTTTGCGCTCGCTGCTTACAATGGGACAGGTCAAAAAGGAACGCGTCGCCTCGGAGGAATTTATCCGGGCTCACATGCAGCTGAGCAGGCGCTTTGACAAGCGTGATATAGCGCAGGCGGCGGACGAATACCGCGCCTTTATTGCCGGAAGCGATCAGGTTTGGAGCCCCACTGTGGTGGGCTTTGACAAGGTATATTTTTTAGACTTTGCCCGTCCCGAACAAAAATACTCTTACGCCGCAAGCATAGGCGGATCTCCGCTTGACGAAAACACCCGGCGCGAATACACACGCCTGCTGTCCGACTATCAAATGCTCTCCGTCAGAGAGCCTCAGGCGGCGCAGCTTGTTGAGGAGCTTACGGGCAGAACACCTGCCGTTTGCGTTGACCCCACGCTGCTGTTCGACCGGGAAAAGTGGAACCAAATCACCGTTTCCTGCGCGCAGGTACCCAAGGGCGAGCCGTACATCTTTTTGTTTAACGTAAACCCGCCCAAGGAGCTGTTCGCCTACGCCTTGGAGCTTAGCAAAAAAACAAAGCTGCCGGTGTACTCTATCCAGAAAAACCGCCGCCAGCGTATTGACGGCATACATTACTTAGACCCCGTCACCGCAAATGAGTTTTTGGGCTTGATCCGCGACGCCGCGTATGTGGTGACAAATTCCTTCCACGCCACGGTGTTCTCTGTTATATATCACAAGGAGTTCGCCGTTGAGCTGTCCACACGCGGCACGCGCAATACCCGCTCGGAGGCGTTGCTGCACAATTTAGGCATTGAGGGACGCGAGATCCTGAACGCGCAGACCCCTGCCTCCATCCCCGAGGCGGACTGGGAGGCTGCGGACGATCGACTGCGGCAGATGCGCCAAGCCTCCGTAGACTACTTAATCAAGCTGAAAGAAGCGTTGTCATGACAGATAAAATCAGAGTAACCGTATTCACCCCCACCTTCAACCGCGCGGACACACTGCACCGCGGTTTTGAATCACTGAGCAATCAAACATGCCGTGATTTTAAGTGGCTGATAATCGACGACGGCTCCACCGACAACACCAAGGAGGTGGTGGACGGTTTTATCGCCCAAAAGCCGTTTTTTGAAATCAAATACGTCTACCAGCCCAATCAGGGCAAGCATGTTGCCAAAAACAACGCGGTCAAGCTGTGCGACACAGAGTTCTTTATCACGCTTGACTCCGACGACGTCTGCATACCCGAGACCATAGAGACCTTTTTGCAGGTGTGGGAGACCATTCCCGACGACGAAAAGCCGCAGTTTTACGGAGTTTCCTGCCGTGACTGCGACGAGGACGGCAATATAATCGGCACTCCCATGCCGTGGGATACCATCGACTGCAACGACTTGGACTTCAAGCTTAAATACGGAATCAAGGGCGATTTGTGGGGCATGGTGCGCACCGATGTTATGAGGCAGTATTTAGCGCCGGAAACTCCGGGGCTCAAATACTATCCGGAATCCATCATGTGGAACAAAATCGGAGAAAAATATAAATCGCGCTACTTCAACAAGGGCATGCTGACCTATATCAAGGACAGAGACAATTCCGTAACCAACAAGGGACAAAGCCGCAAGGCGCCCTCCAAGGAAAAGTACTTTATGCACCTGCACTACATAAACGATTGCTGGGAATATCACAAATATGACCGCAAGCGCTTTGCGGAGCATTTGGTTGCCGTTACACGCGACGGAAAGGCGAACGGCAAAAGCATAAAGAGCATATTAAGCGACGTCAACACACCGTATAAACGCGCGTTGACCTTAGCATTCGCGCCGGTAGGACTGGCGCTTTACCGCAAAGGAAAAGGATGATTCTATGGCGGAAAAGGCAAAATCTACGCAAAAGCAAATGACCATCAATATTGTTGCCAGCATTATCGCCTTTGGCGTTACGATCGGCATCAATTTTTTTCTAACGCCTCATCTGGTCAGCTCGCTGGGTACCGAGGCTTACGGATTTATAGGTCTTGCAAATAACTTTGTACAATACGCAACCATAGTTACCGCCGCGCTCAACTCTATGGCGGGCAGGTTTATTTCGGTTGAATACCACCGCGGCAATCTTAAAAGGGCGACCACCATATTCAACTCCGTGCTGATAGCCGATCTGTTCTTAGCCGCCGTTATGCTGGTGGCGTCGGGCTTGCTGACGGCGTTTATCGACGTTATTCTAAACGTTCCGGAGGGCTTGGTAACAAGCGTTAAGATAACATTTGCGCTGACGTTTTTGACCTATGTTATCAGCGTTGTAACCGCTATCTTCACCACCGCGCCCTTTGTTAAGAACCGTCTTGAAATCAACTACATACGCAACATCATATCTAACCTTATTAAGGTTGCTATGATCGTGGGACTGTTCACGCTGTTTTCCCCTCAGCTGTACTTTATCGCGCTGGCATCCCTCGGCAGCGGAGTATTTCTGCTGCTTGCGAACATCACGGTAAAGCGGAGGCTGCTGCCCGAGATCAAAACCAATTTCAGGGATTTTAAGCTTTCAATGGTAAAAATGCTCATCACCTCCGGCATGTGGATGTCGCTGGCGCAGTTGAGTAATATTTTGCTGTCGGGTCTTGATCTGCTGATTTGCAACGTCACCATAGGCGCTACGCTGATGGGCTTGATGTCGATAGCAAAAACCGTTCCGCAGAGCATAGCGATCCTGATAAACCAGATATCAAGCGTGTTCACGCCGCATTATACCATACTTTATGCCAAAAACGACATGGACGGCTTGGTAAAGGAGGTAAACTTCACCTCAAAGATACAAAGCCTTATCATGACCGTGCCGCTGGCGGGCTTCATCGTGTTCGGTCACGAATTCTACACGTTGTGGCAGCCCAGCAAAACCCCGGACGAAATCACTACCATCCAGATTATTTCCGTGCTGACGGTTTTGATGTATCTGTTCACCGCTCATACTCAGGCGCTGACTATGCTCAACTCCGTGTTCAATAAGCTGAAAACGCCTGTTTTGGTGGCTTTGGGAGTCGGAGTATTCAGTACGATCGCCGTGCTGCTGATCGTAAACTTTACCGACCTGTCCCCCGTCTACAAGGCATTCTTCATTGCCGGCATAAGCTCGCTGCTTATGAGCCTGCGCTCGCTGATTTTCGTACCGCTCTATTCGGCTTATTTACTTAAGCAAAAGAAAACCATCTTTTATCCCGCTATACTGCGCAGCTGGCTGAGCTTTTTGATAATCGCGGTTATATTCTTCGTGATTCGCTCCTTTGTTCCGATGAATTCATGGGGTAAGTTCCTGATCGTCTGCGTCGTTGCAGGCTTGCTCGGTTACGTCATCAGCCTGTTTACCATGTTCAACCGCAAGGAGCTTGCGCTGCTTAAATCTAAGATCACCGGCAAGCTAAAGAAAAATAAAAAACATCATTGATAACCACATAAATTAGGCATAAAAAGGCTGACTCTTAACTCAAACGGTTAGGAGTCAGCCTTTGTTATGTTATATTAATGCTTATGCCAAACGTCAGTTGCACCAAATGCCCATGTAGGAGGTTCTTTCGTTCTTTGCGTCGGCGCAGTTGTTGATCACGAAGGTCTTGCCGTCGAAGGCTTCGATGCTCTGCTTGTTCTTGGTGTAGGTTCCGTCCTCGGTGGTGGGCGCCTTCGCGATGTTCTTGGTGTACAGCGCGGAGGTTCTGTTGTAGCTGCCGGTCTTGATGAAGCCAACGGTAGTAGCTGCATCAA
>CAMHCD010000019.1 GCA_946183545.1 uncultured Clostridia bacterium
AGGGTATCGGTCTTTGCCGTACCGAGCATATGTTCTTTGAAGAGGACAGAATCGCCGCGTTCCGCGAGATGATCTGCGCAGACACCGTTGAAGAGAGAGAAGCTGCTCTCGACAAGATCCTGCCTTATCAGCAGAGCGACTTCAAGGCGCTTTACGAAGCACTCGAAGGCTGCCCCGTAACCATCCGCTTCCTGGATCCGCCGCTCCACGAGTTCGTTCCCACCGAGGAAGACGACATCAAGAAGCTGGCTGACGCCCAGGGCAAGAGCGTTGAAGATATCAAGGCTATCATCCAGTCTCTCCACGAGTTCAACCCCATGATGGGTCACCGCGGCTGCCGTCTGGCTGTAACCTATCCCGAAATCGCAAAGATGCAGACCAAGGCTGTTATCCGCGCTGCTATCGAGGTTCAGAAGGAGCACGCAGACTGGAACGTTAAGCCCGAGATCATGATTCCTCTCGTATGTGAGGTTAAGGAGCTCAAGTTTGTTAAGAAGGTTGTTGTTGAGACAGCTGACGCTGAGATCGCTGCTGCAGGCGTAGAGCTTGAGTACGAGGTTGGTACAATGATCGAGATCCCGAGAGCTGCTCTCACAGCTGACGAGATCGCTACTGAGGCTGACTTCTTCTGCTTCGGCACCAACGACCTCACCCAGATGACCTTCGGCTTCTCACGTGACGACGCAGGCAAGTTCCTCAACGCTTACTATGACACCAAGATCTTTGAGAACGATCCCTTCGCTAAGCTCGATCAGACAGGCGTAGGCAAGCTGATGGAAACCGCTATCAAGCTCGGCAAGCCCGTTAACCCCAACCTCCACGTTGGTATCTGCGGCGAGCACGGCGGCGATCCCTCATCTGTTGAGTTCTGCCATAAGATCGGTCTGGACTATGTTTCCTGCTCACCCTTCCGTGTACCCATCGCAAGACTGGCTGCCGCTCAGGCTGCTGTCAACAGCAAGTGATTTTACACAAAGGCTGAATAAACAATAACCATTGGCTCCGTCTATCCGTTCGGGTAGGCGGAGTTTTTTGTCGAGAGACCTGAAAAAAACAATTGACGAATACGGGGATTAATGGTAAAATGTATATCGTCGGCAGTAAAAAATTGCGCTGTCCGGCAACTGTCACAGGTATATTATTTGATTTTGGAGTCTTAGATATGCGGAAACGAATCGCCTCCATCCTGTTGTGTATGGTCATCGTACTTGGTATAACAGCAGGCTGCTCGGAGGATAACAACGCTGAAATAGTGGGCAAATGGGTGCCCTCCACCGTGTCGCTTGGCGGTACCACCGTGTCTTACAGCGACATAGCAAAGGAAGATAAAGAATTCAGCATGACGTTTGAAAGCAACGGTAACTGCGTTATAGTGCTTGGCGGTATCCGCAATGAGGGAACGTTCGTGTTTAACGAGACCTCGGTGGACGTAACCTACGGCAGCCAGAGCATGAAGCTCAATTACAGCCAGGGCATTTTGACGCTGACGCTCAACTACAACAACGAGTCCACCTCGTATATGTTTACTAAGGTCCAGGAAGAATAGACATAATTATTTATTTTGCCGTCTGAGGTTTTCAGGCGGCATTTTATTGTTGAAAAAACGTCGGCTATATGCTATACTAATATAGAATATATTTACGGATGGTGATATTATGGCTGACAAGACAGTCAGAACACGCTATGCGCCCAGTCCTACGGGATTCATGCACGTCGGCAACCTGAGAACCGCGCTGTATGAATACCTTGTGGCAAAGTCTCAGGGCGGCAAGTTTATTTTACGCATCGAGGATACCGACCGCGAACGCCTTGTTGAGGGCGCGGTTGATTTTATTTACAACACCTTAAAGCTTGCGGGCTTACAGCACGACGAGGGTCCCGACGTCGGCGGCGACTACGGTCCCTATGTTCAGAGTGAGCGCAAGGACATGTACCTGCCCTACGCCGAGCAGCTGATTGCGGAAGGCAAGGCGTACCGCTGCTTCTGCTCCAAGGAGCGTTTGGAAAAGATCCAAAACGAAACCTTAGGCGGCGGCTATGACCGTCATTGCCGCGATCTGCCGCAGGAGGAGATCGACCGTCTGCTTGCCGAGGGTACGCCCTACGTAATCAGACAAAAAATGCCGATCGAGGGCAGCACCACCTTCACCGACGCGGTGTTCGGCGAGATCACCGTGGACAACGCCGAATTGCAGGATCAGATCCTGATCAAGACAGACGGCTACCCCACCTACAACTTTGCTAACGTGATCGACGACCACACCATGGGCATTACCCACGTTGTGCGCGGCTCGGAATATTTGAGCTCCACGCCTAAGTACAATCTGCTGTATGAGGCGTTCGGCTGGGAAATACCCATCTACATCCACCTGCCGCTTATCATGGGCAAGGATGAGGACGGCAACGTGTCCAAGCTGTCCAAGCGTCACGGCGCGACGGGCTTTTACGATTTGATCGAGGACGGATATCTGCCGCAGGCGATCATCAACTACATCGCCCTGCTGGGCTGGTGTCCCAAGGACAATCAGGAAATTTTCAGCCTGAGCGAGCTTGAGCAGGCGTTCTCGCTCGACGGCATAAGCAAATCCCCTGCCGTATTTGACTACGACAAGCTCAGCTGGTTCAACGGCGAATACATCAAGGCAATGAGCGCGGAGGAATTTACAGCCGTAGCTATGCCGTACTACAAGCAGGTGTTCGGCGACAGAGAAATGCCGTGGCTTAAATTCGCGGATATTCTGCAAAAGCGCGTTACTCAGCTTACGCAGATCCCCGAAATGCTTGACTTTTTTGCAGAGCTCCCGTCGTATGAGAAGGATCTGTTCGTCAACAAAAAGAGCAAGACCAACCTCGACAACGCGCCTGTTGTATTGCAGGAGGCGTACGAGCGGCTGAAGGCTCTGCCAAAATGGGAGGCGGAAGCTATCCACGACTGCCTTATCAACATGGCTAAGGAAAAAGAGCTCAAAAACGGCACGGTCATGTGGCCGGTGCGCATTGCCGCGGCAGGCAAAACCGTTACCCCCGGCGGCGCAATAGAGATTTTGGACATTTTAGGCAGAGAAGAAGCGCTGGCAAGATTGGAAAAAGGGTTGGAATTGCTCGGACAATAATGGAACACAGGGAACGTAAACCGCTCAGGCTGTCCGGCTGCGATTATGCCGAAAACGGGATATACTTTATCACCATATGCACCCACCATATGCAGCATACGCTATGTACCATACAATGTAGGGGAGGCCCTTGCGGCCTCCCACGCACCGTGCTTTCCCCGTTAGGAAAGCTTGCCGAGGAAGCGATCGGCTATATTGACAGCAAAGAAAACGTTACCGTTGATCATTACGTGATCATGCCGAACCATATTCATTTGCTGATACGGCTACACACCCCGTTTGAAGTACCGCCCACTGAGGATATCTGCCGCATTATCGGCGGATATAAATCAAAGGTGGCAACGGATTGGTTCAAGGCTTGCAAAGAGTCCGGCAGGGTTGCCGGTTCCGTATGGCAACGTTCCTTTATGGATCATATCATCCGCAATAAAGCCGATTATCTGCAACACTGGCAGTACATTGAAAACAACCCGCTAAAATGGGAAAACGATTAATATTTTACCAAAAACGATATCTCCTTTTGGTAACGTCCATAAGGAAACAACGTTTTGGGAGACCGCAAGGGTCTCCCCTACACTGTGTAATTTCAAACGTTTAATAAAGAAGAGGAAAGAAATATGGCAGACAACAACGCCCCTGAAATGATGCAGGGCAACTTTATACACGATTTTATCACCGAGGATATCGCCGAGGGCGGAAAATACGAAGGCAAGCGCGTTCACACACGTTTTCCTCCCGAGCCTAACGGATATCTTCACATCGGTCACGCCAAGGCGGTGTGCATCAACTTCGGCACCGCTGAGAAATTCGACGGCATTTGCAACCTGCGTATGGACGATACCAACCCCACCAAGGAGGATGTTGAGTACGTAGACGCCATCAAGGAAGATATCGCGTGGCTGGGCTTCCACTGGGACGACCGTTTTTATTACGCGTCGCAGTATTTTGAGCAGATGTACGACTTTGCGGTTGAGCTTATCCAGAAGGGACTCGCCTATGTGTGCGAGCTTACTCCCGAGCAAATGCGCGATTTCCGCGGCGACACCCAGACTCCGGCGCAGTCGCCCTACCGCGACAGACCTATCGAGGAGAGCCTTGACCTGTTCCGACGCATGAGAGAGGGCGAGTTCCCCGACGGCAGCATGACGCTGCGCGCTAAGATCGACTTAGCCTCGGGCAACTTCAACATGCGCGACCCGGTGATCTACCGCATCAACCGTATGCACCACCACCGCACGGGCGACGAATGGTGCATCTACCCCATGTACGACTTTGCGCACCCCATTGAGGACGCGCTGGAGGGCATTACCCACAGCCTGTGCTCGCTGGAGTTTGAATCCCACCGTCCGCTGTACGACTGGGTTATCGAAAACATTTCCGCGCCTGCCAAGCCGCGCCAGATCGAATTTGCGCGTTTGGGCATCAACAATACCGTTATGAGCAAGCGCAAGCTGCGCACTCTGGTAGAGGACGGTCACGTAAGCGGCTGGGACGATCCGCGTATGCCTACCCTGTGCGGTCTGCGCCGCCGCGGATATACACCCAAGTCCATCCGCTCCTTTATTGACCAGATCGGCGTGTCCAAGGTCAACTCCATTGTGGAATACAGCTTTTTGGAGCACTGCCTGCGCGACGACCTCAACGAGACCGCCGAGCGTACCATGTGCGTGCTGCATCCGGTCAAGCTGATAATCACCAACTATCCCGAGGGTAAAACCGAGGAATTTGAAGTAGAGAACAACCCCAACCGTCCCGAGGACGGCACGCGAATCGTCACCTTCTCTCGCGAGAGCTGGATCGAGGCTGAGGACTTCATGGAGGAACCCATAAAGAAGTATCAGCGCCTGTATCCCGGCAACGAAGTGCGCCTTAAATCCACCTATATCGTCAAGTGCACGGGCTGCAAAAAGGATGAAAACGGCAACGTAGTGGAAGTATACGCCGAATACGATCCCCTGACTCGCGGCGGCAACACGCCCGACGGCAGAAAGGTTCGCGGAACCATCCACTGGGTCGACGCAAATAACTGCGCCGACGCGGAGGTACGCCTTTACGACAATCTGTTTACCGTGCCCGACCCCGACGTGGGCGACCGCAACTTTTTGGATTACCTCAATCCCAACTCCCTTGAGGTGCTGCAAAACTGCAAGGCGGAGAAGAATTTGGAATCCGCGACCGCTCCAAAGAGCTTCCAGTTTATGCGGCTGGGTTACTTCTGCGTAGACAACAAGGACAGCTCGCCCGAGCATTTGGTGTTCAACCGCAGCGTGAGCCTCAAGGATGGCTTTAAAAAGAAATGAGCAAGACCGTTTTAGTGACAGGCGGCTCGGGCGGTATCGGCGCCGCGCTTTGCGTAGGCTTTGCGCAGGCTGGCTATAACGTGATAGTCCTCTGCCGCCACAAGCTGAACAAGGCAGCGCATTTGGCTAATGAGCTGAAAAAAAGCTACGGCGTTAATGCCGCAGCGATGGAAGCGGATGTTTCAGATCCGTTCAGCGTCAAGTGCCTGTTTGATCAAATCGAAAACGAGGTCGGCACGCTGGATGTGCTGGTCAACAACGCCGGTATAGCGCAGCAAAAGCTGTTTACCGAGCTGACTGAGGACGACTGGAAGCGCATGACTGGCGTGAACCTTGACGGCGTGTTTTACTGCACTCAGGAGGCGGTGCGCCGCTTTATGCTGCCGCGCCACAGCGGAGTTATTTTGAACGTCAGCTCTATGTGGGGTCAGGTCGGCGCGTCCTGCGAGGTGCACTACAGCGCGGCAAAGGCAGGCGTTATCGGCATGACCAAGGCGCTTGCCAAGGAGCTGGGGCTGTCCGGCATCCGCGTAAACTGCATCGCCCCCGGAGTGGTGATGACCGACATGATGAGCGGCTTTGACGAGGAAACAATACAATCGCTGAAGGAAGAAACTCCGCTGAACGCCTTAGGCACGCCAAAGGATATTGCCGACGCGGCAGTGTTCCTGTGCAGCCGACGCGCCAAATTCATTACCGGTCAAGTACTGGGCGTAAACGGCGGCTTTGTTATTTAACTCCGCCTTTGGATGACTTCGCCGGTTCGGTAAAGTTGATCAACGGCGGGCGCCGGTGGGCGCTTTCTCCGCCTTTGAATGACTCCGCATATCCGGAAAAGTTCATCAACGGCGGGTCGGACGTTTATACTTTAATATAACAGAACACGGGCAGACAGGTTTGCGCATAACCTGTCTGCCCGTTATTTAAGCAGTTTCCTTTTTGCGTTGATCAAGGAGATTTTTTCTTATTGCGATTTCCGCTTCAAACTTTGCAATTTCAGCTTCAAGCTGTTCTTTTGTCATATTCTTGATTTCTTCCGGAATAATTACCCTGTCATCAATAAAATACTTTTTTTCATCCATTTGAAGTCACCTCCCAGAAATCTATATCAAGCATAGTAATGAGTTTTTCAAGCGCTCTTAGCTGCGCATCAAATTCGCTGCATCCTTCCTTGATATGATTCTGTATATAAATATCATAGATTCTCTCATTTACACTTTCATTGGCAGTATAGCCATATAGCTTACCATTGTGACACGCAACAAAGCCTTTAACGTATTTTTTATAAAAGCACGAATTAAAATCCGACGCACTCGGCGGCATACTGTTAGGATGTGTATGTAACGTGATAATATGACTGCCGGATTTTATCTTTTCTTTTATTCTATCTGTATATACAATCACCTGTTCTTCGGTGCTGTCAACTACAGAAAACAAAACATTTCCGCTTTCTCCGTCAATCCAATACATATCCTCGTATAATGTACCGCTTCTGTGTTTCAATGCAGTTTTTGCCGATTGATAAAGTGTCTTATTTACGGAAGCATTATCGGTAGCACAATCAAACAAGCGTTTATATGCGCCGCTTTCGATAAGTGTTTTATTAACAATCGTTTCCTTGTTTCTTCCATAACGCTGGTATTCAAGCGCCATCCAACCACTTCCTATTTGTATTATAACACTTTTTATAGAATTTGCAACAGGTTTTGAAAGAATGCTCCATCACACCGGATATCCCACGTTGATCGAAATGACATCTTTTTTATCTATCTACCATTCTCCGTAACAGAAAATGTGCTCCGCCAAAGCCACTATAGCGGTGGTGGCGGTATTGCTGACTATGACGGCGAACAAGAGGCGGTTGGTACTTTGCCGCACGTGACGTCTGAGCGCAAAATAGACGACCGGCACCTCCACAAACAGCGTTGTCAGAAGGTAAGCCGCGCCGACTATGAAGAACGGCGTATAGTCTATGGTGTTTTGCAAATCATACAGATAAATCGACGGGGACATCAAATTGCCTATCCACGGAATGAAAAACGGCATGGCAAACGAAAGCAAATTAGCTCCCGTTACCGCGCAGACGGTACGCAGCAAGCTTTCGGCTTTTGGAATACGGTATATCGCCGTGATCTCGATGATCAGTGTAATGATAATAAGCGGCAGCAGCAAATGTGAGGGATTGGTCATTGTCACCCAGTGCCATGATGAGTTTGCGGAGGCAACAGTGGGTAAGCTCAAAGTCAGTATAACCGCCGCCGTTGTGATAATTTGAAGAAATCGTTTTTGCATTGAAATATCCTTTAAGTTAAATACGCGAAGTAAAAAACTCGCGAAACACCGACATCATCTATCCAGCCGTCCCAAAGAACGCGAAGTAAATCATTCGTTGATAATTTTTTGGATGGTGGTCACGTCGTTGATGTTTACTTTGCCGTTGAAGTCAACGTCGGCAAGGAGCTCTTGGATCGGGTCAAGATTAAAGTAACCGGCAAGGGCTTTTTGCAGATAGGTAGCGTCGTTGATGTTGACCACACCGTCGCGGTTAACGTCGCCGGGGTAATAATCCGGGTCTTCGATATCTCCTGCTTTGAGATACATTGACGGGAAGAAATCGGTTTCGGACACCACAAAATCTCCCTCGAGCTCGATATCGAGCAGATACTCTCCCTTGGGCAGCGGCACGTCAAAGTCCGTGATATGCACGGAAAGCTCCTCGCCGGGCTTTAGGGTGAAGTCAACGGGACCGGATAGCGTGATCGCGTCGTCCCACTCGTGGCTGTTCCTTGCCACCAGAGCATAGGTGCCGCTGACTGTGCCGACGGTTTGCGATGACACGTTTTCGAGCGTGCAGTCAAACGATTCGCCGTTTGCAAAGCCCTTGGCGTTTTCGTCAACGGAAGTGAACGACTCCTCGTACATCAAATCATCATCAATGGTACAGGTACGGGCGATCTCGGGCTGATCGACGGTGAGCTCCTGCGTAAACACATACACGGGAGGCATATCCTTGAACATGAGCTTCACCATTACCATGGTGGTCTCGCGGTTATCGAGCAGTATGCGCGACGGGATCAGCTCGTCATTGTTTTCATAGGGGATATCAACGTCCATCCACATGTAGCCGGAATCCTCGTCGCCCGTCACCGACTGCTGTCTGCTGTAAAGGTCACAGCCGGTAATTTGCGCACGCTGCTCCTCGGTCAAGCCGTTGATGTTTAAATCATAGACGACGCTGTCGCGGTACGGCTTGGGGTCGGTCGCGGTAACGGTGAGCTTGGAAGCGTCTAAAACGGGCTTGACAACTTGGAAGGCGGCGGAATAGGTGTTGTTATAGTAGTAGGCCTCGCGCACCTTTTTGTCGCAGTTGACTACCTCGGTAAAGGTGTAGTCGCCCTCGGGCAGCCTGCCGATGTTCACATACTCCGTTTGGTCGTAGCTGTAGGCATAGCTGTACGTTTCGACGGTGACGTCCTTTGTGAATACCTGCCTGCCGTTTGAGTCGGTCACGCTCAGGCGCACGGTGAGGTTATTCTCGTAATCCTTGTCGGAATAATTGCTCCACATGCCGCCGATGTAGATATCCGCGTCGGAGGGCACCTTTCTGATCTCATAATTGGAGTCCTCGTATTGTCCCAAATAGAAATCATCCGCCGCAAAGTCTACGGTGGTGCTTTTGTTTCTGGTGGCTTTAAGGGAGGTCTCCTTTTCTACATCCTCACTGTAGGGCAGCAGGGAGGTAAAAGACGAAAGCGCGACGTTCTCGCCGTAATCGGGGAGCTTCCAGGTGTCCATGATCTCAACGCCGTAGTCGGTTTTCTCCTCATAATCATACGGCTCCAGCGAAACTGAGCTCATGATATTGGGCGCGGTGCGCCTGTCCTTGCTGCCGGTATAGTCCGAGTCGGAATCGGAGATGAGCAGGCGCGTGTAGTGCGCCTTGTCGGTATCGGGATAGTCGTTGTCCTCCACATAGCCCCAGCAGGAGAGGGCGTGACCGCCGGGGAAGCCCTCGTCGCTGTAGATGCTGATGCCCAGCAAAATACCGCTGCCGCCGCGCAGTTCCTGCTTTAGCTGCCGCATGGCGTCTATTCCGTCGGTGGTAATGCCGAAGCTTGTGGATGTATACATCTTGTCATAGGCGTAATCCTTAAAGAAACCGCCCGTGCCGGGCTTTGGCTCGGCACAATAATCCGCGGCTTCTTCCACATAGCCCGATACGCCGTTGAAGAACCACGCCATGCCGTATTCAAACGCGCTGCCGTAGTCGTCAAAGCTTTCCGAGAACGTGTCAAACATATCGTCCTCGGTTTGAAAGCCGGCTTCTTTTGCCCAGCCGGTGTAGGTGAGCATATTGGAGCAGGTCGCCGCCCAGCATTGTTGCAGATCCTTGTCCTCAATGCCCTGCTTTTCCGCGTCGATAAAGTCGACGGATTCAAGCTCCATGGTGGTTCCGTCGGCGCAGCATTTTAAAAGCTCGTCCTGAATCTTTTGCACGTTGAAGGGCGACAAGCCCGTGATGAACGCGCTTTGGTTGCCCTCCAAGCCGTCGAACTCCACAGCGCAGTAGCCGTTGAGGGTTTTGGATGAGGAAGCCGCCACCGCGCTTGATGACTGTATATCGTTGAGCGTAACGGTCAGCACGGATTCGTTGTTGTAACGCAGCTCATAGGACGCGACGCTGTTTATCGCCGCGCTGCTCTCCATGGTTGAGGCGTCGAGCACGCCGTCATAGGTCGTCTGTTTGCCGCTTTTGTCGGTGATGACGGTAACGGCTCCGTTGACCGGGTCGAAGGTCAAAGCCTCCCCGGTTGTTGCAGCCGACGCGCCCGTTGCGCCCACTGTGGTGAGCATGATCGCCGACATTGCGGCGGCAATGATTTTGTTTGATTTTTTCACAATGATCCCCCTTTAGTTATTTAGTTATACAAAATACCATCCGCTCAGGTATTGCTGTATCACCGACGCGTCGATGATATCAACAATGCCGTCGCCGTTAACGTCGGCGTCGCGCAGCTGAGTTTCGGTAAAGCTGATTCGGTTGGCTAAGTATTTTTGCAGCATGGTGACGTCGTCAATAGTGACTGCGCCGTTTCCGTCAAGGTCGCCGCCGTCGTAGCCGCTGCCCGAGGTAAGGAGGTACGGCTCCATATAATCGTAGAGCAGAACGTCGTTATCCGCCACTACCTTTAGGGTGTATTGACCCTGCGGAATGGGGTAATCGAAGCGCGAGAAGGTAATGTATTTTTCATCGTAGCCCGATATGGTAACGGATTCGGGCTTGGTCAGCACCACATGCTTGCCAAAGCGGTTGACTGCCTCGAGGTGATATTGAAGGGTGAAGCTTTCGTACAAGCCGTCTTCCCTGTAATCCGTCACCGCCACCTTCATGACCTCGCCGTTAGCCAGACTGCGCACATTGCGGCGCACCGGAGTCAGCGCGTGGTTTATGTCATCCTCGTAATCGTAATCGTCGTCAAAGTATTCGGCGTTTTGAAGCAGGGCGACCGGGTAGGGATTCAGCACCTTATCGCTTATAAGGTACAGGGGAGCCGCGTCGTCGAATTTGATTTTCAGGCAGATCTCGCAGCTTTCGTATTCGGGGATCGAAACCGAACAAGGCAAAACGCCGTCCGTCTTGATCTCATAGCTGCTTAACCCGATTTGACCGTCCTCATCGCCGTAGAGGTCATAGGCGTTGAGCGCAATGTCATAGCCCGTGATCTTGCCGCGCAGCTCGTCGGAAAGACCGTCCAAGCGGAAGTCGCACATAACGCGATCGCTGTCAATATACGGTTTTTCCGTCACTATCTTCAATTTGGATTTATCGAACGCAGGCTTGCGCACCTCAAAATTCAGAGTGCGCGTGTTGTTGTAGTAATACGCCTCCTTCAAGGTTTTGGAGGGGTTAACGGTGATTTCCGCCGTGTATTTGCCCACAGGCAGCTTGCCTATTTCTATTTCGTCAGATTGATATACTGCCTCCATATAGCAGGACTGCGTACGGTTGAACACCGCTCTGCCGCTCTCGCTCTTTACGGTGTATTTGACCGGAATGCTGCCCTCATAATCCTTTACCGAAACGTCATATACCATTCCCGAAAGCGTCAGCGGCTCATCGTCGGGAAAGACGGTTTCGCTTTTGCTGTTACTAATCGACAGCGGTTGCTTCAACGTCAACTCATTTACGGTAAAATCTACCGTGTTGACCTTGTCACGCGTGGCAAGCGTAGAGGTTTCGCAGGGGAGGTCGTCGGAATAGGGCTTTAGCATGATGAACTCATACCCCCGGTATTTTTCATAGCCTGTTAAAGTAAGGTTTTCGACATAATCAAAATCTAATACTTCGTCTTTTTCCACTTTGATATCGGCAGCCGTCATACGGTTGGGCGCGGAGCTGCGGCTCTTGCTGCCCGTCATGTCGGACGAGCCGTCTGAAAAGATCAGCGTTTTGTAGTGGTTGAGCGAATCCTCGCGCCAACGGTTGTCCGTAACATAGCCCCAGCAGGTGAGGACGCGGACGTCAACGTCGGGGTAATTGAAGCCCTCTTCATGTAATTCGTACATATCCAAAAGAACGCCGCTGCCGCTGCGCAGTTTTTCTGTCATTTCTATCCATGAGCCCGGATCATAAAGATACGAGCTCGAACCGGAGAAAACACTGTCGCTGTCATATAATTCTACAACGTCGTAATTTGACAGATATCCGCCCGTGCCGCTTTTTACCTTAGGAAAATAATCTTCGAATATATCGTCGCTAAAGAACGAAAATCCGTTGAAGTACCACGGCAAGCCGTTGTCAAACATATTGGCTTTATCCTCAAAGGCGGACGCAAAGGCGCTGAACACCTCGTCCTCGTTTTTGAAGCCTGCCTTTGCCGCCCAGCCGGTGTAGGTCAGCAGGTTTGCGCTTGCCGCCGCCCAGTTGAGGTTTTTGTCAACGCCTGCTTTGCCTGATATCTCCGCGTCGATAAAGCCCGCGTCGGTCAGGTCAAAGGGAGTGTTGTTTTTATGCGCCTGTATCATTGCGTCCTGAAGCTTTTGCACGTTGTCGGCGGTCAGCCCTGTTACAAAGGCGGTTTGGTTGCCGTCAAGGTCAAACTCCGCCGCGTAGTAGGCGTTCATCGGCTGAGTCTGCGCGCCCACGCCGTCGGTATTTTTGATGTTGTGAAGCTCTACCTTCATCAGCGTGTCGCCGGTATAGCGCACCTCGTAGGAGTTAACGCGGTTTACCGCCGCGGTGTTCTGCCACTGAGCAGCGTCGGGAACGCCGTCGTATGTTTTAGCGTCACCGTTTTGGTTGGTGACGACAGTTTGAGCGCCGCTTTCCGCCTCAAACGACAGGCTCTCGCCCACTACCTGAGCCGACGCGCCTGTTGCCGCCATGCAAAACGGCAAAACAGCCGCCAGAACTGTTGCTGTGATACGATGTATTTTACGTTTGTTTTTCATAATAATCACGCTCCTTGGGGTTAATGTGGTGTGTTATGGTTGGTAAAGCACAAAAAGAATTTTTTACTCTGTAATCAGCGCCAAATCCTTGGGTAAAAGGAGCTTGGCAAGAACCAGCGTCGGATTTGCCGACGTGATCTCACTCAGCACCAATTTGCCGTCCTTTTCTTCAAAGACCAGCCGTGATTCTCTGTCTGTGAATTGCAGGTCAAGGAATTTAGCGACCGTGTTTTTGTCCTTTAGCCCTTCATACTCCTCATACGGGAACAGCTTTGCCACATCTTCGGCTGTTGTTGTGCCGACGGTAAAATGACATTCATCAAAGGAATACAGCTTTTCAATACAATAATGGCACTCAGTATCATCATATTCATCGGCGCCTACCGCAAAGCCGTAGGCGGTTTTGCCGTTTTTTCCTTTCAGCTTGGTAACGGTGTAATACCGCCCGTCAGCCTTTCTGAACAGCTCGCCCGTAAGCGGGATCGATATGCTTTTCATACCGCTTTGCGCGCAGCTTTCGTTGGTACCGCCGTAAAAATCCGTGTAGTCTATCGGCTTATCCGGAGCAACCGCGTCATTGTCGTAATGATACTGCACGCCCTGCGTGAGTTCCGGCTCACTGCTGCCGCACCCACCCGTCAGCACGGCTGTTATGATGCACAGAAGCGATAAAAGGACGGAAGTAAGGTTTTTCATTATTGTTACTCCCTTAAATAACTTCAAATTGAAAACTGTTTTTCTTGGCGTATGCTTCCGCAGCGGTTCCGCTTTTCCCTTTCATGACAAAATCCTTTTGGGGAACATCATCGTAATCACTGTTTATAATGTAACCAAATGCGTAATCCCCAATGGTTTTGACGTTACCGGGGACAGTGACGGATTTGAGCTTGGGACACGCCCAAAACGCGTAGTCCTTCACCGTGCGCAGCTGCTCCGGCAGCGTGACAGATGACAACGCGGTGCAGCCGGAAAACGCGCCGGAACCGATAGTATCCACTGATTCCGGAAGCTTCAGCGATTGCAAGCTGCTGCACTCAACAAAAGCGTTCTCTCCGATCGTGGTCAGTCCTTCCTCCCACACGACCGTGCTCAGTTTTTCGCAGCGCTCAAACACGCCGTATTTAAGGCTTTCTATACCCTTGCCGATTTTAACGGATTTTAGATTTTTACATTCCTCAAATGCGAGAGCTCCCAGTTTTTTTACACTGTCGGGAATCGTAACGGATTCCAAGCCTGAACAATTTCCAAAGGCATCTTCTCCGATTTGGGTGATCGTATCCGGGAGCGTTACGTTTTTAATGCGGTCAAAATGATTTAGTTCTTCTCCCGAATTGCCTTCAAGAGCATAGCAAAAGAAATTATCCGGAATAGCGGTAATGCCATTGGAAATCACAACGTTTTCCGGATGCTCTATGCTTTCCAATTCCTGATATTCGTAGGTTTGCCAGAACTCATCGGAATTGCCGAAGCTCAGTATCGTCAGCGTTCGCGTTGCATCGTTGTAATCGTACCGTATCGGCTCTATGGATTTGCCTTGCGTATGATCGGATGACTTCACGGACGTTGTATTGGTTTGACATCCGCATAGCAGCAATAAAGGCAACAGTAAGGTGAGTATCTTTTTCATGGCTTTTCTCCTTTCCGCAATGGATCGTCAATACAATTGTATCATATGATTTCTGCATATTTCAAAAGTGGTAAAAACAGGCAGTTTTTTGGTAAACTTAGCATGTGATTCTACATACATTATATAATGTTCATTGGACTGAGTCAATGATTTTTTAGCGTTGTAATGTGAATTTTATGTGAAATTTGCAATTGAAAACACTCCCTAACAGTAATACGTGTTTAGAGGGGCAAAAGGTTGCACTGAAAAAAAATAAAAAAACAGGAAAGACTCCAAACGGAACCTTTCCTGATTGATTCTATAAACTCATCATTAACAAGTACGCGAAGTAAAAATTACATAGAGTCCGGGCAATTGATGCTGAACATTGTGAGCACGTTTTTGATGACCGCGCGAACACAGTTGCACAGCGTCAAACGCGCCTGCATAATACCCTCGTCCTCGCCCTTTACTCGGCAGGCGTTGTAGAACTTATGGAACAGCGTGGCAAGCTGGGTGACGTAACGTGTGATCTTGGTTGGATCGTAATCACGCGCGGCGCTGATTATCTCGTTGGTGTAAAGCGCCAAATGACCGATCAGCTCGCGTTCCTCGGGAGCGGTGAGCAGCGCAAGCTCCTCGGCGGAACACTCGCGCGGAGTGATACCGTCCTTTTCCAGCGCCTTGAAGATGCTGCAAATACGAGCGTGCGCGTACTGAACATAGTAAACGGGGTTCTGATTATCCTGACTTACCGCAAGATCGAGGTCAAAGTCCATCTGCGTGTTTGCCTCGCGCGTATTGAACAGGAAGCGCGCGCTGTCTACGGGCACCTCCTCAAGCAGATCGCGAAGCTGGATAGCCTTGCCGGTACGCTTGCTCATCTTGACGGGCTTGCCGTCGCGCACCAGATTGACCAGCTGCATTAGCACAACATTTAGCCTGTCGCCGTTATAGCCGATAGCGTCCATTGCGCCCTTCATGCGCATAACATGACCGTGGTGATCCGCTCCCCAAACGTCGATGAGGGTTTCAAAGCCGCGGTCAAATTTATTCTTATGATATGCTATATCAGCCGCAAAATAGGTCGGGTTGCCGTTTTGACGGATAAGCACGTCGTCCTTTAGTTCCAGATTGTCGATATACTGCTGCGTTTTGCCCTCGGCAAGCAGCTTTTTTGTGAGCACGTCCTTGTTTTTATACCAAACCGCGCCCTCCTGCTCATAGGTAAGACCCTTGTCTGTAAGCAAATCAACAACAGCCTTGACCGCTCCGCTTTGGTGCAGCTCGCTCTCGAAGAACCACTTATCGTATACGATTCTATATGCCGCCATATCGTCCTGCATCTTCTTGATATTCTTGGGCAGGGCATACTCAACCAGCGCCTTTTTGCGCGATTCGGGATCGGCGTTCAACAGCGCGTCGCCGTATTGGTCGGCGTACTCCCTTGCAAGCTCGGTGATATCCGCGCCCTGATAACCGTCCTCGGGGAACTCAACCTCGTCGCCCTTATAGATTTGCAGATAACGCGCCTCCAGCGAACAGCCGAACTTTTCGATCTGGTTGCCTGCGTCGTTTACATAAAACTCGCGGTATGCGCTGTAGCCTGCCTTATTGAGCACTGCAGCCAGGCAATCGCCCAGCGCGCCGCCTCTGGCGTTGCCCATATGCATGGGACCTGTGGGATTGGCGGAAACGAACTCAACCATCACCCTTTCGCCCTTGCCGTAGTCCGAGGAACCGTAGCCCTCGGGGTCGGCGCAAATGGTGCTGAGCGTCTCGGTATAATAGCCTGAGCCGAGGAAAAAGTTGATAAAGCCCGGTCCGGCTGTTTCAAACCTCTCGCACATGGTACCGGTCAAATCAAGGTTATCGGTGATAGCCTGAGCTATCTTGAACGGCGGCATACGGAACGCCCTTGCGCCTGCCATAGCCGCATTGGTGGCAAAGTCGCCGTGGGTGGTATCGGCAGGGGTTTCTATAATAAAATCGGGCAGCTCCGCCTGCGGAAGCGCGCCGCTCTCTATAGCCTTATTCATAGCGGCGGTAACGGCTGCCTTTAAGCCGTCTACTGCCTTTGCGTATACGTTCATATCATTGACCTCACATTACTTCTTTTTCTTTGACCTTTATGGTAAATCGGTTTTCGCTGACAAGGTCGGTATTAAAATCGAGCGTGTAGCTTACCTCTAACGTGCCGCCCTTTTCGTGCAGACGGTTTTCCAGCGTTTTGGTAAACACGCCTATGCTCATATCGCCTGCAACGGTACTGTAAATGCACTGGTGCCGTCTGCCCCTTTCGAGCATCAGCTGCGAGCCGTAGGGACCCTTGCGGCGGATAGTCACCAGATCATTCTCCACCTTTATCAGGTTATCGCTCCACTCCTGCGGATTCTCCTCGTCGTACTCCTTATAGCCGATATAAAAATGATCTCGTTTCTTTATAAACTGTCCTGCGGTGAGCACCTCTACACGGTCGGTTTCTCCGTCCACGGTCTGCTCACCAATAATAGAAATCATATACTTTTCCTTATCCATATATACCTCAATACTGTTCTATATCGATTTGCGTGACGCTGTGCTCCATGTCGCGTCCCAAAAACAGACCTGCCACGCTTTCAAAGCCCTCGGGGGTATCGCTTACAAAAAACTCCGGCTGCTTTGGCTCAACGCTGTCGGTAAGCAGGTCATGCTCCCTGAGCACCTTGGCGGCATACACGGCGGTTTCGTAGCCGGAATCTATCAAAGTAACGTCCTCGCCCATATAATCACCGATCGCGTCGCGCAGCAGCGGAAAATGCGTACAGCCCAAAATCAGGGTATCTACGCCCTTGTCCTTAAGCTCTGCCAAATATCTGCGCACCACCAGTCTTGTGATTTGGTCGTCACGGTGGATAACGCCGTTTTCGACCAGCGACACAAACAGCGGACACGCCTTTTCATACACCTCAAGCCGGGGATTCAGCTTATGTATTCTGTCGCGGTAGCTATGACTGCCAACCGTAGCCGGGGTACCGATAACGCCGATCTTACCGTTCTTTGTTACCCTAACAGCGGTAAACACCGTGGGGTTTACAACTCCGGTATACGGCACGCCGAGCGTTTCCTCCAGCATTGCGCCGGCAACCGAGCTGACCGTACCGCAGGCGGCAACGATCATCTTGACGTTATGGCTGAGCAGGAAGCCTGTATCCTGCAAGGAATACTTCTTTATGGTATCGCGGCTTTTTGTGCCGTAAGGCACCCTGCCGGTATCTCCGAAATATACGATTTTTTCGTTTGGCAAGACGTGCAAAAACTCCTTTACCGCGGTAAGTCCGCCGAGTCCGGAATCAAACACGCCGATTGCGTTCTGCGATGACATAGCCATCCCTCGTTTTCTGTCAACATTATCATTACCCCTTATAATACCACATCCTCTCCCCTATTTCAAGTATTTTTACTCCGCGTTTTTTACTCCGCGTACTTAACGTCGGATAGGAAGCTTTACGTCGGTGTTTCGCGAGATAGAGTCATCTATTAGAAGCTGTGAGGGCAATGGAAATCACGTTTTTTACTTCGCGTACTTTGGGACGGCTGGATAGGTGATGTCGGTGTTTCGCGAGATAGAATGGTTCTATTGGAAGCTGTGAGGGCAATGGAAACAACGTTTGGTTTTAGATGTTGTGACAGTAACTGACAATGTAGGGGAGGCCCTTGCGGCCTCCCCTCGGTTTGTTGAAAAGCTATGTTTTCTTATTTGATGACGTTTAGATTTTAAACAAACGTCGGCAAGGCTCCTTTACGAAAGGAGCTGTCGCGACGCACCGCTGTGCGGCGTGACTGAGGATTCTCACGTGCCGTTCTTTCATATAAGTCCGCTATAATTCGATATGTCAAACGTATTGTTTATCGGGTAATGCTAAATGTAATCAAGAACATCTGCCATGGGAATCCTCCCGTCATTTCGCTTTGCGTTAAATCACACTGCATATACGAACGGTTCACGCTGCCCTAAGGACAATTTCTTATTTGAACCGTTCGATAAAAACCCAGTGTTTATGCGGCTTCTACGAACGGTTCACCCCTGTTTTGATGTGAACCGTTCGAGAGATCATATGAACCGCTGCAATTACTCTAAGCTATATAATACTAAAATAATTATTTATTCAGCGTTTATTCAGCGTTAATTCAGCGTTTTTCAAAAATGAAATATATATTTACTCTGCGTTGATCTATACCATATATATCAGTTTGTCGAAAAACTTTGTTTTATGATTTGATGATAGTTAGATCATAAGCAAGCGTAGGAAGGCTCCTTTTTGAAAGGAGCTGTCAGCGAAGCTGACTGAGGATTCTCACGTGCCGTTCTTTCATATAAGTCCGCTATAATTCGATATGTCAAACGTATTGTTTATCGGGTAATGCTTAACTTAATCAAAAGCACCTGCCATGGGAATCCTCCGTCACGGCACGAGTGCCGTGACACCTCCTTTCATAAAGGAGGCTTTTGGTGCCTCTGTCAATCGTTGTTATGTAAATCTAACCGTATCAACTTTTTCTACAGTCTGATATATATCGAACGGTTCAAATCACACCGAACGGTTCATATTGTTTTTAGGGTGAACCGTTCGTAAAAACCCAGTGTTTATGCGGTTTTCCACCGAACGGTTCAAATAACTTTCATGCCCTTGGGGGGAAGAAAAAACATACACATCAAACCCTTAAACAAAAAAATCCCGACCCGAAGCCTAAGCTCCAAGCCGGGGAGGAGGATCATCCTATATTTCCGCGATGTGTTCTACTATCTCCGCAACCTTTATTTGCTGCGGTTCTTCCAAACGGTCGAGCACATGCTCTATCCGTGACAACGCCTCGGTGTTGAGGTCGTACATGCTCTTATCAAAGGTGAGCACATCGGACATACTGATACCGAGCGCCTTACATATTTTATACAGCGTGTCGATCGTCGGGCATTTTTCACCGCGCTCCAGTCTGCCCAAGTACGCGGGGTACAATCCCGCTTTTTTTGCCAGAGCTTCCTGACTGATATCCGCTGACAGGCGGAATTTGCGAATATTGTTGCCTAATTTTTTGTTTAAAAGCTCTCTGGTCATGGTGTGCCTCGCTATCGAATTGCGTCTGAAAAAGACTGTGGATATACTTTCGATTAATAATATTTTAACACATGTGCACATATTAGTCAACGCACTAACCAAAAATACATGTAAAATAAATAGAATTATTTCTATGCTTTTCATGTATAAAATGACGAAAATGTCGTACTGTGTCTTACTTTACAGTGTAAAAGCAGCGTAAATCTTGCTCTTTTTAAATTGTGACTTGAAAAATCCCTTATAAAATTGTATAATAGACAAAACATCCTGAGAGGAAGATGATTTATGGAATACACCAAGGCGTTTGACCTGATTGCCGGCAAGGTCGAGGAGGAACTCGCCAAGTCGGGCTATACCCGCCAAAAGGTCGCATCCGAGGGCGACAACCCCGTTGCGCTGTTTACAAGCCAAAACATTGCGTACTCCGTTACCTATATCACCGACAAGCAGCAGATGCTTCTGCGCTCCTGCGCCATGACGGACGAGGGTCCCGACAACGAATGGAAAACCCTTGCCACCTGGCTGTATGACGAATACGTCAACAATCAAAAGGACGCCGAGAGCATTGCAAACGACTTTGTTGACGGCGTTTCGGGCGCGTCCGCCATCAAGCGCGCAAAGCAGGTCAAGCAAAAGAAAAAGAAATCCGACGACGGCACCGCCGACCCCAAGTTTTTGGCTAAGCGCTTTATAACCTACTTCCCCGAGCTTCGCGAGGAAGTCAAAAACGAAGAGGACTGCTACTATCCCTTCCGCGGCGCTACCTTTGCCAAGGAACACATAGCGCCCAAGATCAAGGCGTTCATCCCCCGTGCTACCGAAAAGGAAAAGGAAAAGCTTGCGGGCGTGTTCAACTTGCAGTACCAGAACGGCGACGTAGACACGCGCTCCATCATTACTATGGTTCTTATCAACTCTCTGTCGCAGGAGGAGTACGAGGAGCTTGACCAGTACTTTGACGATGATCTGACCAAGGCAGCCAAAGCAGGCAGGAAATACATCGGCAAGGAAGTAAAGCCCGAAAAGCCGCCCAAAAAGACTGTGTCCAAGATCAGCACGCTTAAAAATCAGTAAGGAATGAAATTGACTAAAAATATTAAAATACCGCTTGACTTCTTTCTTTTTATATGATAGAATGTTATCACCTCTAAAAGGGGCTTTCTTTTTGTGCCCCGCTGAGGGAGGCTAAAAATATTCCGAATAACCGGGAGGTGCCGTTATGAGAGTTAAAATCACATTGGCCTGCACAGAGTGCAAACAGCGAAACTACAACACAATGAAAAACAAGAAGAACAGTCCCGACAGACTGCAAATGAACAAGTACTGTCGTTTCTGTAAGAAACACACTCTTCACAAGGAAACTAAATAAGGAGGTACATGATGGCTGACAAAAAGACAGATGTCAGAAAAGCAGACGAAAAGAAGCCTGCTTCCAAAAAGGCAGACGCCAAAAAAGCTGCCAAGAAAAAGCCTAACATGTTCCAAAGGCTTGTTAAGTACCTTGTTGCTTGTAAGGGTGAACTGAAGAAAATAACATGGCCTTCTGCCAAGCAAACCACAAAGAACTTCGGCATAGTTCTTGCCGTAATCCTTGTTATGGGCTTGTTTATCTTTGCCCTTGACCGCGGTTTGTTTGCTCTGCTCGGTCTTGTTATGGGAACCACTTCTGTATAACAGCGTGTTAACAATCTTACAAAAGGGAGAATGTTAGTATGGCTGATTCAGAAGCAAGATGGTATGTGATCCATACCTATTCGGGTTATGAAAACAAGGTTGCAAGCGACCTGCTGTCTACAGCGGAGAACCGCAACCTGCAGGATATGATTTTGGACGCAAAGGTCCCTACCGAGATCGTCACTGAAACTGTCGGCGACAAGGTAAAGGAAGTTGAAAACAAAATTTACCCCTGCTATGTTTTTGTCAAGATGATTTATACCGATGAAACATGGTACGTCGTGCGCAATATCCGCGGCTGCACCGGGTTTGTCGGTCCGGGGTCAAAGCCCGTTCCTCTTACCGAAGCAGAAGTCTACAGAATGGGCGTGGAACAGCGCGTTGTTAAGGTAAGCTATTCCGTAGGCGATTCGGTACGAATTGTTGATGGTCCTCTTGAGGACTTCGTCGGTGTTGTAGAAGAGCTTGATACCGACAAAAACTATGTCCGCGTTGTTGTATCAATGTTCGGACGTGAAACTCCCGTTGAGCTTGAGATCGCTCAGGCGGAGTTAGTAGAAGAATAATCAGCCTGATTTGGCTTTTTATTGGGAGCTTGGCTCCCTGTGGGAGGGACCCTACACAGTGGCGTCCCGCAATTTACCACGAATTTTGGAGGTGCAAACACAATGGCTCAAAAGGTTGTAGGCTTAATTAAGCTTCAGATCCCTGCCGGAAAGGCTACTCCGGCTCCGCCTGTAGGACCGGCGCTCGGTCAGCACGGCGTAAACATTGTTGCGTTCACAAAGGATTTTAATGAGCGTACAAAGAATGATATCGGTTTGATCATCCCTGTTGTTATCACAGTATACGCAGACCGTTCGTTCACATTTATCACAAAGACTCCGCCTGCAGCGGTTCTTTTAAAGAAAGCATGCAATATCAACAGCGGATCTGGCGTACCCAACAAGACAAAGGTTGCCCAGGTCACAAAAGAGCAGCTCACAAAGATTGCCGAGCAGAAAATGCCCGACCTGAATGCCGGCTCACTTGACGCCGCAATCAGCATGATCGCGGGTACTGCAAGAAGCATGGGTATTACAGTAGTTGACTAATTAATCCGGGTGGGAG
>CAMHCD010000020.1 GCA_946183545.1 uncultured Clostridia bacterium
AGTCATGCGGATTCTCAAAGCGCTTTACCTCGTCCCAGAGCAGCTCAACCTGGTTGCGGCAGTAATCCGCGATCTCGCCGATAGAAGGACATTCATACACGCATTCGCCGTTTTGGAAAACGGGAACAAGCAGCTCGCGGGCTGAGAAGTTATAGAGCTCCTTTGTTTTCCATGTGGCGTTGGGGTCAAAGATAACATGGTTTTTGCTGTCATCCACCACCTCGTCATACAGGCAGATCTCGTCCGCCAGCGCCTTGCCGCTCTCGTTGTCGTAATAGCGGTAGACTTTTTTGAAGTGCGGATTGGTGATCTTTGCCGTGTTGTCACTGAGCTTGATTTTAGGCTCTATGTCCCCGGCGCTGTTCTCCACCGCTACCAGCTTGTATACGCCGCCGAATACGGGCGAGCTCTGAGAGGTGATGAGCCTCTCCCCTACGCCGAAGGTATCGACCTGAGCGCCCTGCATCATCAGGTCGCGGATCAGCTTTTCGTCCAACGCATTGGACGCCGTGATCTTACACTCGGTCAGCCCCGCCTCGTCCAGCATTGCACGCGCTTTTTTTGACAGATACGATATATCGCCGGAGTCAAGACGGATGGCGCATTTTGTTTTGCCCATAGGCAGAAGCACCTCTTTAAACACGCGGATGGCGTTGGGGATGCCGCTGCGGAGGGTGTTGTAGGTGTCAACCAAAAGTGTGGGATCGTCGGGGTAAAGCTCGCAGTACGCCTTGAAAGCCTCGTACTCATTGTCGAACATCTGCACCCATGAGTGCGCCATAGTTCCGCCGGCAGGCACGCCGTAAAGCTCGTCGGTGAGCGTGCAGGCAGTGCCGACGCAGCCGCCGATATACGCAGCCCTTGCTCCTATAACCGCGCCGGACGCGCCCTGAGCGCGGCGTGAGCCGAACTCGATGACCGCCTTGCCCTGCGCCGCGCGCACTATGCGGTTGGCTTTGGTGGCGATAAGGCTCTGGTGATTAAGGCAGAGCAGCACGTAGGTTTCGATGATCTGCGCCTCGATGATGGGCGCTCTTACGGTCATGACCGGCTCGTAGGGGAACACAGGAGTACCCTCGGGAATAGCGTAGATATCGCCGCTGAATCGGAACTCCTTGAGGTAATCCAAAAACGCCTCGTCAAACATCCCTTTAGAGCGCAGATATTCGATATCCTCGTCATTAAAGTGAAGTTCCTTGATGTAGTCGATCACCTGCTCCAAGCCGGCAACAATTGCAAAGCCGCCGTTGTCGGGAACCGTGCGGAAGAACACGTCAAAGTAAGCGACTGTTTTATCGAATCCGTTTTTATAATATCCGTTTGCCATGGTAAACTCGTAAAAGTCGCAGAGCATGGCTAAGTTTTCCTGTTTCATAGTATCATCCTCGTTTTTTGTTATGCCCACGGGTCGTCAGCGACGGGAATGCGGATATCCGCAAGCAGCATTTGTTCCCACAAAAACCACTGACCGGTGGAGGGTTTGCAGCGCAGCTGCACCTGACGCGGCGAATCCGCGCCGGAGGATTCCAGCCACAGGGTCAGGTAGTTCTCCTGCGGTCGGGAATAGATATTTTCATACACCGTAACGCTGTACGGCGTTTGAGGCGTATAGTTGTTCTGCGGCGATGTGCCTGCCAAATAGGAGCGCGGCTTATATGGCTTGCCCATGAGCCTGTCGCGCAGGAACTGGGTTTCAAACACAGACAGCGGACGCGGTCCGCGCAGGTAATTGAGCATGGCTATGCAGTCGTCCGGACTGTCGGGATAACGGCATAACGCGGCGACCGTCAGCGCCGCCGTGTCAAACGGGTCGGTCAGCGCCGCCTGCGGCATCGACTTCAACTCCTCTGCCGTAAGCGGCAGACGCTCAAAAATAACTGTTTTTTGATTCGTACTGTTGATCATACTGCACACCTCATTCGTTCATACGCTTTGTCAGCTCGCTGAGGGTGATCTCGTAGCCCGCCTGCTCAAAGCCAAGGTGATCGGTACTTGGCTTTTCACCCATAACAAGCTCCGCGATACAGGTCAAAAAATGCGGGTTCTTCATCAGCGCGGGTCCGGTTAAATGAGTGCCGAACAGGTTGTTGCAACGCACACCCTCGGTTTGGCTGCCCTCGCGATCTCCCAAACCCATTTTGACCGTGAACAGGTGGTTGTCGATACCGCTTATCTCGCTGCACTTATTTACAAAGCCCACAAGCGGTTTGTCAAGGAAATCCGCCTCGTAGATAACGTCGCCGGTAACGCGCGTTTTGTTTTGCTCGGTGACGGTAAAATCAAGCAGTCCCAAGCCCTGATACACCTTGCCGCTGCTGTCGGTTATGGTTTTGCCGAGCATCTCAAAGGAATTGCCCGTGAACAGCGCGCACTTGCCGCTGCTGATATAGCTTTTTATGTCGTCGGTATAACGGCGCAGGTTTTCAAGCACCAACTTTTGGTTGTTCTCGGTACCGGAACCGATATAAATAAAATCATATTGCGACAAATCAACGGTATCATACAGGCTAAGCCGGTCGACCGTTACCTCTTTGCCGCTTTTTTCGAGCATCCTGCACAGGGCGCTCACGTTGGCATAATCGCCGTACAGATTCATTATATCATAATACAAGTGAAGCAGCTTCATATCAGTCGACCTCTACCTTTCCCAAAAACTTGCCCTTGTCCGAAAAACAGGTGATGACGTAAATGTATTCACCGCGGTCGGAGTCAAGGTACTGCGCCGCCTCGTCAATGCTTTCAAAGCGTTTTATTTTTTCGTCGGGGATATCGGTGTAGGAAAAACGCACCGACAAATCATTAACGTACCTGCCGGCAAGCACTATTTGACGGATATTCGGGTTGTTGAGCATTTCAAAGTCGATGTCCCACAACCACGAAACGTCGCTGGTAAAGTATTTGCGGCTGACCGCGTCCACGATGAACACAACGTCGCAGCCGTCCTTGTAAGCGGAAGCGACGCGGATGCTCTGATCGTAGGAAATGCTGTTTTCGTGCTTGGAGGTCAGCATGGTACCCCTGCGCTTGCCGAGCTTAAAGGTGATGACCCTGCCGTTTTTGAGCACATAGTTGTTCATGTCGGCGGCTATCTTGTCGCCGTCAATGCCCACGATACGCGCCACAGTATATGCAGAGAGGATGTTGTAGATATTGTAAAGCGATTTAAGCGCCAGCGAAATGCGGTGTTTTCCGTCTATCTCCATTTCGCCCTTGTCCAAGTCCACGGAGGTGATGGTGTAGGCGGTGTCCTGCCTCTTGTAATCGCATTTGGTGCAGCGGAAGTGACCGATGTGGTTGTAGTGAAACGTGCTGTAGGTCATGGGAGCCTTGCACACCGGACAGTAAGCGCCGTCGTTGTAGACGCTTTCAAGCTCCGCGGTGTCGCTCGACAGTTTGTCCGCGCCAAACCAGATAACGTCCTTCTTACCTATTCCGAAGCGAGACACAAGCGGATCGTCGGCGTTCAAGATCAAACGTGTACCATCATGTATGCTGTCCGCAATAGCGTTGTACACCCACTCGGGATGGCCGTTGCGCGTAAGCTGGTCGCGGTACAGGTTGGTGATAACGTAATGAGTGGGCTTGATATAGCGGAAGGTGTATTTTGCAAAGCGCTCGTCGCTTTCTATCAGCAGGATGTCACATTTCACCTTTCCGCCGAGCGTAGCACTGTTGAGCACCAGCGTGGTAACGCCCTCGATCTGGTTGCTTCCTTCCTTGTTCCACGCCACGGTTTTTCCGTTGCTCATAAGGATATGCGCGATCATCTCCACCGTAGAGGTCTTTCCGTTGCTGCCCGTAACCGCTATGATATACTGCGGCAGCTTGACCCTGCTCAAAATATCGGGACACAGCTTAAGCGCCACCTGTCCCGGCAGACTGCTTCCCTTGCCGATAAGCTTGCCGACAAAGCGCAGCAGCTTACAAACCAGTATGGTAAAAAATACTCTCATAACCACTCTCCACTCTATTAATGCAAAACACGCATTACAAATTCATTAGTTCTGCTTTTGTACGATCTTGTACTCGTCGTACAGTTGAAAATAATGGCAGCTCTTGACGCTTTGAGTCAAAAAGCGCTCCATTTCGTCCTCGTCCAAATTAACGCTGCAATAGTCGCCGAACTCCTCGTCGGTCACATAATGCGCGCACATCTCGCAATTGTCAGCCATATGCCACCTCAGTATTTACTGTATGTAAAGGGTATGTAGTTTTCCAGCTGCTCAAACACCTCGTCTATGGAAGCGGCGACCGTATACAGGCGGTTGATATCTCGCACCATAAACCGCTCGTCCACCGACGCGCGCATCATGGCGAGCATTGGGTCGTAGTAGCCGCAGTCGTTTAAGATAATGATCGGCTTGTCGTGCCGCTGCAGCTGCTTGAGCGTGATCACCTCAAAGAACTCCTCAAAGGTGCCGATGCCGCCGGGACACACCACAAACGCGTCAGCTTTATCCTCCATCAGCGCCTTGCGCTTGCGCATGGTAGGAGTCAGTATCAGCTCGGTGCAGCCGTCGTCGAGCACATTGAGCTCGGTAAAAAAGTCGGGACTGATGCCTATAAGCTTGCCGCCCTCGCGCTTTACACCGCGGGCAACCGCGCCCATTACACCGTACTTACCCGCACCGAACACAACGTCATATCCCTTTTGAGCCAGCGCGCTGCCGAGTTGCTCGGCGTTATCCAAATAGACTCTGTCGATTTTTTCGCTTGACGAGCCGAATACACAGATTGTTTTCATAGTCTTTGCTCCTTGTATTTGCCAAATATCATTCGTAGTTGCGTACCAAAGATATCACCTTGCCCAGCAGCACTACTTCGTCAACGATGATAGGTTCAAAGCTGTCGTTTTCGGGCTGCAGGCGGAAGTGACCGTCCTCCTTGTAAAACCGCTTGACGGTAGCGGAATCCTCCACCAACGCCACCACGATCTCGCCGTTTTCCGCAACGGGAGTGCGGTTGACGATAACGATGTCATTGTTGAGGATGCCGGCGTTGATCATGCTTTCGCCCTGAACACGCAGCGCAAACAGCTCCCTGCCGCGCGTCATTTGCTCGGGCACAGGCACATAGCACTCGATATCCTCGTTGGCAACGATAGGATTACCCGCGGCTACCCTGCCCAGCACAGGTACGCTGGCGCTTTTTTCCTCGCCCGCTATCTGGATACAGCGGTTGACTCCGTGCTCACGCACGATCAAGCCCTTTTCCTCCAGCGAGTTAAGGTGATGATGTACCGTGGAGGTGGAGCTCAGCCCCACATTGTCACAGATCTCGCGCACACTGGGCACTCTGCCCTCACGCGAGCAGCTCTTTAAATAGTCCAGAATCTTCTGCTGACTCTTGCTTAACGCCTTCATACAAACGCACCTCTTTTTGATTTGTATAATCATTTTATATAGTATACCACACTTCTTTGCAAAAATCAAACGTTTGTTTTAGGAAAAATAAAAAATTTCAGCACAAATTCAAGCCGATTTCACACAGTTTTCATAAAGATAGCGTTTAATATAACTGTACTCAAAAGACGGAACCGCAACCGTCGAGTATGATTGTTCTACCCTCCTCAATGCGGGTCGACACAGAGACCCGTAATTGTACCCCTCATTTTTTACAAACCGAAAAGCCCTGCCACCCGAAGGCAGGGTTTTTCATTTGTTTTATCGTTTTATCAATAAAACATCTTGACAAACCGGCGTGTATGTGGTATCATACATTCTGCAAGTGAGCAAGTCTCACCTCGCAGCAACCAAATATTTAGGGGTATAGCTCAGTTGGTAGAGCAGCGGTCTCCAAACGTCAACCGCGACTTAATTTCCCGCATTATTACTGGATTTCTCAGGCTTGAAACGTCGATTTCAAGCCTTTTTTCGTGTTTTGAATTTTGCAAGTCGCTAAAGTCATTTATGCAAAATCAAGGTCAAAACCGGCAAAAGATTTCGGAACAGCATCAAAAGATCAGCAATTTTTCATTAGGCTGAGAAAGGCTGTTTTCCGATGTCTGAAAACGTCTGACTGATACTTTTTCAAGTTCATTCAACTCATTTGTCAAAGCTGTCTTTCACGTCGAAATCCAATCTATATGACCCCTCATCATAAATCTAAATCTCGTTTCTATAAAGTTATAACGCTGCACTCAACAAGTAAAGTCAAGTGCAGCGTTCGTTGTTAAAAATATTATAGCTGTCAAATCTTCCGTCAGCTTTTTCAGCCACGGCATAAAGCCGCTTTTCTTTTTTTGTGCGGCTCAATTATTGACTGCTCGCAGATAGAGCATATAAACCATATATCCGGCAACAGATAACGCAAATCATCCGTCCCGCTATCTACAACACGTATGGACTAAATCCTACATAAAGTGCTTGAGGATCTCATTTGGGCGGAGTAACGCTTTTTATCTGCCGTCTCCTTTTAATGATTAGCCGTTATTAGCGGGAGCGATATACGCTTCGCCGGTTGAGATAGACGCCATATCATAGATGGTGAAGTAAATCGGATTGCTGATAATTATTGTTCCGTCAGCATACAGATATGAGAACGCTCTGTAAACCTTATTCTTACGAACAGTAGGAGTAGGATTCTCAGACGTGCCACTCTGGCTGATATTTGCAAAGCTGTATGAATACTCAATGGAGTTCTTGTCGTCGAGATTCTTGATGTCGGCAACACCGGCAAACAGATAGCTGATTTGCTTTCCATCGCGGGTTATCTTGTACTCGGTAGCAATATCTCCATGATGGCTTTCAATCTGAGTCGTCGCATTGTTTTTTGCAGTAGTCAAAGAACCTTCCTCAGCTTCATAAATAGCCTTGTATTCTTCATTCGACAAAGTAACTACCTCTCCGTCATCATTCGGAGTTAAGTCATCGACAGTTTCGAGAAGGATACCGGCCTGATATTTGGACTTATCCTCGTCCTTCAATGTCTTGCCGTCGTACTCAAAGGAAATGATAAAGTCAGAGAACAGTCTGTCACCGTGGTCAACCCAAGACTGTTTAACACTGCTCACACCATTACCGCCGCCGTAGTTCCACTGGTTACGGGAGTTTTCGAGGAAATTGATGGTCGCGATGTTTCCTGTTGCGGGCTGAACCTGCGGATCCTCCTGCGTAACTACCTTGTAAAACGGCGTTGCCACGGTGGACTGATAAAGCGCCAAATTGAAGAATCTGGAGTAGCACTTCTTGTACTCAACCGATGTGGCGGTCGCGGTGGGATAAGTGGAGAGCGTCCAATACTGGAAGGTATATTCGGTGTAGGTCGGATCTTCACCTTCCGCGACCGTATTCTTCACATAGATCTTGTCGGGAGCTTCCAGAAGGAACGGCTCGTTCGGCTTTTCCTTATCTTCCTTATCTGCAGCGTTCTTGCAATCGTTGAGCGAGTACCAATCAAGGTATGTCATCGTATCAGTGAAGGCGATAGATTCTTCTGTGTCGATCATCAAAATCTTATTGTCATCATCCGCTGATTGTTCCGGAACAAGACCGTAAGGCTGACCAGTCTCCGGATTGATAGTCTTGATCGTTTCGTTGTTATACGCAAACGGGAAGACAAACTTGATATCAATGGATTTGTCCGCTGTTTGAACAGCAGAAACCGAACCGGTATATTTTCTGTTCACCGAGTCATATGTCGGATCGGCTGCGCCGTCAAAGTTCCATTTTACGGTTTCCTTAAAGTTATCCTCATAGGGTGATTTTGCCGCGAGGAATTCCGCCTTTTTACCGGATTTGAAAGCCATGGTGCTGCTGTCAACATAGGTAGCAAGCTCTTCAATGGCGAATGTGCCCTTCGAGTTGTAGGTTTGCACATCCCAGTAACGGCTGGTGTAGCTGTACTGAATATCATAGGTGTAGGTGTTTTGCGAAACCTTCGAGAAGAACGGCAGCGCCTTGGTGGTTTGATCGCCGTTGCTGTCAAAAAGGTCGTTGATAGGAACAATCACGACGGCAAGGTGATCGTCTCCCGATGTTGAGAACGTCACGCTCGCAATCTTTCCTCCCGCAGCCAACGTTTGCAAAGTACCGGTGATCTTCTCTTTAAATTCATTAAAGCTTGTAAACGCGCCGGGGGTGTTTTTCAGTGTGATCTTCAGCGCCTTGGGGCTGGAGGTATCCTTTTTGATGTAAACAGCGTTCACGATCTGACCTCCGGCGGTTTCCTCAAAGGCAAACACATCGGAGCCGACTGTATTGTTGCTGTAATTAACCACGCTGACCTGCAGCTTGGTGGAAGCAACACCCGTTGAATCGGAGGTGAGGCTGTGGGTAATGTTGACAATGCCGCTGGGCGCCTTGATGTAGCGCGCGACATAAACGTCGTTGGTCAGCGCCTCGGCGGAATACTCATAGTCGTCGGATACAAAGGTGTATTTGCCGTTGTTCAGCAAATACCAGCCCTCGAAGGTGTAGGCGCCGTCGAGGTCGGGCGAGGTGACGAGGTCAAAGGTCTGTTCGCCGTCGGTGATCGCCGCCGCCTCGGTGGAACCGGAGCTGTTGGTGTAGGTGTTATCGGCGTTGCTGACAATACCCGTATTGGTAAAGTAAGCGCGGATACCCGTGGACAAGCCGAGGTTTTTAGTCTTGTCATAGCCGTCCTGCGTGTAGTCGATGGTATTGGGCTGATAGTAGTCGCGGGTGTAGCTGTCGAGCTTTGACTCCCTGTATTCAATCAGCACGTGCGACTTCACCATCTGGTCGCTCTTGGAATAGTACCAGCGCCCATCCATACGGTAACCGGGTTGGCTGCCGCTGGTGGTGTCGTCGTCTGTCTTGCTGTATTTAACAGCCTCCAGCTTTGACCAACCGCTGAACACATCCTTATCATAGCAAATCATAGTGGGACGGTTTTTCAGTGTCACAATATAGTGGCCGCTATCATTTAGCTCGCCGTATTTTTCCTCCATGTTTTCCGAATCGGGGTTGATCAAATAGGATTCGGAGCTGTAGTAGTGCCTGTAATTGGTAAGATTTTGGTCTCCGGTGTATTCCGTTCCGCTGCCGTCTTTCATTTTGCCCTGACCGCCGATAACCTCTTTCAGGGTATAGGTGCCGGGGTCGCCCGTGGCATTTGCCGGTTCATAAATCGCCCACGCGGTGGCGTATCTGCCTACCTTGTTCCAGTCGTAACCGTTTGAAATGATCAAAATCGGATTTTCATACTTATGCGTATTAGCGTCGGTATCCACAAGATTTCCCAGCGCGTCCACGCGTTCGCCGTAGAAGTTGGTCAGGTTTTCAAAGGTAAAGTTGGAGGGGGTAATCGTGGACCAGTTTTTACGGTAATCATAGTTATTGCTGTCAGAGGAACCTGACGTGTCCTTATAATAGATCGTCCTTCCGAGGTTACTGGTTGATAAGGTTCCCTCTTCTCTCGGCTTAAAGCTGAAGATGATATCCTCGTCAGGCCACTCGCCGGTTGCAGTTTGTATATTATTAAAAATTTTGTTGATAACCGTAAACTCATCATAGTCATAGGTTTGGCGGTTGGCAGCCTGAATGGTGGCGTCAGCGGTATTACCCAGCTGGAACTGCGCGTGCGTGTAGTCCCAAACATAGTTGTTCAGGGTGATACCGGAGGTTTCAAATCTCGGAAGCTCCACCATATATCTGCCGCCGATGCAAACCATCGGCTGACCGGGATAGCAGCCAAACGCGTCGTTTGAACCGTAGGGATAGCAGGCAACGTTGCCCTTCCATTTTTCCTTCACGTCGCCGTCAAAGCCGTCAACGATAAAGCGGATGTTATCGCCCTTTACCGTTTCCCGTTTGTAATAAATCGGCGTGATTTCGATAACCGCGTCCTCATAGCCCTGCACATCGAAAATAAATTCGTTGTACGAAACATTATTGTTATCGGTTCCGTAAATCTTTGCGCGGTCGGGATAGGAAGCTTTTTCGGTGCCGTCGTCTTCAAATTCCTGACTGATAACGCCCTGCGTTTCGCCGCCGTTGACGTCAAAGCCCTTGACGAAGTAATCCGCTTTGGAAACGGTTGTCCGGATTTTCAGCTTAACGCCCTGACGCGCCTGCGCTGCGGTTAAGTCGACCGTTTGCGCGTTGTTTGTTCCGGTGTCGTATTCCTGATCGTCATAAGGATTCAGCGTGCCTCCCGCGGGATTTGAAACAACGGTAATAGTTGTGTCGCCAAAGGTAGCCGCGCAGTGATCCTTATAATAATATCCGTTACCGTCGTTGCCGCCGCGGATCGTACCGTCCTTCGCGATAACTTTTACGGTATATTGCGCGTCGTCTTCATATGTCGTCCATAGCTTATCAGTTGCAGGATCATATACAATATAAACACTAGACGAATTATTTATACTATAGTAGTTTTTTTCTGAGCTCGGTTTGGTAGGACGCCATTTTTTGCTAACATCGTCAGGCCCAAACCACTCATCTTTAAACTCATAGTAACCGGATCTATTATTGGCGCCAATATAATACCCATCCGAATTGCGGTATAGCGTAAAATAAGTTGGGTTTCCCTGTTTATGTTTAGAAATATACCAGCCGTTAGAAAGCTCTGTCATATCTCCTGTAGAATCACTATCCTTATAAGCAAGCTTATACCCCTTCTGCTCAAAATTGCCCTGCAGCGTTATATTGCTGTAAACGGTAAGGGTAACCGCCGATTTGGTTTTTTCCTCGGTGGTGAGCAGGCTCTCGGAGGCGCCTGTCCAATTCTTGAAGCGATAGGAGGTGCTGCTGGGAGTCGCCTTAAAGGTGACGTGCTTGCCTTCCTTTACGGATGCGCCGCTTGCAATGGTATCTCCGTTATCGTCATATGCCTGAACCTCACCGTTAGCGCCTGCGGAATAGGTGATGGTGTAGGGAGGCTTGTAGGCGTCGTTGGAGTTAGTGACGGTCACGGTGTTTGAAGTGACCGACTTATAATCGGTGTCGCCTGTTTCCTCAACGGTTGCATAGTATTCCTGCGACCTTGCGGCAGGATCCACATTGGCAAAGGTCGCCGTTAAGGAACCGTCGGTGACAGTAACAGGGCTTCCAACCTGCGTGCCGTCAGCTTTGAAAAGCTTATATGTAAGGTTTGTAACGCCGCTCTGCAAGCCCTCGGCGCTTACGTTGAAATCGGTGGTTTCGTTTTCTGCCGTGAGCGAGGTCTTTGTCGCTGTCAGAACGAGAGAGGTTGCGACAGGCGATTTTTTGGTGGTAACCCAAACCTCAGCAACCGATGACGATGTCTTTTTGAAGTAAATAATATACTCCGTATCTACAGCAGAAGTGAATGTAAACAAATGATCAGTCTCACTCCAACTGATACCGGTTTTTGCTGCGGTGTGAGTTGAATCATCAACAGTAATGGTTTTGTTGCCGGAATCAAGATTTGGTCTCCAGTGATATGTAGATGAGCCAACTTCATATACCGCAAACAGCGGAGAAGTGGATGTACCGGTATATTCATAGGCATATGTTTCTGTATCTGCATCATATGTCATATGAGCCAGTTGACTTACATCATTACTCCAATGAAAGGTATTAAAATTACCATACAGATAACATTCGCTTGTTGTGCTGCTTCCGCCTGTACCGGAAATTTTTACCTCTTGCTCGCCGTTGCTGGGGTTGTTTACCAGCGTTACGGTGTAGGTGTCGGCGTAAACGCCGGAGACGCTGTAGTTCTTTGAGCCCTTTGTCATGGCGCGGCGCTGACAGCCGCTCGATTTGTGCATATCGGCAGCGTTGTAATTGCCCTGGGAAGCGCTTTCCCATTTGTACCATGAACCGTTCAGATAGAATAGAAACTCCACGGTCGTGTTATTCGCGCCGACAGTGAACTGTGCTGTACCTGCTGACGAAAAATAAATATCCGTCCAGCCATCCGAGCCGATTCGGATGTGAATACGGTCGGATTTTTCATTCCACCCCACCGCGCCGTCGTCCGCGATTTTCGCCGCGTCGGTGGCAATTAAGCCGACCGTCATGCACGAAATCAGCATACATACGGAAAGCAGCACCGACAGAACGGAACGGGTGTGTTGCCTGATTTTTGTTTTCATCTTGTACCTCCTTTGCTGTTGTTAGAATCAATTGGTGAATAAATTGCGTGAAAGCACCCGTTTGCAACGCCGTTCACAACATTTTTTACATGAAATCACGGCGTGTGACGGTTTGATTAATGGGATAGTCAACCGCATATTCCGCCAAATACCGCTGGAGCACTGTGGCGTCGGTTATCTCCCAAGTGCCGTCGGCATTCACATCTGCCGCAACCAGCTGCAGATCATTGAGCAATTCCAGCACGGCAAGATGGCGCTGAATCGCCGTGACGTCATTGATGTTCACATAGCCGTCTCCGTTAGCGTCGCCGAGCAAATAACTATCCAACAGCACAAACGGCATGTTGTTATCCTTGGCGAATTGATAAGCGCAGGAATTGAAATAGCAGCCGATGGTTACATTATCATTTCTAAATGCGCTGGAAACAATGTTTGTTACGGTTGTGGGAATTTCAATATATTCAAGCGCACTGCAGTTGGCAAACGCGAATTTTTTGATTTCCGTTACCGTAGGAGGAATAGAAACCTCTGTTAATGAAGCACAGTTGTAAAAACACATTTCGGGAATGGCCGTCATTGTTGCATGAATATTGACCGATTGCAACGAGGTGCAGTTTTGAAACACATTGTCACCCATGGCGGTAACTGTACGGGGAATATCGACCTCTGTCAAGCCTGAACAGCCATAAAACGCTTCCATTTCGATGGTATTTAAGTAATTTGCATTTGAAAAATCCACGGAGGTCACTTCTGTGTTATCCTTTAACGCCCGCGCGGCAACAGAAACGACATTTCTGCCGACAAGCGCGTCTGGAATCACCAAGTCGGTGGATTCTCCCTCCCAGCCACAAATGGCAATAGAATAATTGTTCAAAATATTGTAGGCGTATCCGTTCACGACATACACGGCTTCGGCATTTGCCTGAATACATACGCATACACTCAGCAGTAATGCCAGCACCGCGACCATTATCCGTCTTTTAATAGATTTCATTAAATCACCTCATTAAATCATCACTAATGATAGCGATTACAGGCAGCACAAAGCTATGCTGCCTGTAATGCTAACTATTAATTGTCAAGACCGGGGTTAAACTCTTCTTTCGGGTTATTCAGGGAGCTGGGATCAAAATTGCCCTCTTCCATCATTTTCTGAAAAGAAAGTTTTACCAAGTCCAATTCAGGTGAAGTGTACATTTTTTTCATTTACTGCCTCCTTTTGACGATTAGCCGGTATATGCTTCGCCGCTGGTGATAGACGCCATATCATAGATGGTGAAGTAAATTGCATCACTGATAACGACTTTTTGAGCGGTTTTGTCATAAACATACGAGAATGCTCTGTAAACCTTGTCCTTACGGGTGGTGGGTACGGGATTTGCAGAATTACCTTGTGACTGACTGATATTTGCAAAGCTATACGCAAACTCAATGGAGTTCTTATCGTCAAGATTTGCCATATCTGCAACACCGGCGAAGAGATAATTTCCGGATGCGCCATTCTGTAAGGTCGCGTCAGTAGCTCCCTTAATAGCTAGTACCGCGTTATTCTTTGCAGTTGTTGTTACATCAGCATTCGGCTCGTACTGAGCTTTATACTCATCCGGGGTTTTGGTAGTGACCTCACCGTATGCGTCAGGCGTCAAGTCGCCAACAGACTCAATAACGATACCTGTTTTATAATTGCTATTGTCAAGCTCTTTAAGCGTCTTGCCGTTATACTCAAAGGTAAGCACAAAGTCGGAGAACAATCTGTCGCCGCGATCTTGCCATGTAGATTTAACCTTTGTGCCAACATCACCGCCGCCATTATAGTTCCACTGGTTACGGGAGTTTTCAAGGAAGTTGATGGTTGCGATGTTGCCGGTTGCAGGCTTCACCTGCGGATCCTCTGTTGTAACTACCTTGTAAACCGGGGTTGCCACTGTAGACTGATAAAGCGCCAAATTGAAGAATCTGGAATAGCACTTTTTGTACTCAACCGATGTGCTGTTTGCGGTAGGATAAGTGGAGAGCGTCCAATACTGGAAGGTCCACTCGGTGTAGGTCTGCTTGCCGTCTACGATTTCGCCCTTTGTATAAATCTTGTCGGGAGCTTCAATCAGGAACGGCTCGCTTGCTTTTGTGACGTCCTTCTTATCCTCAGCATTCTTACAATCGTTGAGCGAGTACCAATCAAGATAAGTAAGGGTATCGGTATAAGCCAAAGAATCTTTAGTGTCAATCTTCATGATTCTGTCACCGTCAGCCGACGATTTAACAGGAACAAGACCATAAGGTTCGTTTGTATTCTGATTTATCGTCTTAATGGTATCGTTATTATACTCAAACGGGAATACAAACTTAATATTGATTGACTTGTCGGCTGTCTGTTCCGCAGTAACGGTTGTGGAGAACTTTTTCTCGGTGAGTGTCAGATTATCTGCAGCGCTGAACTTCCATTTAACGGTTTCCTTAAAGTTATCCTCATAAGGTGATTTCGCTGCAAGGAAAGCTTCCTTCTTATCCGTGTTAAATGTCAGAGTGCCGTTTGTGTCAACAATATACTCCGCAAACTCATCTGTGGTAAAGGTGCCCTTTGAGGTATATGTCTGCATACCCCAATAACGGCTGGTGTAAGAATAAGTAATCTCATAGGTGTAGCCGGTGTCGAGGTCAGACTTATAGGTGATGGTGTAATCACTCTTGTTTGTACCCCCTGTGTCGCTGTTTGCTGCGTTGATTGCAGTTGCAAGATCGCTGAGTGCAACAGTGAAGGTATAGGTTGCGGGATCAGTTTCGGTAGTCACCTTACCGTCCTTTCCGTTACCGGACGCGGTTTCGTTATAAGTGATGGACGAGGTGCTGTCAACCGCGTTACCATCCGGCAGCCAGAACTTGTTAAAGATGCTGGAGTTGAGAGACGCAGTTGAAAGAGTGATTCTTAATCTATAACCGCGGTCTTCCATCTGGTTGGTAATACCGGTTACTACAACCTGATCCTTGCTCTTTGCGAAGGAAGAAACAACTGTGGTACCGTTTGACTGAACGATATCCGCCTTGATATAGCGGTTACCGGTACCCGTTAATCCGCCGGTTGTGTAAGCGTCGTGCTTCAGGATAAGCTTTCCGCCTGTGATGGGCTTGTAAACAGCCACGAAGAACTGGTTAGTGGACGCGGTGATCTTGGTGGTGGGATCCTCACCTGCCGCAAGCTGCTCTACGCCTGAAAGTGTTGAGCCAACATTCAGGTTGCTGTCGGTAGGCTGGGTGCCCTTAACCAAAGCCCAGTAAGCAAAGTAGTAGTCGCTGCTTGCTGTTTCGGTGGAAAGATTTGCGTCAACGTTACGTTCGGTAAATTTCTTTGTAGAAACATTTGCGTTTCTGTTGTTGGTGGTGGAGCCGTCAATGTATGCCGAAGCCTTTGCTGTACCTTCAGGATTGGCGGCGCCGAAGTTGTTATTGTCGAGAGTGTAGGTACCGGTTGCGGGATTATAAATTGCTACGCCGGCGTGAACCTCATAACGGTTGGTAGAAAGTGTGTAAATCCATCTGCCGTCAATACGGTGACCTGTGTTATTGGTTATTTTAGCTTTTTCCGCACCCATCTCTGCTTCATAAGCAATAGACGCTGCAGTATACTGCAAGCCCTCAGCAACAATGGCTTTCCATGCAGCTGTTTGGCCTGGATCGTTAATAGGAAGTGCGTCGCCTTGAGCATCTGTACGGCAGATAAAGTCAGACGGAAGGCCTTTGGTAACAAACTCCCAACTCGGGTTATCCAGTGTACCGGTGTTTTTGTAAACATACCAGTAGGTAGCCCATGTACCGGTGCCTTCGACATACTGGTTACCAACGGAAACGATTCTTACATTCTGATTGCCGCTGTAGCCGTATTCGCCGTCATCAGCGTATTGATAGGTTGCGCCGTTTTGCTTTGCAACCTTTGCACTGAGTCCGAGCACGCTGCAGGATTCGTAGTCGAAATCATACAGATATTCCCAACCCTGAACCTTATTCGCATCAATTGTTGCAGGAGTTTTATTTGTATCGGGATCGGGGTGATCATACGCATTGCCAATCAGCATGTGCTGGTTAGAGTCAGACGTCTGCGCCTTATACTTCAGATCAAGACGAACGGTGTCATAGCCGAGCTGTGCGATATACTTAAAGTCATCGTAGTCGTAGGTTTGACGGTTTTGTGAATAGTTGATGAAGTTATGGTGCGGTTCGTTGTTTTCATAACCGCCGCTGAAGGTTACACCCGAAACGGGGTGTGCTGCGTCCTTAGTCTGGAAATAGTTGCCGCTATAATAACACTTAGCAATCTTTCCGTAGTAGTAACCCGAGGGGTCAAGAACGAGCGTCTGGCCGGGATAGTTACCGTCCATTCTACCTTCATGCTCACTCGTTCCGCTGTTTTGATCTGCGCCGTAGTAATAGGAGTAAACATAAACCTGCTTGCCCCAGTGTGCCAACAGCTCGCTGTCAGCCTCTACGTAAACCGAGATATAATCCTTGTTTTTGTCAATAGCGCGGCTGTAGTAAACGGGGGTAACTTCAATGTCGTCTGTGCCAACAGTGATGGGCTTTGTGTTAACATAGTTTATATTGTCGCTGGTTTCAACATCGTATCTTACACCATTAACCGAATATGCAAACACATACATACCGTCGTTAACGCCGTCGCCTCTGTAGGCATCTTTAATTGTTGTAGTAATATAAAGCTGTGTGCCCTCATCTACACGGTAAGTCGTCCACCAAGTGCCGTTGGAGGAAGTCCAGCCGCTGGCAGGTGTTGTGATGGCGGCTGTACCAAAGCGGCTCTGATAGCCATAGGAACCGTTTTCAACAACAACCTTAGGCATCTTAGCAATCGGTGTAGCGCCGTAGGTGTAGTAGGTGAAGGTGCGCTTACTCTGAGCGGGATCAATCTCAAGAACAACATTGGAGAAGGTGTTTTCGGCGCCTTCCTGAATATTGACCTGAGAATAGAAGTACTTGGTGTTGGTGTTAACGTTCGTTTCCTGACCGTAATACTCCTTTTTGGCAGCCGTCAGGTATTCGGACGCGCTGGTGTCGACAAACACGTTGGTGATAGAATTACCGCTGTTGTTGGTGATTTGATACCAGTCGGAGGTATAATCGTTGTCGGTGCCGACCAGCATAAAGTATTTATTCGCCGCAACGGTAGCATACGGAATCAGGAAATAGATTTTACCGTCGGAAACATAAGCGTCAAGACCGGTGCTGGTGAAGTTGGTGCTGTTCGGAACCGCGTTGTTGCTCTTGAGCAGGTATTTGTTCCTTTTTTCAGAAGGCACCTTGTTGGCGGCAACAAAGATAGCGTCCCATTTTTCGTCGGAATTGCTTCCGCCGCCGCCGAGCGTCTCCGCTGTGTTGCCGAACGCGTCGATCACATACGTTCCGCCGATAGGATAGGAGGCTGAGTCGGAGGATTGGTTTGTGCCTTTTCTGGTAATAAACTTAAATGTAGCGTCGTCGCTGTCAAATGTCAGCTTAACCAAAGTACCGGAACCTTTATAGCCTGTCGGTGTTTCGGTGGTTGAAATATCGGATACATTGCTTGCCGTTTCACTCCAAGCCCAAGGAGCATAATCCTCGTCAGTCCACACATACAAGCCGTTGATCACATTTTTATTGACATAAAAGGTTGTGGTAAGGTTTGTTGCGGGGATTTCAGCCGCTGAAATCGTCACTACCTTTGTGGCTGAAGCGTCGGGATTATAGGTAATGGTAACATTGGATTTCTTTGTTGTGGTAAAGGCAATGTTGCCGCTGTCGTCAATCTTTTTCTGATTGGCGTTGCTCAGGATCACAACATTGTCCGCGTTGTTGGTGTGATCCGCCGCGACCCAGTTGGAATCATACTTGATCACCTTAAACGCGAGCGTTCCGTACTCGGGGCTTGCCGCCACGTTGTTGAAGGTGATGGTGTAGGTTCCGTTGGAGTTATACTTCATAATATGCGAGGTGGTGCTCCACGGGTCGGAGCCTACCAAGCCCTTTGTGCCGGCGATTACATATCTTTGCACCGCGCCGTCGAGCATACTTTGGTCAAAGACGTCCTGCGAGCCCGCAACATTATTCTCTGTCTTTGTAAAATAAATCTGCCCGTCGGCAAGCGTTAAGTCGCTTGTCTGATTACCTTCGCCATTAATGATAATGCCTGTATCGGCGGCAAAATCGTCGGGGTCAAGCTCCAGCTTGTAGACAGTCTTGCTGTCGATCGTGCCGACTGTTGACGTAGTATATCTTCCGCGATCGTTTTGCGCGGTCGCTACGGTGCAGCCCGCCCAAGCGCCCGTTGCGCCTGGTGTGCTGCCGTGGAAGGTATAGAAGCAAAGATGCGCTGCGTCACTTACTAACGGCTCGTTATCACACACATAAATGGTAATGGGAGCGTCTTTTTCGACATACTTTACATAAACGGTTAAGTTGTCGGTCAGCGTCGTCGTATAAGTATTTCCGGTGTTATCAATTGCAGCAGTGCAAGCAGAATCGCTGTACCACTCGGTCTTATAGTCGGTTGCCGGAACAGCGGTGAAGGTGACAGACGAGCCGTAGTCATAAGACTGACCGCTTGTAACAGCTGAATCGCCGATTGCGGCTGAAAGAGTACCATGAGAAGCAGAACCGCTTTCAACTCCGTAAGTTACAGTATAGGTGGTTTCGGCAGGAGTGTAGGTACCCCAACTCAAAGATAAATTATCATTGCTAAACGATACTATGATTTTATTATTAGTGGTTGTAGCATCAGATGTGATAGATTGTTCTTTCCATGAGTTTGCATCGTTATTTGCGTTTCTAGTTCCAACTCTAAAGGTAGAAAAATAGCTATAGCCTGTACTGTTATACGAACTCAAATCATAACGATAAACACCATTTCCAAGATCGGTAACAGCTGAATCGCTAATTTCCTTATAAGCCCACTCTGTAGCTTTATCCCAGTATTTCAGACCTACTCCATGAAGTGTTCTATTCGATGAAGCCATATCAATATACAGATATTGACCTGCAAGATATTGATTTGTGTTTCCAACACTCTCGCTCTGCACCTTCGCCGCGTCTGTGGCGATGATGCCGACCGTCATACAGCTAACGAGCATGCACAGCGTTAAGATAACAGCCAAAACGGAACGTGAGTGGCGTTTTATCTTTGTTTTCATATATTTTTACCTCCATTTCTTTCGTATATATGAATTTTTGATATACTTATTTATATAAACAAACGCAGGGTTTTTGCCGCGTTTGATAGTCTTTTTTGCCTTTTAACCGGCGATAAATTATGCCGATCTGACCAAAGGCGTATTGGATACAACGTCACGTTGCCGCTTCTGCTTTTTGATTGCCGTCGGACTTGCGCCGTAGTATTTGCGGCAGGCGTTCGTAAAGTGGTTATAATGACCGAAGCCGTTTTTGAGCGCCGCTTCACATACGGGGACGTCGTGGGTGAGGTAATCGTCGAGCGCGTGCCGGACGCGAACCTCTGCAGTGTACTCCGTGAAGCTTTTGCCGACAAGGTTCTTGAAAGCCAAGGTAGCGGACAAGGTCGTACAGCCGAGCAGCTCTGCAATTTCGCTTATGAAGATCTTGCGGCGGAAATTCGCTTCGATGTAATCCTTCACCATCTGCGCTCTGCTATCATGACTGCACCTGCCGCTGACGACCGCCTCTTGCTTTTCTGTACAGCAGCGCGTCAGCAATATCCGCAGCATTTTGAGCGTCAGCGAATACTTGACGAGCGCGTTATATTCGTCAAAAGGGTTTTGCTCGATAGCCAACAGCTTTTGCATAAGCCAACTGATCTCGCGCCGTTCCTGCGAGCCTTCCGCCAAATTAAAATCGTACTTTTCAACCGAATCGAAGAACGATTTGACGAACACATGGGAGAAATGCACAGTCAGATACCGCGCGTCTACGCCCGAAAGCGCGTGCTCCGTGCGAGGACTGATGACTGTCACCGCTCCGGCGGTCAAGACTTGCTTGCTCTCGCCGATAGACAAAACCAACGTGCCGCCGTCTACATAGATCAGTTGCAATTCCTCATGCCAGTGCGGCTCTTTCAGCGCGTTGTCCACGGGACCGTCTCTCAACCTGATTTTTGCGGGAAGATTTTTGTCATATTGAATTGTTTGGTGTTTACACATAATTTATCACCTCCCGTGCCGGCGGGCACTTTCTGCGCCTTTGGTAAAGTTTTATTTGAAGTTAAGATTCATCAACGACGCTTTGCCACTTTGTTTTTGCTTTAAAAGTTGAAATGGTGTGATGTTGTAGATTCTTTTGCATTTTGCGACGAATGTCCGCTTGCTTGGGAATCCGCCGTAATCAGCGGCGTCATCAATCGGCATTCCCTTATTTATCAGAGCGTCCATCGCACGCTCCAAGCGAAACTCCATCACATACTCTGTGAAGGTCTTTCCGGTCGCCTCCTTGAATCGCTGCGCTAAGTAGACAGGCTGAACGCCCAATATCTCCGCAACGCCCTTTTCCGTGAATTCCTCGCGGTAATGTTGCTCGATATACTCGATTGCCAGCTTGACATGGCGAGATTGGACTTTTTCGCCCTCTTTGACAGCATTCGGATTCTCGTGCCGGCATTGCACAAACAGAACGTGCAGAATATCGGTAATAATCGAATACTGCCGCAGGTCGGGCAACTTCGGTTCGTTCACCGTGCGCGAAAGCTGCCATAGAAGATTGTGAATTTCTTCTTCCGCTCCGCTGCCGGGGACAACTTTGAAAGCACTGTTGTATAAAGAAGCGTCAAACTGCTCCGCGAATTCATAGGAAATATCCAGTATCAGGCATTTCGCGTTTTCGGCTGAGATACTGTGATTTTCACCCGAATTCAGCAAAAGGAATTCATCAGCGTGAAGCTCCCTGTCAAGCGTGTTGACTTTGATTTTCACATCGCCGTCAAGGACATACACCAGCTCGATTTCCTTGTGCCAGTGATAGGGAGTGATGATTTCCCCCTGCTTCCACTCAATCCGCGCCGGAAGATTTTCGCTGTACCGAATCAACTCAAATTCACTGTTCACAACGAAGCTCCCTTCACGGTTCTTACTTTTAGTGACACTTTCACAGAGTACATTAATATACGATACTATTATATCATAAGATTTTTATAATTACAACTTATTTTTGAATTTTTTTAATTATATTTTCGAATAAATTTCACTAAAAACAAGCAGATTGTTCCAGAATGGAATTATAAATCTGTATTATAACTTCATTTTCCCGGTTATTAACAATTATTAACAATCATCGCCGTCAGAATGATTGTCAAATTCGCAGGTGAACTTGCATTAAGATAATTCAAATAATCTCGCAAAAAAGCCGGAAGCTATTGAATGACAGTTTCCGGCTTTTTTGCCGTCAAAAATCCAGTCATTCACGTTCTATGTCCGCTTGTTTTCTGAAAAAACGGATAATCCTCGCAGAGTAATGTACTCTACGAAAATAAATTGATTTTTAAAACTGTATAAAAAGCTGCACCCGGCGAACCTGTCGAGTGCAGCTTTTTTGCTTTATGCTATGAAATTTTTAAATCTGACAACAGCATTTCAGTTCGGCAAAAACAACCTTTTCTTTGGTTATGCGTAGCAAATTTTTATTTTTGTGCAAGTAACATCAACCGCCCGACAGCGCGCAACACGCTTCCGGGCGATTGTTATTCTCTGCCGTAAAACGATTCCGCCATCAGCCTGACGCCTAACCGAAAACCATTGATGAAGCCCTCGCACTCACTCAAACAACTCAACTCAGTCATACCATCTTTGGTTACCACAAAGGTTTTGTGTTTGGTGATTAAACCTTTTTCTTCAAGCATATTCACATATTTGATAACAGTGTTTTTGCTTTTCCCGATAGCTCTGCCAATTGTTTTGTAACTCGGATAGCAGGTGTAGGTTCGCCTGTCCTCGCACTTCATTAGAAAAGCATAGACGGCGATTTCCTCCGCCGTCAACCCGAGATCGAAAATAGCATTTGGCAAAGGAAAGAAATTACGCACAGGGAGAGGACCGTGATACATTCCCTGCGGTGTTTGGCTATATTTAGACATTTTTGTTCCTCCGATTTCTTTGTTTCATGTGGCTCAAATTTCAAACGCAAAGAGAAAGGGCGCAGAGCAGAGTCGGCGCTCTCTGCTCTGCCTTAGC
>CAMHCD010000021.1 GCA_946183545.1 uncultured Clostridia bacterium
GAGGTAGAGCGCAAGGCGGTTGAGGACGCGGCGTATCAGGCAGGCGCAAAGCCTCCCGTAATTCTGATAGAGGAGCCCATGGCGGCGGCTATCGGCGCGGGTATGCCCGTGGACGAGCCCACCGGCAGCATGGTAGTGGACATCGGCGGCGGCACCAGCGAGGTGGCGGTGATCTCGCTCGGCGACATCGTCACAGCGTGCTCGGTGCGCGTTGCAGGCGATAAGTTTGACGAGGCGATCTCCACCTATATCAAGCGCAACTATAACCTGCTTATCGGCGAACGCACCGCCGAGGATATCAAAATAAAGATCGGTTCGGCATATCCTTATGACAACGAGGAGAGCATGACCGTAAAGGGCAGAAACCTTGTTGACGGTCTGCCAAACGATATCACTATATCCGCGGCGGAGGTGCGCGAGGCGCTTGCCGACCCGCTTAACACGATAATTGAAGCCATCAAAACAACACTGGAAAAAACACCCCCCGAGCTTTCTGCGGATATAATCGACCGCGGAATAATGCTGACCGGCGGCGGCGCGCTGCTGCGCGGTATAGACATGCTGGTCATGCAGCAAACGGGTATGCCCGTCCACGTTGCCAAGCGTCCGCTCGACTGTGTGGTTGACGGCGCGGGAAAACGTTTGAGCAAGGCGCAGGGTATTCAATATAAGCATAACCGCCGCTGAGTATAAAAGCTATGAGAAGAATGGACGACAAAAACCGTAAGGCATTGATTATTACGCTCATCATCCTGTCGCTGATGAGCGTTTTGTCGCAGGAGGAAAACTCCCTGATATCAAGCGGAGTAAACCTTGTTACAAGGGGCTTGTTTCAGGTGACAGCCTCGGCGACCGCCGACAACGGTTCCGCATCTGCGGAGGAGCTGCGCGGCGAAGTGGAAAGACTCAAAACCGAAAACGCCGAGCTTCGCGCTCAGGTTTCGGATTACATAGACATCAAACAGGAAAACGCGCGGCTGCAAAAGCTGCTCGACATAAAAAAGGACAACCCGTCCTGCCAAATGACCCCTGCCAATGTGATAAAGCGCGACGCAAACGATGATTTCTATGCGTTTACACTTGATATCGGCACCTCAAACGGCGTTGGGGTCAACAATCCCGTCATTACCGAAAACGGTCTGATCGGCTGGGTATGTCAGGCGGACGCCGCTACCTGCAAGGTGAAAACCGTGCTTTCGCCCGATACAAAAACAGGCGCAAAGGACAAGCAGAGCGGCGACAACGGTATCATAAACGGAAGCGCTACCCTGTGCGACCAAAACCTGACGGCAATGACTAAGCTTGCGGAAAACCATAAGGTGAAGAAGGGCGATATGATCGTGACCTCCGGTACCGGCGGAGTGTACCCCGGCGGACTGCTGATCGGCGAGGTGCAGCGCGTGGAGTTCAACGCCTACGACGCGTCGCGATATGCGGTAATAAAGCCATATGAGGACATCCGCACGGTAAGCACCGCAGCGGTCATCACCGATTTCAAGGCAAAGGGAAAGGTGGACGGAAATGAAAAGTAACAACCGGCCTTTCTTTAAATATCTTGCCTATGCCCTGCTCATCATCCTGATGTGCGTATTGCAGTCAACGCCTAAGCTGCTGCCAGTTGTGTGGGGAAGCAAGCCGTTTTTGCTGCTGTCGATGGCGCTGGCTGTTACGGCGTATGAGGATTTTATCCCGTCCGTAATAACGGCTGCGGTGTGCGGGATTTTTGCCGACTGCAACAGCGGCGGCACAATAGGCTATTTTGCGATTTCGTTTACTATAGTCTGCGCTTTGGTTTGGAGCCTGTCGGGCTTATATTTGAACGCAACTTTGTTTACGTTTATCGTTACCTCGGCAGCGGCTGTTGTTGCCGTGTTGGGGGTTCATTTTATACTGTTCCGATTGATCGCGGGAGTTCCCGACGCAGGCGCGCTTTTTGCGGGACATTATCTGTCGCGCATGGGCTTGACTTTGCTTTGCGCGGTCCCGCTGTATGTTGTGACGGGATTTTTGCACAGGAGCTTTACGGCAAAAGGCAGTCTTTATTAACAGTGCCGTAAAATAAAGAAAGGGGGCGCGGTATGAAAAAATCAAGACTGAAAACACCGTTTACCGTTTGTATCATTCTGTCTCTTGTTTGCATGGCTGTTTTTACCGCGCGCCTTGTAGACTGGCAGTTGATCCACGGAAACCAGTACAAGCTGATATCCGCCAAATCCACCAATTATTCCGTGCAGACCGACGCGGTTCGCGGAGAAATATTAGATAAAAACGGGGTGGGCTTGGTTGTAAACACCACCCACTATAAAATAGTTATAGACAAGCTGTATGCCGACGAAGACACCTTGAACAACACATGCCTTTTGCTTATATCACTGCTGGAAAAAACGGGCGATACTTGGAACGATACTCTGCCTATTGAGATGAACGGCGACGACTACCGCTTTAAGCCGGACAGCGACGAGGCTGTGGCGCAGCTGCGCAGCTATGTCGAGGTAAAACAGGACGCTTCGGCGGCGTTGTGTATAGCCGCGCTGAAGCAAAAGTACAGCGTGCCCGACGGTTACACCCCTCCCCAGCTGAGGAAGGTGCTTTCCGTGCGCTACGGAATGGCGCAGGAGGGCTACTCAAACAATAATCCCTTTGTCATTGCCGGCGACATCAGCCGCAACGCTATGAACGCCGTAAGCGAAAACACCCAGGGCGTCAGCGGCGTGGATGTGCAGACTTATCTTGTGCGCCGCGCGGAAAACGCAACGCTTGCTCCGCATATCTTAGGCGCTATGGGAGCCGCGTCGCAGGAGGACTTAGACAGGCTAAAGGACAGCAAAAAGGAATATCAGCTCACCGACGAGGTGGGCAAGTTCGGAATTGAACAGGTGTTTGAGCAGGAGCTCAAGGGCGTAGGCGGAACAAAGATCATCCGAAAAAACGCCGGCGGTTCCATAGTTGACACCGTTGAAACGATAGATTCCCAACCCGGCAACTCGGTGTTCCTCACCATAGACAGCCGCATACAAAAGGCAACTGCAAAGTCGCTTGAAAAAAACATCAGGGACGCAAAAGCCTACGGTCAGGAGCAAGCGGAGTATAAGGGCGAAAAGCTACAGGGCGAGGACTGCGAGTCGGGCGCTGCCGTAATGCTCAGCGTCAGAGATTTTTCGGTTTTGGCAGCGGCAAGCTACCCTACCTACGACCTGAACAAATACAGCGATTACGGCGATTATTACGTCAAGCTGACGCAAAACAAAAACGCTCCGCTGTTTAACCGCGCGTTTACAGGCACCTTTGCTTGGGGCTCGGTTTTTAAGCCCTGCGTAGCGCTTGCGGCGCTTGAGGAAAAAATCATAAAGCCCGACACGAATATTTACTGTACCGAAAAGTACGACTACTATCCCACCAACGTGGTCAAGTGTATGCACCGTCACGAGGACGAAAACCTAAACGGTGCTATTACCGAATCGTGTAACTACTACTTTGCGGAAACCGGCAGGCGGCTTGGTATCGAGAACATGTATCTGTATGCCGAAAAGCTCGGCTTCGGCGAATATACGGGCGTAGAGATCGACGAGGCGCGCGGCACTCTGGCAGGCCGCGACTCCACCACATGGGAGGAGGGCAACACGGTATCGGCGGCTATAGGTCAGTCCGATAACGCATTTACCCCTGTTCAGCTCGCCACCTACGCCGCTACCCTTGCCAACAACGGTACGCGGCTTAAAACCCACCTTGTAAGCAAGGTTACCGACTATACGCGCAAAACCACAGTTAAAGACTACAATCAAAAGAAAACCGTAGACACAGCAGGCGTATCCAAGAACAATTTAAAACTGGTGCAGGAGGCTATGCTCAACGTGACCAAAAGCGAAGCGGGCACGGCGCACAGTGTGTTTGGAAATTATAAGATAAAGGTGGCGGCAAAAACAGGCACCGCCGAGAACTCGGGCTCCGACCACACCACCTTTATTTGTTACGCGCCGTATGAAAAACCCGAGGTAGCGGTCGCAGTTGTGCTTGAGCACGGCGTAAAGGGTACTTATTCCATGCAGGTGGCACGCGATATGCTTGACGCGTATTTTAATGAAAAGTAGTTTTTTAGCTGAGCGGACAATTGTATCTCTGACGGTATATCCCACAATACGTTGTGTAATTGGGTTAATTAGAAGCACTCTTTTGTTGAGAATAACTAAAATGTGCACAAAAAGTTTGTGTGAAAAAAATATCGTGTGCAGGTTGCTCTTTGGTTTGTTTTGTGATAAAATAATTTAGAGGTAGTATTATTATGAACAATGTTATTGTTGTTGCTTCCGGAAAAGGCGGCACAGGAAAGTCTACCGTGTGCATTTGTCTTTCGGTTGCGCTGGTAAAACAAGGTAAAAAAGTGTTGCTGATCGACAGCGACAGCGGAATGCGCGGATTGGATATTATGCTCGACATCGAGCAGGACATTCTGTTTGACGCGTCCGACGCGGTTTGCGGCAACTGTTCCTTTGGCGAGGCGGTATACAAAAGCCGTCACAACAATAATCTCTACCTTATGGCTGCTCCCTTTGATGCGGAAAATGAGCTTAGCCCTTCGGTGTTCAGGCAGCTTGTCGATTCGGTCAAAAACAATTTTGACTATGTTATCATCGATTCCCCTGCCGGCATCGGTTCCGGCTTTGTTACGGCGGCGGCTCCGGCTGACCGTGCGCTCATTGTGTCAAACGCCGAGCCCACCTCGCTGCGCGGCGGCGTAAAGGTGCGCAAAAAGTTAGAGGCGGCAGGAATAAAGAACATTCGTCTGGTTATCAACCGTTTTGATAAAAAGATGTTTAAAAAGTTAGGCTTCTATCCCGATTTGGATGCGGTGATAGACGCTTCTCAAACTCAGTTGATCGCTGTGGTTCCGTTCAGCATTGATATTTCTGTCATAATGCAGCGCGGCGCGGCGGGAATAGAATTCAACTCGGCATTGTCGGCGTTTGACCGGCTTGCCAAACGGCTGGACGGACAACGCGTCCCGCTTGTGATGCAGTAAATAAACGTAATCAGTAAAATAATAGTTTGGAGGATGACGGATATGAATATAGCCCTTATTGCACATGATGAGAAAAAGGAACTGATGGTACAGTTTTGTATAGCTTACTGCGGCGTGCTCAGCCGTAATAATCTGTGCGCCACAGGAACAACAGGCAAGATGGTTTCCGAAGCGACCGGTCTTTCCGTACAAAAATTCCTTTCGGGTTCGCAGGGCGGCAGCCAGCAGATAGCTGCGCGCATCGCCTGCAACGAAATCGATATGCTCCTGTTCTTCCGTGACCCTCTTAACCCCAAGCCGAACGAGGCAAACGATATGGATATGCTGCGCCTTTGTGATATGCATAATATCCCTGTAGCCACAAATATCGCTACCGCCGAGGTTTTGATCCACGGCTTGGAGCGCGGCGATTTGGATTGGAGAAACATTTTAAAATAATATCTGACTAAATAACTAAGGGCGGAGTTGTTCCGCCCTTTTACATTTATATATGTATATAAAAAGCCGACCCGTAAAGGATCGGCTTGTATTATGTATAAGTGTTATAGCTTATTCGCCCTGATATGCGGCAACGGTATTGTCCTCGCCGTCATAATCGCCCTCGTCGGCGTATACGGGAGTGGTGGGATAACCGTGACCGTCCTGACCGATATAGTAGGTGGGGCTTTGCTCAACAGTCTTGTTGGGATCGGCGTTGTAATCCGGAGCGATATAATTGTTGTAGAAGGTTACATCGTCAAATGTAGTGCCGTCGGGAGATACCCAAATCATGGTTTGTACCATGTTGTTTTCGTCAAGAATGTTGACCGCATAGTAGGTAGTGCCGTTTACATCATAGGATGTGTAAATGCTGCCCCAAAAGCCGTTAGCCTTGGAGTAACCGCCTGCTGCCAAAGCTGCGTCAACAATACCGTTGGAGTTATTGACGTTTGCCGCGTCCGCGTTGGGAGCAATGGTGCTCAGGTTGTTGGAGTTGGTAGCCTGAATGTTGTTTCCGTTTGCGTCGGTAGCGTTTGCCGCGGTGGATGCAGCGGCAGTTGTTGCAACGGGCTTTGTGGTGGCGATAGCGGTGGTGGTCATTACCTTTTTGTTATCATCTTTTTTCTCTCCGCAGCCTGCAAGAGTTGCGGCGGAAGCAAGCGCGATAGCGCCTGCCAAAACAATGGTTAAGATTTTTTTATTCATAAGAACTACTCCTTTGGTTTAATTATACATTGTAATATCACTTTTTGTCGGTTTTGTCAAGTGATAGACGAAAATAATGTCGGGATTATTTGGATACATCAGGAGGCTTTGAAAGCGTAGTTTGCTTAAAAATGGAAAAATATAATATAAATAATTAATAAATACGCAAAATATGTTGATTTTTACGATATAAATATGATACTATTAAAATGACAAAAAAATTATTCAAAGGGGGATTTTCATGAAATCATTCTTCAAAAAACAATCGGCTATATTATTAGCGGTTTGTATGCTGCTGACGATGTTCAGCGCATCCGCAGGTGCGGCGACTGCGCCAAAACAGGAGGTTTCAGCCAAATCATATAACTTGGCTCCGACCATCAGGGAGGGCGCTATCCTGCACGCATGGTGCTGGTCGTTCAACACTATCAAGGAAAACCTCGAGCTTATTGCGGAGTCGGGCTATACCGCTATCCAGACCTCACCTATCAACGAGGTCAAGGTCGGCGACAACGGCGGCATGCAGCTTTACGGCAGAGGCAAGTGGTACTATCAGTATCAGCCTACAAACTACACCATAGGCAACTATCAGCTCGGCACATTGGAGGAGTTTAAGTCCATGTGTGAAGAAGCGCATAAGCTGGGCTTAAAAATAATCGTGGACGCGGTGGTCAACCACTGCTCCTCCGATTACAGCGCGATTTCAAGCAGCGTCAAGAACATTCAGGGCGGCGCGTTCCACAGCCGAGTGGAAATCGAAAACTGGGGCAACCGCTACGAGGTGACTCAGGGCAAGCTTTCGGGTCTGTATGACTTAAACACCCAGAACCCCAATGTGCAGACCTACATCCTAAACTACTTAAAGGCGTGTGTGGAAGCAGGCGCGGACGGCTTCCGCTTTGACGCGGCAAAGCACATAGAGCTCAACGATGACGCTCCCGTTGACGGTCACAGCTTTGCAGGCGACTTCTGGAACGTAGTGCTCGATAACGGCGCAGAGTTCCAGTACGGTGAGATTTTGCAGGGCAGCGGCGACCGTATTGCGGACTACGCAAACCTTATGAACGTGACCGCGTCCAACTTCGGCACAAATCTTCGTGAGGATCTGGCAAACAACAAAATGACCCTTAAAGCGGTAAACAACTTCCAGGTAACGGGTGTGGATAAATCAAAGCTCGTTACATGGGTGGAATCTCACGATAACTATGCCGACGGCAGCTACAGCAAGATCGACAACCGTCAGGTGCGCTACGGCTGGGCGATAATAAGCGCCGGCGGCGACACCACACCGTTGTTTTTCAGCCGACCCAACGGCAGCAGCACCACCAACCAGTGGGGCGACAACCTTATCGGCAAGCGCGGCGACGATAACTTCTTCCATCCCGAGGTAGTGGCGGTCAATAAGTTCCGCAACGCCCTTGCAGGCGAACCCGTCAGACGCCTTAACCTAAAGGACAACAGCGGAAAAACCAACACCGGACTGCTGATGGTACAAAGAGGCACAAAGGGGGCTGTTATCATCAATATGACAAACGAGGCTGTTAATATTGACAACTCCACCACTGTGGCGGAAGGCACATACACGGACGAGATCGGCGGAGGCACCTTTACCTCCAAGGACGGCAAGCTCAGCGGTACTATCGGCGCAAAAAGCATTGCCGTCATCTATGACAAGCCCGAGCCTCAGCCCTCTGTGCTGATCGGCGACGTAAACGGCGACGGCATTGTCAACGGCGCGGACGCGGGTGTTTTAAACCGTTACACCTCCGGCTGGAAGGGCTACGGGGAAAAGATCAAGAACATGGCGGCAGCCGACATCAACGGCGACGGCGTGGTCAACGGCGCGGACGCCGGTATCTTGGCGCGCTATACCTCCGGCTGGAAGCAGTATGATAAATATTTCAATTAACAATTAACGATGAACAATTAACAGTGAAGGTCGGGCAGACAGGTTTGCTAAAAAGCAACCGTCGCGCCCGACCGTATTTTTATGTGCCACAGGCGGCATTTGCTCCTAACGCTATTTCCATTGCCATCACAGCTTCCAATATTTCTATTCTATCTCGCGAAACACCGACGTTAACAATTAAACCGTTCCAAAGTACGCGAAGTAAAGTACGCGAAGTAAAAATATTGACAAACGCGCTGATTTGCGGTATCATTTATACTGTATAACTATGAGTGAACAAGGAGGTCTGCGAAATGCCTGATTTATCGTTTATCTTTGATGCAGGCGTAGTTGCGCTGCGCGTGTTGCTGCCTGTTTACGCCATCGTAATTGTATATCAGTGTTACGCGGCGATGCGCCGCCGCAGACGAACCGAAAAGCCGCTGGTAACGCTGTGCAATATGAAAACGGGCAGCGTTATCCCGATACTGTTCTGGGAAAATTCCATCGGCAGGAGCAAGGGCAGCGACGTGGTCGTGTCCGATCTTGCGGTGTCGCGCAACCATTGCGTGCTGCTCAGACGCAAAGAGGGCTGGTTTATTACCGACGTAGGCTCCACCGGAGGCACCTTTGTCAACGGAGTTCCCATCGAGGGCAGAGCTCAGGTGCTGATAAACGACGTTATTACTATCGGTTCCACCGATTTTGAATTCCGCAGAGGCGAGGAATTTCAGGCGCCTCTTAAATCGAGCTGGTTCTTCCAGAAGGTCAGCAACAAGCCCGCTATCAAGGCGTGGAAGCTGATGCTCATGGTGACGCTGTTTCACTTTTTTATGGCGGTTGAAGCCATGTACTGGAACGACGGCACAAACCCGCAGTCTCCGCTGATCCTGTTCGGCGCGCTCGCGGCTGTGGAATGGGGCTTCTTCTGCGTGTCATACTTCGCGCTTAGGCGCGTCAACTTTGAGCTTGAAGCGCTGGCGTTGTTTTTGACGGGAATAGGCGTAATGATACTTGTGCGGCAGGTGGAACGCTCCGCCTACATACAACTTATCGCGGCGGCGGTGGGCATGGTTATGTTCTGCGTAATCATCAAGCTTATCGAAGACCCCGACAAAATCAGCCGTTTCCGTTTTCCGATGATGATCGTGGCGGTGGGACTGCTGCTCACGAGTATTTTGTTCGGTAAGATCACAAAGGGCGCGGCTAACTGGATCTACATCGGTTCGTTCTCTTTCCAGCCGTCCGAGCTGGTCAAGATCATATACATCTTTATCGGCGCGGGCACTCTCGATAAGCTGCAAACAAAAAAGAGCCTGATCGAGTTCATCATTTTTTCAATGATCTGCGTCGGTCTGCTGGCGCTGATGGGCGACTTCGGCACAGCGCTGATCTTCTTCGTGACATTCCTGCTTATTGCGTTTATGCGCTCCGGCGATATAAAAACTATCATCCTTGCAGTGGCAGCGGCGGCGTTCGGCGTCACCTTTGTACTGCGATTCAAGCCATACGTTGCCGACCGGTTCAAGGCTTGGCGTCATGTTTGGGAGTACGCGCAGGCGGAGGGATATCAGCAAACGCATGTCCTCACCTTTATTGCCAGCGGCGGACTGTTCGGCGTTGGCGTGGGCAACGGCTTTTTAAAGCAGGTTGCCGCCTCGGAAAGCGACTTGGTGTTCGGCTTGGTCGCCGAGGAGATGGGCATTATCGTCGCTATCACCATCGCGCTTTCGGTAGCCCTTCTTGTTATATATTCGCGCGCCATCACCACACGCAGCCGCAGCACCTTTTACTCTATTTCCGCGGGCTGCGCGGCAGGCTTACTGGTGGTTCAGCTCTCGCTGAATATCTTCGGCGCTACAGATATCCTGCCCCTTACGGGCGTTACCTTCCCCTTTATCAGCTGCGGCGGCTCCAGTATCATGTCGGTTTGGGGACTTATCGCCTTCATCAAGGCGGCTGATGAAAGAACATATTCGATTAAACGATAACGCTGTCATTCCGAGCGAAGTCGAGGAATCCCCCAATCAGTGGCAGATGGTTTCCTATCAAGGAGATTTCTCCACGTTGGTCGAAATGACATCTTTTGGTTGGGATGACATAGCAACATTCTACGGAAAAGAGTATGAACCATAACTACTATGTATACATTGCTACAAATGACCACGGAAATGTAATGTACATTGGCGTTACTAATAACCTGAAAAGAAGAATGTATGAGCATAGGCAAATGAGTGTAGATGGTTTTACAAAGAAATACAATATCCATAAACTGGTGTACTATGAAATGACATCGGATATCAACGCGGCTATAGCAAGAGAAAAACAATTAAAAAAATGGTCGCGGTCAAAGAAAAACATGCTGGTTGAATCATTCAATCCTGAGTGGAAAGAAATCACATTAGATTAACTATGCTGTCATTCCGAGCGAAGTCGAGGAATCTCCCAATCAGTGGCAGATGGTTTCCTATCAAGGAGATTTCTCCACGTTGGTCGAAATGACATCTTATAGATTTTCATCTTCTCCGAAAAAGGGAGTGATAATACAATGAAACGTATTATGCGCAGAAACACGCTGATCCTGCTGTTTGCGCTGGCTTTTATAGGCGGGATCGGGTTTTTCTCGTTTGAACTGATCGTCAACGCCGAGGCGTGGGTCGATCAGCCGTACAACGCCCATGTGTCGGGCAGCGGCGGCTTGGAGCAGGCGGGCGTTATCTATGACCGCTCGGGCTACATTCTTGCCGAAACCGTGGACGGCGACCGTGTTTACAACGACAATTCAAGCGTCCGCAGAGGACTTTTGCATACAGTGGGCGACAACAGCCTGAATATTTCTACGGCGGTTCAGAGCAAATACCGCTCGCAGCTGTCGGGCTACAGCCTGATTTGGGGTTTGAACATGCCTCAGTCTATGCGTATTTCCCACGATATCACCCTTACGGTGGACGCCTCCACCTGCGCTGCCGCTTACGACGCGCTTGCCGCTTACGGCAAAAAGGGCGCTTGCGTGGTATATAACTATAAAACCGGCGAGGTGTTGTGCTCTGTAAGCACACCCGGCTACGATCCTGCCAATCCTCCCGAGATCAACGAAAGCAACGAGGATCAGTACGACGGAGTATATCTTGACAACGTGTTGTCGTCGAGCTACGCTCCCGGTTCCATCTTCAAGATAGTAACCTCCGCGGCGGCTATGGAGAATATGTCCGACCTGTACACCCGCACATGGAATTGCACGGGTCAAAAGGAGATAGGCGGACACATGGTCACCTGCACCGAAACCCATGGCGAGATCGACTACAAGACAGCCATGTCCCACTCCTGCAACATAGTTTTTGCGGAGATCGCGGTTGAGCTCGGACGCGACGTTATGAACGAAACCGCCGGAAAAATGGGCATCAACAAGTCCTATGAGGTGGACGACGTAAAAACAGCCAAGGGTCACTTTGACGTGACCGACGCCAACGACAACCAGCTTGCCTGGTCTGGTATCGGTCAGTACGACGACGCTGTCAATCCAATGCAGATGGCTGTGCTTTGCGGCGCTATCGGCAACGGCGGCAAAGCAGTTAACCCCACATATATCAAGGACGGCTCCGGAGATCTGCTCAAGCTTATCGGCTTTAACAAGCCAAAGGAGTACGACCTGATCAACTCCAATACCGCCTCTCAGCTTGATGATGTAATGCGCTACACTGTCAGAGATTACTACAGCTACCAGCGCAGCGGTCTTTTTGAGGGACTCAGCGTCTGCGCAAAAACCGGCACCGCCGAGGTAGGCGAGGACAAAAAACCAAACGCGTGGATGGTGGGCTACTCTCAGGACGAGGACGCTCCGCTTGCCTTTGCGTGTGTGGTGGAGGATTCGGGCTACGGCTTTGAATACGCGTGTCCCGTTGCCGACGTTGCAATGAAATACGCAGCAGCGTGTTTGAGGAACGGCGGATAAATTCAGCGAATAGTAAAGGACGGGCGTTTGACGCTTTTGAAAAACAAACCTTTCTTCCCGACCGACATTTTCCGATTTTAACTTTCCATTTTCCATTTTAACCATAGAAAGGACTTTTGTCATGAATTTTTTGAAAGCCATGTTTGGCAACTACAGTAAGCGTGAGGTCAAGCGCGTGCAGCCTATAAGCGAAAAGGTGCTTGCCCTTGAGGATAAATACGCCGCCATGAGCGAGAGCGAGCTGAAGAACCAGACGGCCCTGTTAAAGGAGCGCCTTGCAAACGGCGAGACCACAGACGATATTCTGCCCGACGCTTTTGCGGTATGCCGCGAGGCAAGCTGGCGTGTGCTCGGCATGAAGCACTTCCCTGTTCAGGTTATCGGCGGCATCGTTCTCCATCAGGGACGTATTGCCGAAATGAAAACAGGTGAAGGTAAAACCCTGGTCGCTACCCTGCCCGCGTATCTTAACGCGCTTACAGGCAACGGAGTGCACATCGTTACCGTCAATGATTACCTTGCCCGCCGTGACTCCGAGTGGATGGGCAAGCTGTATAAGTACCTCGGGCTCTCCGTAGGTCTGATCACCCACGACCTTGAAAACTCCCTGCGTAAGGAAGCCTACGCCGCCGACATCACCTACGGCACCAACAACGAGCTTGGCTTTGACTATCTGCGTGACAACATGGTCGTATATAAAGAAAACAAGGTACAGCGCGAGCACGCCTTTGCTATCGTCGATGAGGTAGACTCCATCCTCATAGACGAGGCGCGTACTCCGCTTATTATCTCCGGTCAGGGCGACAAGTCCACCGACCTGTACGAAAGAGCCGACAAGCTCGCAAAAACTCTTAAAATGGAGCGTTTCACAGAGCTTGACGCAAAGGACGACATGGAGGAATACTACGCCGAAAACAACATCGACTACGTTGTGGACGAAAAGCAAAAGACCGCTACCCTCACCCAGAACGGCGTAAAGAAGGCTGAGCAGTTCTTCGGCATCGAAAACCTCACCGATCCCGATAATCTTGCTATCCAGCACCATGTCAACCAGGCTATTAAGGCTAACGGCGTAATGAAGAACGACGTTGACTATGTCGTCAAGGACGGCGAGATCATCATCGTCGATGAATTCACCGGCCGTCTTATGTACGGCAGACGCTTCAACGAGGGTCTGCATCAGGCGATCGAGGCAAAGGAAGGCGTAAAGGTACAGAGTGAGAGCAAGACCCTTGCCACCATCACCTTCCAGAACTACTTCCGTCTGTATAAAAAGCTGTCCGGTATGACCGGTACCGGTGAAACCGAGAGCGAGGAGTTCCAGGAGATCTATAAGCTCGACGTTGTGGAGATCCCCACCAACAAGCCCGTTATCCGTCAGGATCTGCCCGACTCCGTATATAAAACCGAAAACGGCAAGTTCAACGCCGTTATCGACCAGATCGTTGAGGCTCACGAAAAGGGTCAGCCCGTGCTGGTCGGTACCATTTCCATCGAAAAATCCGAGCTGCTTTCAAAAATGCTCAAGCGCAGAGGCGTAAAGCATAACGTCCTCAACGCTAAGCAGCACGACAAGGAAGCGGAGATCGTTGCCCAGGCAGGTAAGCTTGGCGCTGTAACCATCGCTACCAACATGGCAGGCCGTGGTACCGATATCATCCTCGGCGGTAACTCCGAGTTCATGGCAAAGGCTTCCATGCGCAAGCAGGGCTATCCGGAGGAGCTTATCGAGGAAGCTACCGGCTACGCCGAAACCGACAACGAGGAGATTTTGGAGGCGCGCAAGACCTTCCAAGAGCTCAACGAAAAATATAAAGAAGAGATCAAGGACGAGGCGGATCAGGTTCGCGCGGCAGGCGGTCTTATGATCATCGGCACCGAGCGTCATGAGTCACGCCGTATCGACAACCAGCTCCGCGGACGTTCCGGACGTCAGGGCGACCCGGGCGTAAGCCGATTTTTCCTGTCCACCGAGGACGATCTGATGCGTCTGTTCGGCGGCGACAGAATGCGCGCGATGATGGAGCGCATGAACGTTGAGGAAGACCAGCCCATCGAAAACAAAATGCTTACCGGCATCATCGAGAGCTCTCAGGAGAAGGTCGAGATGCGCAACTTCGGCATTCGTAAAGACGTGCTCCAGTACGACGACGTACTCAACCGCCAGCGTGAGATCATCTACGGTCAGCGCGACCAGGTGCTCAACGGCGAGGATCTGCACGAAACCGTGGAGAAGATGCTCAGCGACACCATCGACACCTCCGTACTGCACTATCTGCCCGAGGGCGACCGCGAAAACTGGAACGTTGCCGGCTTGGTAGAATACTATAAGGGTTGGATAATCTCCGACGATAAAAAGTATAGCTTCGACCCCGAGGATCTCGAGGACATGGAGCCCGGCGAGATCGGCGATATGATAAAGGAAGACGCCAAAAAGATTTTTGCGGAGAACGAAGAGCTTCTTCCCGCCGAAACCCTCCGCGAGATGGAGCGCGTATATCTGCTTAAGGCGGTCGATACCCACTGGATGGATCACATCGACGCGATGGATCAGCTCAAAGCCGGTATCCGTCTGCGTTCCTACGGTCAGCACGACCCGGTAGTAGAGTACCGTCTGGAAGGCTTCGATATGTTTGACGAGATGATCGAGGCTATCCGTGAGGACACAGTCCGCATGATGCTCATTATGCCCAAGCGCGTGGTAGAGATCCAGAAGCGCCAGGAGGCTATTGAGGCAGCGCGCAAGGCTGCGGCTCAGGCGCAGGCTCAGGCAGTTGCTCAGGCACAGGCAGTCGCGCAGGCTCAGGCGGCGGCAAAGGAGGAACAGCCCCCCGTTGCGGTTGAGGTGCAAAAACCCGCCAAGCGCAACGCGGCGCTCGAAAACGCGCTCAAGCGCGAGCAGGTAGCCCAGCCCCTCCAAACCTCGGGCGACGGCACCGACACCGCCAACAAAACCGTGCGCAAAGGCAAAAAGGTCGGCAGAAACGACCCCTGTCCCTGCGGCAGCGGCAAGAAGTATAAAAAATGCTGCGGACGTGACGCGTAAGTGCAAGCAACAGCAAATGATAAATAATTAAAAATATGGTCGGGCAGATAAGCTTCAGTAAAATGAGCCTATCTGCCCGACCTTCATTATTTACTTTTCAAAAATCACTATACACTTATAAAAACACTTGATATCCTGCCAAATGCTTTTGAACCGTTGTCGCGTCATTCACAGTGATTTTGCCGTCACGGTCAGCATCGGCGGTGGCCTTGCCGGGTTGACTCAAATGCTCGATTCCTGCGCAGTGCCGCTGAATAACGGTAGCGTCGTTGATATCCACAGATCCGTCCAAATTAGAGTCGCCCATGATTTTTTGATAGGAACGCGTAGACGTCACAAAGTTTTCGTAGCAGTATTCGTCAGCGTAAGAGTCCTCAAAGTACGTCACGCTCAGGGTGCCCCGCACCGACATGGGATACAGCGCATACGCGCCGATACTCGTGACGGAATCGGGGATATACAGCTCAGTCAGCGCTGTGTCGTTGCGGAACGCGTCCGCGCCGATAGTCGTCAGCGATTCGGGCAGCTCGGCGTAAGTCAGTGCGGAGTCGGTAAAGCAGCCGTCGCCGAGCACAGTCACTCCATAGGGTAAGACGATCTCCTCAAGTCCGCTGCGTGCGAACGCGTTGATACCGATGGTTTTTGTGCTTGCCGGCAGTTCAACCTCGGTCAGCGCCGCGCAGTCCTGAAAAGTATAGCTGCTGATAGTGTCAAGCTTTGTTTCGGACAAATCCGCGCTTTCCACTCCGCTTTGGGCGAACGCGCCCATACCGATACTGCTTAGAGTTGATGGGAAGCTCACCGTTTTAAGCTCGCCGCAGTTATAAAACGCGTAGCTGCCGATAAATTGATAGCTGTCGGGGATGGTCACAGAGGTAACTCCGCTTTGGGCAAAGCACTCGGACAAAACTCCGTTGACAGGCATTCCGGCGTAGCTGTCCGGCAGGGTGACCACAGTGTCACTTCCTATATAAGAATAAAGCTGCCATGCGTTGTCGCTGTAGGTATATTCAAAATTGTCATCCGAAATAATAACAACCGCGTTAGCGCCGACACACGCAGCGGTGGCAGCAGTTACTGTCAAAGCGGCAGCCGAAATGACGGATAATAGTTTACGAAATATTTTCAAAGCCTTCACCTCCGGTGAGTTCTACAGCTTCATTATAACCATTTTCATTCGCTCCGTCAAGAACTGCCGCGTCAAATCAGCGCCGAAAAAAGGGCAGTAACGAAACACATATGGATAAAACTTTTAAAAACTCAGCTATATGCAACTTTTCCACATAATTCCACAGGTGAAATAACTAAAAATCGGAATGGTATTTTGTAAGTTATAACCAAGTAACAAAAAAACTTGCACAATTTTCGAATAGTTTAAAAAAATTGCATAAAGAATCTTGACAATTATGTGATGAATATTGTAAAATATAGAAGTAAATAGATACTCATAATCGGGTGAATGCTCCTCTATATGTGCGGATAGGAGGGTTAACGTGACAATAAAAAACTATTTTAACAATACACGGCTTAAACTGAGAAAGCGCAAAAGGCTCATTATTTTTCTCAGCGTTTTAGCCATTCTCGGCATGACAAGCGCCACCTTCGCGTGGTTCACCGTCAACACCTTTGCCGGCGTTCAGGACTTTGAGCTGACCGTCAGCACCGGCGATGACCTCCGCGTTTCCATGGAGAATCACGGATCGGACATTGACCAATACACACATGTTATTACCAACGACATGATCAACTCCTATCTCCGTTCCAAGTATAACAAAACAATGGAGGATATTATCCTTGACCCCGTCACTACTAACGACGGCAAGGCTTTTGCTTATCAGGATGGCACAAGGGTAGAACCCAACGGCGACGAATCCTACTTTGAATTTGAATGTTACTTTATCGCCACGCGCGATATGCACGTCCACCTCACCACCGAGGCGGCGGACGATAACGGCAGACAGACCGGTTCCTCGGGCGGCACAGAGGTAAGCACAGACTCTCCGGCTCCGCAAAGCGACGTAGTTCGTGCCTGCCGCATGGACTTTGAGGGCGAAGGCAGCAGCGTAAAAACCTGGGAGCCCAACAAGGGAACCCCTGTTACCTCGCTTACTACATTTGATTTGCCGAGCGGCAACATGAGCTATGACGATAGCAACAACCTCTTCACACTCCAAAAGCTCACCCCAAAAAAGGTCACCATGAGACTGTGGCTCGAGGGCGAGGATCCCGAATGTGACAACGATATCCAGAGAGCAAACTTAACCGTAAAGCTCTCCTTCGTAGGCATCCGCAACGGATCGAATGTACCGAGATAAGTAAGAAATGATAAACAATTTCCCATTTTCCATTTTCAATTTTCCATTTCAAAGCCTTGCAGCTTTCCCGAAAGGAGTAGATAACAATGCCCTTCAAAAAAAAGAATAAACAGGCTGACACTCCGACTCCCGAGGAAGTTGCGGATTTAGGTCAAAAACACGAAGTCGACGCGGCAAAGGACAAAAAAAGCGACGTTTACGACCATTTCCACGCACAGGAAGAGGCAAAGAAGGTTGCCGACGCCAAAAAGCGAAAAAAGCGCTACGCCATCATCATCGGTTCGCTGCTTTCCACCCTGCTTGTCATGTACATCATCTCCATGCTCGTTACCCAGTGGGGCGACTTGGTAATCTCGGTAGGCGATTTGCAGGACGGCAAAACCATCATGCTGTGTGAAAACAAAGACTTTGAGGACGGCGTCAACGTTAAGCTCAACGGCGGCTCGGTGGCAAATGTCACCAACATCACCAAATCTTGGCTGCCCAAAGGACTCGACACCGAAAAAGACGGACAGCACAACGGCGAAGATTACCTCGCCTACACGTTCTATCTAAAAAACACCGGCGATCAGGACTTGGACTACAACACCACCATGACAGTCACAGGCGCGTCCAAATCGGTAGACGAGGCGGTACGCATCCAAATCTATAAAAACGGAAAGGATCAGGTTTATGCCAAAGGCACCTACTCCGACCGCTCAAAGGCTGAGCAGGACGCTACAAAATTTGTTGACAATTCCACAGTATTCAAAACTTCCAAATCCGCGCTAAATGCCGGCAGCGTAGACAAATACACAGTCGTTATGTGGATAGAAGGCAACGACCCCGAATGCAAAGACCCCATCCGCGGCGGCGCCTTAAGATCACAGATGGTGTTTGACGTAGTCGGAGAGGATTGATCGAATTAACGATTAACAATTAACAATTAACAGTGAAGGTCGAGAAGATAGGTTGCAAAAGTAAAATCCAAGGTTCCCGACTGTATCACTAAGGCATAGGAAGTATGAGTATTTCAGAAGAAGTTATAAAGCCAAAAACTGATGATTTAGCTCTTAGGATCATAAAGCTTTACAAGGTATTAGTGAATGAACGCAAAGAGTTTGTGCTTTCAAAACAGCTCTTGCGTTCGGGAACAAGTATCGGAGCCAATGTTACGGAAGGGCAATATGTAATTAGCAGAGCGGAATTCAGGTCAAAAAACAGTATCGCCCTTAAAGAAGCAGTTGAATCCGAGTATTGGATTAATCTGTTATTCAAATCGGAGTACATAAATCAAAAGGAATATGATTCCTTGATGGCAGATTTAAAACCAATTATAAAAATATTAATCAGTATAGTAAAAAACACGGGCGAACAACAAAAGCCGGATGACAAATAATCGTTAACTTTTATCAACAAACTTTTAGCTATGATATGTTAATTGTTAATTGTTAATCGTTAATTGAATTTTTGCCTTTCGGCGGAAAAACAAACCCGTATCATAACCATCGCGCGTGGTTGCTGAACACCGCGAGGGTAAGATAAATAATTTTAAAACAGCCGAAAAAATCGGCAAAAATTCTTAAGGAGGAATTTCTCTATGTTAAAATCCAGAAAAAGGATGTTATTATCATCCATCGCTATGCTGCTCGTTGCTCTCGTAGCTCTCGGCTCCGCAACATTCGCATGGTTCACCCAGAACAAATCCGTTTCCGCAAGTGGTTTTGCAGGCAAAGCTTCGTCATCTCTTGGTTTAAAGATTATTTCCGAATCAGAAGCTGCATCCGATACAACCCTCTATTCTTTGAGTGATATCGGCACATGGAAACAGACTACTACCCTGAATACAGGCGGAACCACAAGAACTTTCACACCCGTATCAATGGTTCCTGCTGCTGTACCCAGTGCATTTACTACCACAGCTCAATCTGAGACTAATGGCGCAAGAGACACTGCTAATGCAGAGGTTAAAGCTGCAACAGCTGCAACCGCTTGGAATAACGGTGACTATTATATGGAAAAAATCTATGTTGGTTTGTCCGGTGATGCTTCTGGTAATTCAACAGGTGTGTTTGATATTGACAATCTGACTGCTGCTATCCATCAGACCGCGTCTATGGCTCCCGGCGTTCGTTTCTTTGTATACTATAAAAATGCTTCCGGTAACCAAGTACTAGTTGGTAAGTATGCGAGTGCTGCTACAGATACCGATGAAATTACTGCAACCGCAGCCAAAACTGTTGCAAGCACAACAACAAGCGTTCATTATGATGCAGTTCCTTCCGCCAATACGAAAATATCCAACAATGATTATACTGTAAATTCAGTTGCAGGTGATTGCTATTTTACAGTTGTAGCTTTCCTCGATGGACAGGATCCCGCAGTTAAGACACAATATATCACCACTCTTACTCTTGTACAAAACATCCAATTAGCGCTCACGCTTAAGTAATTTATCGTAAATCTGATAAATTTCAACCTACAATTTTACCCCGAGCCGAGCGCTCGGCTCGGGGTTCTTTTTTAAAAGACAGGTACTCAGTCAGCAGGGGTAAATGTCTTCGCTGAGAGAGACGGCTTTGTCGCTTATTTCTGTAAAGTGATTCGTGATGAAGTCGGCAAAGCCATACTCTTAGGCAAATTTTTTACCATAGGAAAGGGTACACTTTTGATGAAAACATTTAAGAAGGTTTTAAACGTTGCGGTTGACGTACTGATTATTCTGGTGTTGATCGTATCGGCATTCACATTGATTTCGGTATTCAGTACAACCAAAGGAGGAGAAGGTGTTCCCAACCTATTCGGCAAAGCACCCATCAGCGTATTGACCGACTCCATGAAGGGCGACAAGCCCGATAACTTCAACAAGGGCGATTTGCTCATCTGCGACGTCGCGGACGAAAATGCAAATAATAAGTACAAAGAGGGCGACATTATTACCTTCCGTCAGGATGTTGACAAGGACGGAAATGCGGATTTGGTCACCCATAGGATTTACAAGGTCAATGAGGACGGTACCTATCAGACCCGAGGCGATAATAACGTTACCTACGATCAGGATCCCTCAGCTACCGTCGTATTCAGCGATATTTATCCTGACGATGTTTTAGCCACCTATCATGGTCAAAAAATCAGCGGTATGGGTACTGCGCTGGACTTCATCAGAAGCCCCATGGGTTTCTTTGTATGCATCCTGCTGCCCATGATCATCTTCTTTATCTATCAGGCAGTCCGCGTTATTGCTAACGCAATGGCGTACAGCAAGGAAAAGGGTAGGCTGCAGGCGGAGGAAGCGATCGCGAACTCCGACCTCACCGAGGAACAAAAGCAGCAGGCGATCGCCGAGTACCTCGCCTCTCAAAAGGCTGAGGTAGAAAAAAAGGCGTCCGCCGAAGCCCCACCCGAACAACCAAAAGAAGACTAAAGTAGTTTTATGGCGTAACCGGACATGCGGTTAGTTAAAACCGCATGCTCCGAGGTTAGCCGTATCTGTCATGAAGAATTAAGAATTAAGAGTTTTTGTAAAACAAAATCATTGGTTTTATTTGAACGTAAAATCCAGCATTAATTCTTAACTATTAATCATTAATCATTAATCATTAATTCTTATTAACGGATTTTTTTAAGGAGAAAATTATGGATACTGTTTTTAAGTTTCTCTTTCAGTTTTTAGGACAATTCTTCGGTTCCATCTGGAACGGCTTTGTCACTATGCTTGGCGCGTTTAATATCCCCGAGTATATCAAGATCATCACGCGATACACCAATACCCTCGGCGGCTTGGGTTGGGTCGTGGCTATTATCGCCATCATCCTGCTGGTTGCTATTATTGGCTTTATCGTGTTCTTTATTGTTGTTTCCTTAAAGAAATTCTTTAGAAATAAACGCGCCCGCAAGGACACCAATTCTCTGGTACAGGAGGTGCAGGCGCTCAATCGTGAGGTTATGCGTCTTAACCTTGAAAAGGATAAGATTCTGTCCATGAAGGTTTCCCAGATCGGACTTAACCCCAACGAAATTTCCGAGCTCACCGGCGAAGAGATCGAAGCTCTCAACAAGGGCGAAGGCGCCGAGGGCGACGAGGATACCGGCGGCATCCGCTTCCTCAAGCTCTGCAAGCTCGACGAGATTTGGGCGGATTATCAGCCGCCTGAGTACGATAACGACATCACCCTGCCCGAGTTCTGCGACCGCTTCCGTCTGTTTGCTTGCTCGCGCTTGGGTCTGTATTACGATATCGCCATGATCAGACGCTTTGTGGCTGCTTTTGCTTCCACAAGACTTATAGTTTTACAGGGTATTTCCGGTACAGGTAAAACCTCGCTTGCTTACGCATTCGGTAAGTTTGTAAGCAACCCGTCCGTAATCACCCCCGTTCAGCCTTCATGGCGTGACCGCTCCGAGCTGTTCGGCTACTTCAACGAATTCACTAAGAAATATAACGAAACCGAGCTGCTCCGTGCTATGTACGAGGCAAACTACAACGAGAACGTTTATCTGGTAATCCTCGACGAAATGAACATCGCGCGTGTTGAGTATTACTTTGCGGAAATGCTCTCTATCCTTGAAATGCCGAGACGTGAGGAATGGATCGTTGACCTCGTTCCCTCACAGTGGAAGAACGACCCCAAGCAGCTGCAAAACGGTAAGTTCACCGTGCCGCCCAACATGTGGTACTGCGGCACCATCAACAACGACGACTCTACCTTCGCCGTTACCGATAAGGTATACGACCGTGCTATGCCTATCAA